>JBLHMK010000015.1:0-31368 GCA_047621945.1 Flavobacteriaceae bacterium
CCATTCCAAATTGACATCGTTCAATTTCAAGCAAGTTCCGATTCCATGTATGCGCAAGTTACATTAAGTACCGTTGCCCCTACAGGGCTTAGTTCAGCAAATTTAATCGTCCTTATCAACGAGAAAGTATTAAACTTTAATGCGGTGAATGGAGAAAACGTACATTATGATGTGTTTAGAAAATACTTATCCAATGCCTCGATTTCTTTACCTACGAATGGGAATGAACTAGTTTTTACTTTTGGAACGAAGATGGATGCTGAATGGACGCCATCAGAAGTCACTACAACCGTTATTCTTCAAGAATCTAGTAAACATGTGCTGCAGTCTAAACAAAGCGCTAAGCTCGACTTTAGCACGGGAATTTCGTCTATTCAAACAGTAAATGATGCTATCTATCCAAACCCTGCTAAGAATATTCTAACTATCAATAATGAATCTCAACAAATTAGACGTATTGAGTTATATAATATAATTGGCTCATTGATGAGCAACGTGGACATGCTTGACAAGAAGCAAATTAAATTGCCTATATCAAATTTTGAAAGGGGAAGTTATATTCTTAGAATCTATGATAAGGACAATCAAGTATTCACACAAAAAGTAGTGTTTAGCGATTAAAAAAATAGGGTTCGCAACCTTTGAAAGATTCCGAACCCTATTTTCTTATTTTATCCATCCAAGCCTTGAACGGCTTTTCCTTTTTTGGATTTAGATTTCTGATCTTTTTTAGAGTAAGCTGCTCGACTCTTTTTAATTTTCTTTTTAACGCCTTTAGTTGGACTACTTGTCGCATAAGTTGGGCAAGTGTGTTTGCTGCAAGATTGCAATCCTACACCAAAAACAAGCAAACTAAAAATTCCTAACAATACATATTTCTGCATCTTACTAATGATTTAACATTACTGGCATTACCAGCATTAATAACTGCTCCCCTTCTTCTGCTTGACCTGGCACTAAAATACCTGCTCTAGTAGGTGAAGAAAGTTCAATTTTAATTTCTTCTGTTTCTAAAACTCCCAACATTTCAATTAAGAAACGTGCGTTAAAAGCAATCTCCAAATCATCACCGTCATACGTGCAATTTAATCTTTCAAAAGCCTCGTTACTAAAATCTAAATCCTGAGAAGAAACTTTTAGCTCCGTTCCAGAAATATTAAGCACACATTGGTAAGTCGTTTTATTTGAGAATATACTTACTCTTTTAAGTGTATTCAAAAAGTCAACTCTATTTACTGTAAGTAGATTATCATTATCAACTGGTATTACCGCACTATAGTCAGGATACTTTGCATCCACCAAACGACAAATTAAATGTGTATCGTTGAATAAAAAGAATGCATTAGATGAATTGTAATTAACTTGTACTTGAGTATCTTCTGTAGGTAAACTTCCTTTCAACAATTGAAGAGCCTTTTTAGGCACAATAAAAGAAGCTGCTTCTTTCGAAACCACATCACTTCTTTTGAACTTCACTAATTTAGAGGCATCTGTTGATACGAAAGTCATTCCGTCAGGTTGCAACTGAAAATACACTCCTGTCATTGCAGGACGCAATTCATCATTACTAACTGCGAATAAAGTTTGCGTAATTGCTCTCCCTAGAATCTCAGATGGAATCAGAACTTCAGAAGCATCATCTGCTGTAGGGATTTTTGGAAAATCTTCCGGATTCTCTCCAGCTAATTTATACTTACCTGTTGAAGAGCTGATTTCAATTCCAAAAGTCTTTTCATCAAAAGAAAAAGTCAAAGGCTGTTCTGGCAATGTCTTTAGCGTATCTAAAAGAATCTTAGCAGGAATAGCAATCCTCCCAGTCTCTTTAGATTCTGCTTCTAACTCTGTACTCATTGAAGTCTCCAAATCCGTGGCGAACACTTTAATCTTACCATCTTTTATGTCAAAAAGAAAATCTTCAAGAATAGGAAGAACGGTATTTGAACTGATAACTCCACTGATTAGTTGAAGTTTCTTAAGTAACTGAGTAGTAGATACAACAAAACGCATAGTAAACTTTTTGATTTAATTCCTTACAAATATAACTACAAAGCTAAGTATTATCTTCTTTTTTTTGCTTTTTCTTATTTGTCTAAATTAATTTGAAGACGCTTTTCTACTTCTTGAATTGATTGGCTTTCACGAAGAGCTTGCCAAAGGTGAAATATTGGGCAGTGAAAAACGATTGACTAGCATGATCGAAGGCATACAATTTAGAAGCATCAATAGTTAAAGGATTTCCATTTTCATCTAATGGTAGATTTTCTTGTTCTGGATAGGGTTTGAAGTATAAGCTTATCTTACGCTCCTGCCCTTCAGTTAATTGAAGTTTTAAATCAGCATAATGCATGTTCTTCATCACACTATCCTGCATAGGAATACTGTCGATATATCGTTCAAAGCTCAAATCCATAAAGGCGCTATATAGACCATCAAGCATATCCATATTAAGCGATTCCTGATTAAACCGTTGCTCTCCTTGTTGCATAAAATAGCCACTCCTGTCCTGATCTAAAACAAATGATTGATCCTTATCTTCTTGAAAAAAGCTTAGCGATATACTCTTAATCTCTTCAGCTAGTAATTTCGTAAACTGTGTGCCAATCCAAAAATTTTGGATTGCCGAAAACCGATAAGTGATATAGCCCGAAAAGCCCGGTAATTTCACAACATAAGGTCGGTCCGCAGGCTTCCCATTCACCTCCATTATCATATAACAACCGTTCTGCTCATGATTGGGGCCACCTACGTTAAAGACCTTAAATGGCTGTTCTTTCCCGTTCTTATATAAACTAACTTTGGTTGAATTTCCGATCATTTGTGTAAGCACATTATCAATAGCTACCGATGGTGCTGGATACGCCGATTCCATGTGTTCAAGTGCATAAAACAAATCATTGAGTGTTACTTTATTTACCAGAAATTTTTCATTAATTAACCAATCTCCATCCTTTAAGCTAAGTAGCGTTACATTCCCTTGTCTATCCTTCAATTTAACCTTAGTCAGCTCTTGAATTTTAGGAGTTTGAAAGGACCGTTGCTCCTCTTCATTTGGTTCTTGATTATTAAAAATCAAGAACACACTTAAAGCTAAAAGAGCTAAGAAAATTCCAAGATAAATTAAAGTATTTTTCATTTAGAGGTAAATTTTCTTCTTCGTAAGAAGGTGTAGACTAGTCCGAAAAAGGCTAAAATAAGCAATGGTGAAATCATCGTATTAAGCTGAACAAAACTCTTATTTTCTTTCACCTTAGTAGCATCTAATTGTCGAAGTTTAACTACTTTATTTCTTGTTTCAATTAGATTATTCTCATCAATCAAATACTCAATGCTATTCAAGAAGAAAGGCTTATTATCAAACACCATAGCATCATTGTTATTCCCATAAACCGCATAACCTACAGGAAGCTGTTTCCCCTTTCTTTGGTCATTAGTAATCAAATCTCCATCGGCAATTACAATCATCTTTGCTCCTGGCTCACTACTCTCTCTGAACTTTAGCTCGTCAATGGTATCGATCATTTCAGTATAAGCACCCGTAAAAGCTCTGTTTCTAAAAATTGAAGGGAATTCTCCAGATAAAGCTACGGCTGTTGGCAGGTCTTTCTGCTTAAACAAATTAGGGTCCGTAGACTCCTTAACTATTCCTATATACACCCTTGCTGGAGCAAAAACGGCTTTACTATAAGCGGAAGTACTTAGTAGGATTTCCTTTTTAATGGCCGAATTTTTAATGGTATCGATTGTACTTGAAAATTGACCCGATATAGGTGCTAAGTTTCTAGACACCGGGTGAGCATCATTCCCCAGCATTAAATTAAAATAGGGCCAGTTGAACCATTGCATTTGCGGCTGATTATTAGCCACGCCTGTTTGGACTTCCAGTTTAGTATTTTGAAGATCAAGGACTAAGTCGTCATTAATACGGACACCATATTGAAAGAGCATATCGTCAATATTCAAATCTCTTGCTTTGGCTAAATAGAAGTCTTTACCCTGCAGGCTATCCATATCCACGACCATCTGGTCTAACAACCATATGACCTTCCCCCCTCTCATCAAGTATTGATCAATCTTAAATTTCTCCTTCTCTGAAAATGGCTTAGTTGGTTTTGCAAATACTAAAACGTCTACTAACTCATCTATGGCATAACCCACACCAACGTCGATAGTCGATACTGCAAATTGCTCGGTTTGTAAATCATTTATCACCTCACCCAATTGATCTTGACTGACTTCACCATGTCCATTACTAAAGGCTATTACCGGCGGGTGCGTTTGTTGTAATTTCTGAATAGCATTTGCCAATTTGTATTCTACTAGAACCATTGAGTTATTCAGTATTTGGTATTGGTCATAAGCTACTTTATTCTCTAAGAGATTGGTGCTAATCATTCTTCCTTTGTAAGAAATAATAGCTCCAGGAAACATAACTCTTTGGGTTTGCTCTCCACCTTCTACTACGGTAAGGCTTATTGGGTCTAAACCTTTACTCATTAGAATTTTGCCTTCATCCTCTTGAACTTTTTGATCATATTGGTTCAAATCAACAAACTCATATTCTAGTTGCTTCCCAGCATAGGCTTTAAATTCATTTAAAGTAGATTCGATGCTCTTTTCAAGCTCCTTCATTCCCGCGGGTAAATTACCCGTTAAGTATACCCTCACCGTAACAACGTCATCTAGGTTTTTTAAAAAGTCCTTTGTTGGTGATGATATGGAATATCTCTTTTCCGCTGTTAAATCCAATCGAGTAAAAAAGAAAGAACCCACGAGGTTCATCACTAATAGTATAGCGATGATTAGGAAGGTATTTATATTTTCTTTGAAGAATTTCATGGATTACTTCCTCTTGGTTAATACCGTTTTAGTTAACAATAAAAACACAACTATCAAGGTGATAAAATACAGTAAATCTCTCGTATCAATAACGCCTTTACTCATAGAAAGGTAGTGCGAATTGATTCCTAAATGCTCAATAAAGTAATCGAAACGTCCTACAAAAAATGGCAGTTTAGAAAGGAAATCAAGTCCCATATAGAAAGAGAAACAGAACAACACCCCTACTAAAAACGCAATGATTTGGTTATTTGTAATGGCCGAACTAAATGTACCTAAAGCTACAAACGATGCGCCCAATAGAATTAATCCAAAATAAGAACCTATTATTCCACCTGTATCCACATTACCTATTGGCGCAGCAAGCTTACTTATACTGAAATAGTAGACAATAGTTGGCAGAACAGAGAACACCACAATCATTAATGCGGCAAAGAATTTACCCCCAATAATAGCGGATAGTTTTAATGGCCGCGTAATCAACAATTCAATCGTTCCAGTATTAAACTCTTCGGCAAACATCCTCATAGTGATGGCTGGAATGAGGAAAAGAAAGAATAAAGGTGCATTGCTAAAAAAGGTATCCAAGCTTGCAAAGCCGGCATCTAAAACAGAAGTAGTTGGAAAAACAAAAGTAAAAAGCGCGCTAAGTACTAGAAATATCCCAATAGCGATATAGCCCACTAAGGAGCTAAAGAACTGATTCATTTCTTTTTTAAATATCGTCCACATCTATTTTGTCAATTGTTTAAACACATCCTCTAGCGAATCTTGTTCTTCCGCCAAATGTTGAAGTGTTAAGTTATTCTGTACACAGTATTTAAAAATTTCTTCAGATAGCTTATCTACACTTGCTGAATGTGCAATGATAAATTCTCCTTGAACATCTTTAAAACTCACATGATCGAGTTGTAGATTTTTCGCCGACTTGCCTTTTACTTTAAGGCGAACTATATGGGTCCTCTTATTTCCCGACTTTAATTGTTCTACTTTATTATCTGTCGCAATTTTTCCTTTATTCAATATGATAACCCGCTCGCACATAGCTTCCACTTCCTGCATAATATGTGTAGAAAGGATAACCGTTTTCTCTTTTCCAAGATTAACAATTAAGGAGCGTATATCTTCTAGTTGATTAGGATCTAAGCCAGAAGTTGGCTCGTCTAAAATTAAAACATCTGGATTATGGATCATCGCTTGAGCAAGCCCTACCCGTTGTTTATACCCTTTTGATAACTGTTGTATTTTTTTGTGTTGCTCCCGTCCAAGACCAGTCATCTCAATCATTTCAGATACCCTAGCTCCTATCTTCTTAACGCCATATACATTCGCCACAAAAGCTAGATATTCTTTGACGTACATATCGTAATACAAAGGGTTGTTTTCTGGAAGGTATCCGATTTTCTGTTTGCTTAACATAGCTTGTTCAAGCACTGGAATGCCACAGACTTCAATTAAACCATTATTCGGTTCAAGGAAACCAGTAATCATCTTCATCGTAGTGGACTTCCCCGCTCCATTTGGTCCAAGGAAACCAACTACTTGGCCATTTGGAATTTCAAATGAAATTTGGTCTACAGCCTTTTGGCTACCATAATGTTTAGATAAATTTTGAACCTTTACGGACATGCTTTGCAAAGTTATATAATTCGTTCTATTTAAGGAGTA
Source organism: Flavobacteriaceae bacterium (assembly GCA_047621945.1). Classification (GTDB taxonomy): domain Bacteria; phylum Bacteroidota; class Bacteroidia; order Chitinophagales; family UBA8649; genus JAFMKE01. The sequence goes on from JBLHMK010000015.1 coordinate 6,505, forward strand.
CTTAACAATATTTTTAGAAATTATACCGCTTCACTATTAGACATGAGACCCTCCCGAAAACTGGATTTTGAGACTTTAATTCTTTTTCAAAGAATGATTCTTTCATTTTTTCCTTGATGAAAAAACAAAACAACCTGCCTGCCGGCAGGCAGGAATAATCAAGACTTTAAATTAACTTGACCTCGAAGCTTCATAATACCTAAGCGCGGCCGTTTGATCTTCCAACAAGTTGTCAGCTGCACGGTCTTATTAAGGCCATATTTTACTTCTCAATAAATTTAACTGAAGGTCGGTCCTTTTTAGAATACTGATTCGTTCTAGGAATTGGGGTAAATACATTTACTTTGCACTTGTGATATACAGAAAAGATACAATTAATTTTATTACTAAGCTCAGTTTCAGAAAAATTTGGAACGCGGCTAAAGTCATAGCGTCATTCTATATTTCTTCTTCTTTGGGAAAGGTTATTCAATGGGGGATGCCTTTTAACATAAGCATTGAGCCTACAACCTCTTGCAACTTAGGTTGTCCTGAATGTCCTAGTGGCTTAAAATCTTTTACTAGAGATACAGGCACTTTAGAAATGGATTTTTATCATAAATTCCTCCAAGAAACACACTACAATCTACTTTATATTTACTTCTACTTTCAAGGTGAACCCTACCTCCATCCTAAATTTTTAGACTTAGTGAAGGCGGCGAGTGATCAAAATATTTATACGGTTACCTCAACGAATGCCCATTTTTTAAGTCCGAAAAAAGCTAAAGAAACGGTGGAAAGTGGTCTAGATCGAGTTTTAATATCCATTGACGGTGCAACACAAGAAACCTACGAAAGCTACCGAATTGGAGGGAAATTGAGCAGAGTTATTGAAGGAACCAAGAATTTGGTTGCCGCGAAGAAGGAGTTAAATAGTTCGACCCCACATATTATTATTCAGTTTCTTGTAGTTAAACCGAACGAACACGAAATTCCAGAAATTTTTAAACTTGGTGAAGAACTGGGCGTTGATGAAGTGAAATTAAAAACTGCGCAGATATACGACTACAAACAAGGGAATGAGTTAATACCTAGCCTAGATGAATATTCTAGATACAAACGTCATTCAAATGGAACGTACAGTATTAAAAACAAGCTAGAAAACAAGTGTTGGAAGTTATGGCATAGTTGTGTGGTGACATGGGATGGCAACATCGTTCCTTGTTGCTTTGATAAAGATGCGAAGTATGCTATGGGCAATTTGCAGACACATACTTTTCGAAGTATTTGGGAAAATGAGAATTATAAAGCCTTTAGGGGTCAGTTGGTAAAGAATAGAAAGAGCATCGATATTTGCACGAATTGTACGGAAGGATTGAAAGTTTGGGCGGATTAAAAACATTGTTTCTCGCAATTCCGATAGCTATCGGAACGCTAAGACGCATAGTCTGAGTGTTCAGTAATGAGTAGTGAAAATTATTCTGGTGTAAGCTAAAATATTAGCATTTTAGCTAGATGGAGGATCTCTCCTATCGTCGAGAGGAGGTGCCGATGAGAAGTAAATTACCCCCCTTTACGTTTTACTTGATAGCCTTCTTTTTGGAGAAATACGACTACTTTATCTCTGAAATCTCCTTGAATAATTATTTCACCATTCTTGACAGCACCTCCTGCCCCACACATTTTCTTTAACTCTTTACCCAATTGATTGATATCCTCTTCATGCCCTTGAAAGCCTTCAATTAAAGTAACTTTTTTGCCGCCTCGCTGCTTCTTATCTAAACTTACATAAAGCTTTTGATCACTGAGTTCTAGTGCAGGAACCTCTTCTATATCTTCATCAGGAATATTATCTGGATCTGTTGAATATGCTAATCCTTTTAAATCCTCCAGTCTCATTTTCTTAGCCATGAATGTGATTTTAATAGTCTTTTAATGTGTTAGGTACTAGTATACTTAAAGATAATGGATTTACCTCCATTTCAAAAGCTGAGCTAGTGATAAAGGAATCTCCGTCTAGTTGGGCATGTGCCTTTTTTGGAAGATGGATTTTTAGTTTTTTCGCTTCAATGATTTCCGTTTCTTTTGCTAGATGCACTTTACCCACCACTTCTAAAATCGCAATCCATAATAGTTTCCACATGGCAAAGGTTTTAATGACGACAATATGCATAAGTCCATCGACTAATGACACTTGCTCAACCTTGGCAATTTTATAACCTAAAAAGCGAGCGTTGTACACCGTGAACATGTATACTTCTTCTTCTCTTTTTACTCCATCAACTTCAAATTGAACCTTATGAGGTTTAAACTTAAAAAAGATGCTTAAAATAGCTGCCCAGACATAAGCAATGAACCCTCTTCTACCCAAATGTCTATAGGTTCTTGCGGCAACAGCTTCTAGGCCAATTCCAGCAAAACAAATAACCTCTCCTTTGTTAGTTTTAAGCGTATCTATTTGGATTTGCTTACCCGTATTAATAATGTTTATTGCTTTCTTTATTTTCTTAACTGGAAGTTCTAGATGATATGCTAATGCGTTTCCTGATCCTAAAGGAATAATCGCTAAAACTACAGCTGTATTTACTATCACCTTGGCTATTTCATTAATAGACCCATCTCCTCCAACTGCTACTACAACATCTATGGCATTGGCAACTGCTTCTTGAGCAATTAAAGTAGCGTGTCCTGCACGTTCAGTATAGGATATAGTGAAGGTATATTGCTCAAGATCCAAGTTAGCCTCAATGATTTGCGGCAGACTTGCTTTCTTAATACCCCCTGCAATGGGATTAACAATAAATTGTATATTTTTTTTCAAAGATCTTATATCAATGCTTTCAAACTAATGTCTAAGCTAGTATATGAATGAGTTAAGGCTCCCACAGAAATGTAATCGGGTTTGGCTTCTGCATAAGCTCGAATAGTTTCTAAATTTATTCCACCAGAAACTTCCGTTTCAAGACGTTTGTCTACAAATTCTACCGCATCATAAACTTCCTTAACTGTAAAATTGTCTAACATCACGCGTTGCACTCCACCATGCTTAACCACTCGTTGAACCTCTTCAAGGCTTCTTGTTTCTATCTCAATGGGAACACTGAAATTATTTTTTTGCAAATAACTATTCGCTGCATCAATGGCTTTTTCGATTCCACCAGCAAAATCAACATGATTATCTTTAATCATAATCATATCATATAGTCCAAAGCGATGATTTTTTGCTCCACCAATTTGTACCGCCCATTTTTCAAAATAGCGTAGATTAGGTGTGGTCTTTCGTGTGTCTAAAACCTTCACACCTGTGCCTGCTACTTCATCTACGTACATTCTGCTTAATGTAGCTATTCCGCTCATACGTTGCATAAAGTTGAGGGCTAACCGTTCGCCAGTTAACATACTTTGAGGGTTGCCTTCTAGATAAAAAATTTCATCTCCATATTCCACCTTATCGCCGTCTTCATAGCCATTCATCTCAAAAGATAACTGGGGATCAATTTTACGAAATATTTGCTGTGACAGCGCTATTCCAGCAATTATACCATCTTGTTTAACTAAGGCTCTTGCCCTTTGTGAACTTCCAGATTTAACTGTGGAAAGTGTGGAATGATCCCCGAAAGGGATTTGGTGTTTAGGATCTTGCAAGTCTTCTTGCAAGGCTAAGTCTATAAATTCATCTACTGTCATAATAAAAAAAGTCCCGATCCAATACATTTGGAATTCGGGACCAATTTACAAAACCTATAGCTTTTCAGCCTAATTTTTTTCTATTCTGATTTCTTGAACTAACATAGTACCACCCTTATTCTTTGCATAAACATAGGTTCTATAGGTACCCGTTGAAGTCTTTAATTCACCGATTTGGTATTTAGCTCCGCTTCCAGAGTCTCCATTATGTACCACTTTGTAAGCATTTGGGCTATGACTATTGAAAAAGTTCTTAACCACCATTTCAGCTTGACTCTTACTATATACCGCCTCGGTATTCAAGATAGTCAACTCAACATTTCCGTCGAAGTATTTGGCCAATTCACTAGAATTGCCATTTTTCATTGCATTCCCTATGCTCGTAAAGCTTTGAGCAGACACTATAAGTGTTGCACCAAGCATAAGAGTTAAGAAAATTGTTTTTAAATGTAGTAAAGCTTTCATTGTTACTCCTATTTATATTCTACTTGTGTACAGCCAAAATTGTGCCAATTAATATACAATTACTTAAAAAAGTCTTAATTTTGAGGGAAACACAAAACTGATTTTGGATCCTACCAACAAATATAGAAAAATAGCTCTAATTATCATGGATGGATGGGGAAAAGAACTTGACCCTGAGCGAAGTGCTTTGGCAAAAGCGCACACTCCTTTTGTAGATAGTTTGTATCAAAAGTACCCCAATAGTGTGCTAACAACCTTTGGTGAAGCGGTAGGTTTGCCTGTTGGGCAAATGGGGAATAGTGAGGTAGGGCACATGAATTTAGGTGCTGGACGAGTGGTATACCAAGAATTACAACGTGTAAACAAATCTATAGAAAGTGGTGAATTGGCTCACAATGAAAAAGTTCAAGCAGCTTTCAGTTATGCCAAAAATTCCGGAAAGGCTCTTCATTTAATGGGACTTGTTTCGGATGGAGGGGTTCATTCACACCTTAATCATTTAATTGCCTTATGTAAGTATGCTAATGAATATGGCATCGAGAAGATTTTCGTTCATTGCTTTATGGATGGCAGAGATTGTGCTCCAGAGTCGGGTAAAGGCTTTATTACTGAACTTCAAAAGCAACTTTCAAATACAAACTGTGAAATTGCAAGTATCATTGGTCGCTATTATGCGATGGATCGCGATAAGCGATGGGAGCGAATAAGTGAAGCCTATCATTTACTCACCCATGGTGAAGGGGTTCATTTTACTGACCCCATTGAAGCTATTGAAGCGTCGTACAAAAATGGTGTTACGGATGAGTTTATCAACGCTATATCAATCGTTGATTCACAGCAGGTAGCTAAGGGTGTAATTGAAGATGACGACGCCGTTATTTGCTTTAATTTTAGAACCGATCGATGCAGAGAGATTACTGAAGTCTTGACGCAAAACGACATGCATGAATTTAATATGCACGCTTTAAGTATTCATTATACCACCATGACTAGGTATGCCGATCATTTTAAAAAGGTACATGTCATTTTTGAGAAAGATAATTTAAAGAATACATTAGGAGAAATCCTTTCTGAGGAAGGGAAGGCACAATTGCGAATTGCAGAAACGGAGAAGTATCCTCATGTAAGTTTTTTCTTTTCAGGAGGAAGAGAAGACAAATTTGAAGGAGAAGATCGAATAATGGTTAGCTCCCCGAAAGTTGCCACGTATGATATGCAACCTGAAATGAGCGCTTATGAGTTAAAAGATAAAGCCACTCAATTTTTAGATTCTAATAGTCCTGACTTTATGTGTTTAAACTTTGCGAATACTGACATGGTTGGACATACGGGCATTTTTGAAGCAGCCGTTAAAGCAGCTGAAACCGTGGATTCTTGTGTTGAAGAAGTAGTAAATAAAGCGTTGTCTTTAGACTACACCGTATTACTTACCGCTGACCATGGCAATGCAGACATCATGATTAATCTTGATGGCACTCCACATACGTCTCACACTAAAAACTTGGTCCCCTTATTCCTGATTAGCAAGGAAGATTTTAAGACAATTAAGGACGGTAAACTAGGTGATATTGCTCCCACTATATTGAAACTAATGGGCATTCAAATACCTGCAGAAATGACTGGGAATGTATTATTGTAAATGGAACATCTATTTTTGGTTTGTTATAGCTATTCTAGCTTTACTTTCATCCTGTGAGCCAGAAAATGAAACAATACCGAGTGTATATTATGACACGGATTCATTCATTCAAGAAGAGATCAATTATTTAGCTGAACAAGTCAGTCACCTTAATAAGCATCTTGTTCTTAATGGCGTTGCTGAGTGCGTTGATAGCATAAAAGTAGATAGTACCAGTTTTAAGGAGTTAGCCAGTCTATTCAAGCAAGCCAATATTAACAAAGTTATCTTTCAAGATGAATATCAAACGGATACTTTTTGGATTTTAGATCCTGTTTCTCAAGAGAATATAGAGGTGGTTAATTACACAACAAACAACCCTAAGTTAAAAGTGAAATGGCTACAAGTGTATAGTAATGGATCGCTTAAAGCATCTCTTCAGGGCCAAAACTTTCTATTCAGTTATGAGAAAGAAATTTACTACCAAAAGCTAAGTAGATTTAGTGTCATTTCTTGGCAAAAAACAATAGGCCAGGATACGGTCCACGTCCATAATGAAGTCGATTATTTATAAGTTTGACCTATTGGCAGTATATTTGATAAAAGCAGAGGATATTCTTTAATTAAAAAAAAACTTATGTTAGATATGATACTTAATGGTTTAAAAAGCCAAGTTGGAAGTGATCTTCAACAAAAAGCAGGTTTAGAAGGAAATATGCTTGACGATATTTTAAAAATTACGGGTAACGTTGCCACTAAAGAAGTTTCTAAAGAAATTTTAGGTGGGAACCTAGAAGCTGTTATGAATTTGTTTTCAAACAGCCATAACAATTCTCAAGCTAATTCTTTACAAGATAATATTATGAATGAGATGGTCTCCGATTTCGTTCAACAACTTGGACTTAAAAAAGAAACAGCAAGTTTGGCTGCATCTATTATCATCCCAGCATTAATGGGATTAATCACAAACAAGAATAGTGAGACTCCAGAAGATGATGCTTCTCCATTGACTGACTTATTTAATACTAAAGGCAAAGGTGATAGCGACCCATTAGCTAGACTTATCGGAAAAACTTTAGGTGGTTTATTTGGAAAATAATCAACTTTTAAATTCCAGAACATATAGGTCTCACAATAATATGCGATTCCAAATGAAGGGCAATAGATGGCCCTTCATTTTAATTAATTTTGTAGCAATCTAGAAACTATGAGCAAGGAAAAATTTATTAAAAGTTTAGACAAAGGGTATACTTTCAAAGGAGAAAGTATAATGGTTGGTACTGCCATGTTTGAGGGTGAACCTATCCCAAATTCTTTAATTAAAATTCCATTAAAAAGTTTGACTCGTCACGGTTTGATTGCTGGAGCTACTGGAACTGGGAAGACTAAAAGTCTTCAGATTTTGGCAGAGCAAATGAGCAACTTTGGAATTCCTTCTTTAGTCATGGACTTAAAAGGTGATTTAAGTGGACTTGCTCAACCGGGAGAGAACAACAAGCACATTGAATGGAGGCATGGAATGATTGGTGTTCCCTACGAACCAGGTGCAAAACCAGTTGAATTACTTAGCTTATCGAATGAAAAAGGTGCAAAACTAAGAGCAACTGTTTCTGAATTTGGTCCTATCTTAATTTCAAAAATATTAGACCTTAATGATACTCAATCGGGTATTATGGCGGTAACGTTCAAGTATGCGGATGATAACAAGCTTCCTATCTTGGATTTAAAGGATCTAAAAAAGACCCTTCAGTTTACAATAGGTGATGGCAAAGAAGCATTTGTAGAAGAATACGGCGCCGTTTCTAAGACATCGGTTAATACTATTTTTCGAAAAATCATAGAACTAGAACAACAAGGTGCTGAAACTTTCTTTGGTGAATTGTCTTTCGACGTTCGAGATCTTCTTCATAAAGACAAAGACGGCAAGGGGATGATTAACATCATTCGTTTGACAGATATTCAAGATAGACCCAAGTTATTCTCAACTTTCATGTTGAGTTTATTAGCTGAAGTTTATAGCACATTCCCTGAGGAGGGCGATCTAGACAAACCAAAGCTATGCATATTTATCGATGAGGCCCATTTAGTGTTTAGCAGTGCTTCAAAAGCACTACAAGAGCAAATAGAGGTTATCATTAAATTAATTCGTTCTAAGGGAGTGGGGATCTACTTCATTACACAAAACCCAACCGATGTTCCAGATGCAGTATTAAGTCAGTTAGGTTTAAAGATCCAGCATGCCTTAAGAGCATTTACTGCCAAAGACCGAAAAGAGATTAAACAAACTGCTCAGAATTATCCTATTTCTGAATTTTACAAAACAGATGAGGTATTAACCTCCTTAGGAATTGGAGAAGCATTAGTTACTTCTTTAAATGAAAAAGGAATTCCAACTCCTTTAGCGGCTACTCTGATGAGAGCTCCAGAAACAAGAATGGATATATTGACTAAAAAGGAGATTAACGATATCGTTCAAAATTCTACTTTAAGCGAAAAGTATAATGTGGAGATTGATAGCAAGAGTGCCTATGAAATCTTAACTGGTAAGATTACCAAAGCGCAAGAGGAAGAAGCTCAAGCCAAGCTTAAGGAAGAACAAGCAAAGGCTAAAAAAGAGCAAGAGAAAGTAAAGAAAACAACAGCAAGAAAGAAAAAGGAAGTTGGAACTGTTGAAAAGATTACTAAAAACACGCTAGTTCGTCAAATTGGAAGAACTGTTTTCAAGGAGATTGCAAGAGGTCTTTTAGGAGTGCTGGGTGTGAAATAATTTTACAGGATAAGTGTTATAATTCTAACTTTATACTTATATTTGCATTCCATTTGAAAATAATGGGACTGTTCAAAACAATAAGCGAGAGTAGCTCAGCTGGTAGAGCACAACCTTGCCAAGGTTGGGGTCGCGAGTTCGAATCTCGTCTCCCGCTCATTTGGGAAAGAAGATTACTTAGTAATCTTCTTTCTTTTTAAATCCTTCTACCCTTCTCGATAGTTTTCGGGAATATAGGATAAGAACTACCTACCCTGGTGGTGGAATTGGTAGACACGCAAGACTTAAAATCTTGTGATCGCAAGGTCGTGCGGGTTCAAGTCCCGCCCGGGGTACTCCTTGAAAATCAAGGAATTAAGCCACGCTTTACAGCGTGGCTTTTTATTTTAACTAAACCATTGTTACCGTATTTTTACCTCAGTAATCATATTTTTTGCTTTAACGATTACATGCATATGAAATATATTATATTTATTTGTTTACTAAGTTGTCAACAAACTTTCTCTCAGAATTCATATAAATTAAGTTATGCTCTTGATGTGCCTATTTATGGCACAAGTATAGTCATGGGATTGACGAGTACAATAATAAGAGTGAATAGAACATCGCTAAGTTCTGCTGAATTAGCAAACTTATCACCTTTACAAGTAAACAAACTGGATAGAGGAGCAATTTTTAATAATAGTGTTGCTGCTGCTAAGGCAAGTGATGGAATTATTTACGCCTCTTTGGGCGCACCTCTATTGTTTTTAAGTTTTAAAGAAACTCGAAAAGATTTTTTAAAGATAGCAACTATGACTTATGGTGCAGCAGCATTTGCAACTGGCTTATCTTTACTTTCCAAAGAAATTTTTCTTAGGAAGAGACCTTTTGTTTACAGAGCGGATTTTGTACAAGACCCTAGTGTAAATAATACCGATTTAAACGTCTCTTTCTTCTCTGGACATACAGCTACTGCAGCTGCTGTAAGCTTTTCGGTTGCTACAATTTATCATCATTATTTCCCGAAATCTAAATGGAGATATATAGTTTGGAGTCTTGCAGCAACTTTACCAGCAATAACGGGAGGTTTAAGAGTAAAGAGTGGAAAACACTTCTGGACAGATGTTATTGCGGGCTATACTCTTGGTGCGGGTATTGGCGTTCTAGTTCCTGTATTACACCAAAAAATAAATTTAAGAAAGAAAGAAGCTAAATCAGAACTTATTGATTCTTTTTGAGTGTTACTAAACCCGTTCCATGGTTTCTTACTTGTCAATCCTATACCGCTCAATTCCATAAAGAGTACCATCAATTATTCTGATACATGACCGTACGCTATATTTTTCTTATTTTTAGTTGTATTTCCTCTTTACCATTAAAGCCTCAATGCCCTTAAAGCTGGGACGGGATTGTAATCAAATTTACAATCAATAAAACCAAGGTTTTCAATACATTTACGACCACATCAATACATTACACGCAAGACTTAAAATCTTGTGATCGCAAGTTCGTGCGGGTTCAAGTCCCGCCCGGGGTACATCTTAGGATGCTGAAAGCCTTTAAGAACAAGATTCTTAGAGGCTTTTTTGTTTTAAAGAATGTTTTGGTTCGGAGAGAACATCTACCAAATGAAAAAGAGAATACCAACTAGAAACTTACTCCAATCAGTTGAGGAACAGAAAGGATAAATGGGTATATTAGTCTGATGAAAACACCTTTATTTATTTTTTCCTGTTGCGTATATTTTTTATCTTCTGCCCAAAATCCAGCTTTTGAAGAAAGACGTAATCAGTACATCGATACTACCATCCTAAATACTAATAACGACAATGCTAATATTATGAGGGCTTATCGGGATCTGCCTCTTGATACCGCTGTGATTTTAGACATAGTAAATGATATTCCAACGAGAAGCACTGCTGACTTTGAAATTATCGGGTTAATTAGAATGATTTATCTAACAGACGGCGAATATGATTCTTTAATTCTACCGATGTTGGATACCATTCCTTTTTGGCTTGAGCCCAATGATGATTTACGAAGTTATTGGAGTGAAAACCATTGGTGCATGTGGAATTCTAGTAATTGGTTACTTCATGAAAAGTTTAATCGAAATATCGATAACCAACTCAAGAATAGACTTGTCCATTATCTCAAAATGAAGGTAGAATATGGATTCTACGAATTTTTCTCACCGACCTACGCTCCTTTCACCTTAAAAGGATTGTTAAATCTAGCTGATTTTGCGGAAGATGCAGAGATAAAGTCCCTCGCTACAAGTGCTGCACAGCGATTATTATCGGAGTTGTTATTGATGGTTAATGATCAAGGCGTCTTTTATCCTGCCGCTGGAAGAACCTTTCATAGTAGGTACGATGCCCCCTATGGCGACAGGCACAACCATGTGCTTTATTTAATTAGTGGGCTCGGTCCTATTCCAGCAAATTTTTCTGGAGCAGCCTCATTCCTTGCTACCAGTTCAATAGATGTAACACCGATAATCAATTCTTTGTCAGCACAGGAAAACTTAGTTTTGAGAATTGGACATACCATTGATAGTAGTTTCATACTAAATGATACCTTATCTGATTTCGACCGAATCTTATTTCAATGGAGTGGTGGAGGTTATTTCCATCCGGCTTTCGCAGCAGAAAGCGCTCAATTAGTAGAAGATTATGACATCTGGGGTCATCCCGATTTTGAAGAATTCGCAACATTCTCCTCTGCAACTCCAGAGGCAATTGCAGGGCTTGCAAATACGATTAATTCGATTTCTCAAAGCTCTGTACTCATGGATGTTAGACTCTACATATATAAACATCATTCGCTTGTTTTATCATCAACTCAGGACTATTGGAAAGGAAGTGTTGGGTATCAACAATTTCCTATCGTAGCTAATGTTGGTAGGACTGCTGTTTACACCTCCTCAGGTGAGGTATTAGATTGGGATAATCGTACAGGTTTTAACTCAAATAATCATTTACCTTATGTTGAGCAGAAAAATAATATTGCACTCGCCATGTATTGGCCAGACGAGCAAATATTAAGTTTTGGTGCATTTGTAGGATTCAATGATATTGAGGTGTCATTAAGATTTAAAGATTCAGATTTTGATGAGGTTCGAGAATTGGATAGTTGGCTCTTAGGACGACAAAATGAAAATTATATTGGAATATACAGACCTTGTGTTGAAACAATTAATGGTATTAGAGCATGTTCTGACGCAACGGGTATGACTTGGGCTTATGTACTCGGTGATTCAAGTTTGTATAGCAGTTTTGATGCCTTTGAAGGTTTGATTTCTCAAGCAACAATTACTGAAAGTAAAACGTCTCAAAATGGAATTGCAAACTATTATGCTCAACTGGTTTTTGATGGGGAAACTATTGAGTATAATTGGGGAAAAGATTTAACTACTGGTATAAAGCGAAATGTAGAAATTATTCCCTTAAGCATTTACCCAAATCCGGCTCGAGAGCTAATTTTTGTTGAAATGGAAAATGAATTGGACAATTTTGATAAAATAACACTTCTAGACTTTAATGGACGAGTAGTGGACCATTACCTTAATCACCATGGTCTGATCAACATTTCTGATCTGTCTAAAGGATTGTATTTTATAAAAGTACTCAAAGGAGAAAAGGAAGGATACCAGAAGTTTCTAGTTGAATAAAGGCTTTTTTGTTTTAGTAAGACTGTTAGGAATATCGGCTAGAAAGTATAAAACAGTACAAGTTTTTAAAACATTCAAAGGGATATCCCTTAATTATTATTCTTTGTATATTACGTATCCAATTATACACCCTTAATGAATAAGCTAGTCTATTTACTAATTTTATTGACCTCAGGTCAATGGCTTAGTGCGCAGTTCCAAACTAATGGCAGTGCCGTTGCTATTATCACTGACACCTGCTATCGAGTTACCCAAGCAGCCAATAGTCAAAATGGGTCGGTTTGGAATGTGAACCAAGTTAACCTCAATGAAGATTTTGAGATTCTAGCTGATTTGTATGTCGGGAATTATGATCCTGGAGCTGATGGTATCGTGTTTGCGTTTCAACAGCAAAGTGTAAATGCAGGAACCTCCGGTGGAGGAATGGGAATACAAGGTGTACAACCTTCTTTATTTGTTCCTTTTGACACTTATCAAAATGGAAGTGATGCAGACCCATCTTTTGATCATGTATCCATTAATGAAAATGGGAACACCCAGCATAACAGCGTAAATAATTTAGCCGGGCCAGTTCAAGCTTCCGCCACGAGTGCAAATATTGAAGATGGGGCTAATCATTTGGTATTAATCAGATGGTTGGTGGATTCTACAGCGAATACACAAACCCTAGAAGTATATTTTGATTGCGTTTTAAGGGTTACGGCAACAGGCAACTTTATTAGTTCCATATTCAACAACAACCCCAATGTTTTTTGGGGCTTTACAGCAGCTACCGGCGGGTTGAATAATGAACATTCTTTTTGTTTCAACTATGTTTCGGCATTGGCCACTAATTTAGGTGATCAAACTACCTGCATCGGTGAAAGTGTTCAAATTGCAGCACCTCCAATTGGGTCAAGCTATTCTTGGACCCCTGCCACTGGCTTGTCTAATCCCAATATTGAAAACCCCATTGCCACCCCAGATAGCACTACAACATATGTTGTTTCTATTTCCAATATTTGCAACAATATAGTTCAGGATAGTCTAACTGTGTTTGTGCTAGATACCAATCATACGCATCTTGAGGATTCTATTTGTGAGGGGGAAAGTTATTTTGCGCAAGGCGCACTTCAGACCACCTCCGGGACTTATATAGATACCCTAGTTAACCAAGATGGGTGCGATAGTGTCATAATACTCGATTTGATTGTACTAGATACTTCGCAAACATTCCTAAATGTAAGTATATGCGAGAACACTAACTATGACTTTAATGGTAGTTTAATAAATACATCAGGGACTTACATCGACACCTTATTGAACCGCAATGGCTGCGATAGTGTGATTACGCTTCAGTTAAGTATTCTATCTACGGATACCTCCTACTCAGATACGACACTATGCTCGGGTTTTTCCTTTTTGTGGAATAGTCAAAATGTTAGTACGGCTGGAGTTTACAATGCCAGTTTTACAAATAATCAAGGTTGCGATAGCACCCTCTATCTTACCGTTACGGTAGATCTTGCATCTTCTCAAGCTGATGTCATTACTATCTGTACTGGTGATTCGGTATTTCTATCAAACAATTGGCAAGGTACTTCTGGAGTTTATATCGATACTTTCCAGTATCAAGGCAGTCAGTGCGATAGTATTATTCGAACTAGCACTTTAGCCGTATTGCCAGTTGTATTCACCTATCTTGACACATTTGTCTGCGCCAGAGAAAGCCTTGTTTTTAATAATGAACTAATTACTTCGGCTGGCATCTATTTAGACACTATTTTCTCCCCTGGAAACTGTGACGAAATCATCGAATGGAATGTTACCCTCAGAGAATTACCTCTTGTAGAAATTACTGGTTCTTCCACCTTTTGCATTGAAGATGGAGGTGAATTGACCGGTTTTAGTGACTTTTCAAACATCAATTGGCTTCCGTTCAATTCTAGTGAAAACCCCATTGTCATTTCGAATTCAGACCTATACATTCTTGAAACTATTGATACCTCAGCTTGCATTGGAAGAGACTCGATGCTCGTAACTGCGCTTGAAAATTGTTACTTATTAATGCTTCCCACAGCATTTAGTCCTAATCAGGATGGTATTAATGATATTTTTGGACCTATTAATCGTCCCGAGGAATACTATGTGCTTGATATCTACAATCGCTTCGGTGAACTTATATTCCATTCAGAAGACCCAAACATCGCTTGGGATGGAACCTATAAAGGGAAAACTTTGGAAATTGGGATTTATTCATTTAACACTGAATATCAATTTAAGCCCAATCACGAAGTCAAATACCTACAGGGTTCTTTCACCTTAATTAGATAGTGTAGTTTTTGCTTAACAAGAATTGGGATACCTCAGGTGGAAAGTAGAACAAACGATTTGATATTCTTTTCTATCTAATTAAAGAAACATTGCCGCACAACTCAATAAGGCATGAGAGAATATAACTCTTTGAGCCCATATCTCATCTGATTGATTCTGTAAGGTCTAAGTCTCTACTTTTTACCTGTATCTGTTATAATAATACCTGCAAATTTTGCGTATTAAGAATGAATGAGGCATAGTTTCATCTGGTCAAAACAGCAACAACTGGTTCATAGGACTTGATGAGTTCCAGCTTTATTTCAATCGCAAATTTGGATTTGTTGGACTGTATTTGGACTTTGGACCTAATGGCAGTGAATTCGACCAAGTATAAAGTGATGCAACAAATTAAAGAACGATAAGCTTGTAAGGTCCTGAAAAAGCTTGACTGATTATCTTATAAAATTACAATACTATTTGAGGGTTCAAAACTAGTTTTGAATCCTCTTTGTTTTTATTGGTTTTAAGTTTTATTTTTTGCTGCATATGAGCTTGATTAGGTGTTTTTAAATGAATAGATAGTTGTGGTCTAAATCCATTATAGATATCTATTGCTTCATTTAATTGTTTATTCATTGAAGTAACATTTTCAAAGATGTCATCCACTAATACCGAATATTAATAGACACAATCGTAAAACATAGAAAGCCTCTAAATAAATGATCCGTTTTGGCTTACCTGAGTGCATCAATCCCCTTGAACATTATCAAAAAGTATTTTTATTACTTAAAGTAAGCACGCCTATTTTATTAGGCTTAACTTGGAAAAAATATGCCGAAAAGATATTTCCATCGTTACAATAAAGACCTCCAATTAGAGAGTTATGATCACATCATCATAGGTTCTGGAATGGCGGGTTTAACTTTAGCCGCTAGTCTAGCACATTTTGGAGAAACTTCTTTAATTCTAGAAAAACATCACAAACCGGGAGGATTCACCCATAGTTTCAAACGAAAACTTGGTTATCAATGGGATGTGGGAGTACACTACGTTGGAGGATTAGGCAAGAACAGACAGCTAAGCAACATCTTCAATTTTCTAAGCAACGATGAATTGGAATGGGAATCTTTGGGAGATGTTTATGATGTTATTCGGGTTGGTAATGATTCCTATGATTTTGTAAGCGGGAAGAAGAAACACATTGCCAAGCTTAAAGAATACTTTCCTGAAGAAGAGAAGGCTATTGATCAATATTTTGAGATTATTTTTGAATCCATCCAAGCCAATCAAAACTTCTTTCTTGAAAAGGTATTTCCACCTTTTTTGAGTAAAGCTGTGGGCGGAAGAATGAAGAAGAAATTTTTATCGTACTCTCGCAAAACGACCTACGAGGTAATGAAATCTATTACCGACAACGAACGACTCATTACTGTTCTTTGTGCTCAATGTGGCGACTATGGCCTACCTCCTCGAAAGAGTAGTTTTGCCATTCATGCGATGATTGTCAATCACTTTATTTTTGGTGCTTACTATCCAAAAGGTGGAGCTGATCGCATTGCTCATTATATTTCTAAAAAAATAGAAGCTCAAGGTTGCAAAGTTTATGTAAATGCTGGCGTTGATGAAATAGTTGTAAAAGATGATCAAGTTGCTGGTGTTAAAATTGGCGATCGATTTGTAGCAGCTAAAAGCGTTATTAGTACGGTTGGAGTTAACAACACCTTTAAGCATTTAATGAGCGCCGAGTTAAGCGAAAAATGCGGTTATTCACTTAAAAACGTAAAAGCATCCACTGGTCACTTATGTTTATACCTCGGATTAGATCAATCTGATGAAGAATTGGGATTACCTAAACACAATATATGGAGTTATGAGCATGACAACATTGACCAAGTCTTAGATGAAATCACTACGGCCAATGCAGGGCAAAAATTTGCTTACTTATCATTTCCTTCAGCGAAAGATTCTGAGTGGCAAGAGAAGCATCCACATAAGGCAACTATTCAAGCACTTTCCTTAGGAAAGTTTGAGTGGTTTGAAAAGTTTCAGGATCAAACGGTGATGAAACGTGAAGAGGCTTATGATGCGATGAAAAAAGAATTTGAAGAGTCGATGCTCAAGAAATTGATTGAGTTGTATCCTCAAATTGAAGGACATATAGTGGTTAGTGAGGTTTCTACGCCGCTATCAACTCAGACCTATTGTAATTATGAACATGGTGAGATTTATGGGATTGACCATACCCCAGAGCGATTTGATTTACCCATTCTTCGTGTTCAAACAAAGATAAAAGGACTGCGATTAGCTGGACAGGATATTGTAACCGCTGGAGTAGGTGGTGCCTTGATGTCAGGCATACTATGTGCGGCAAGTATATTGAAATTTAGAACACTTCGACTATTTAAAGAAATAGCTCGTTTCCAAAAAGCGTGATTAGCACTATTAAACCTTCATAACAAATAATACAAGCAAAGCTAAACCTATCAAAAAGATGGAAAGAGTTAATACTTTAACCCAAGTTCGTCTTGCTTTGTCCTTTTGATATTTATCGTAATTAAATTCCGCCACACTGCAAATATATAGTAAAATATGTATTTATAATAAACATCTCATATTATTATTAGGGCTTAAGCAATTATACCTGTGATTGTTTTGCCATATTACTTTAAAAACTGCTTACAAGCTTTATTTTTAACAGAAAAGACTCCCCTTCCTTGCAAAGAAGGAATACGTTAAGTTGAGGTTCATATAAATAAAAAATGGGTGTTAAGCTTGTATTACAAAAGCAACAACTAAAGCTATACTCGCAACAAGTTCCAAAACTGTTGCCATGTTAGACAGCGTGCACATTGCCTTTCTTTTCTGAAATTTTTCGTGGCTAAATTCTTCCCTAGTTTTAGTTCTAAATATTAATTATAGTTTCACCCATTTTTCGTTAATAATTTCATCTGTACCTATTATGATAAGCACAAAATAGAGACCAACTTAAATCAAGGTCTAACTCACTGAGAGTTCCTTTACTTTCAAACTACGTATAATACCGTATTTTCCACTTTTTCCTTAGCCAAATGTATTATTGTTGGAGAAACCATGCCCATACAAATTAGCGTGGGCATTAAAATAAAAGCGGCAGATGTGAGCACTCCTCGTTTTACGCTTAAACCTGAAGTAACAGGCTTAAAATATAAAGCAATTATTGGTATAATTATCATCCAACAAGCGGCTGCAAATAGTTCGAGGAAGTAATTAAAAATAGACACCTAGCATTGTATTGATACGTCTGATAAAATCATTCTACTGAAAAAAAGTAACAAATCGCGAAGCTTCGGGATAGATTCTCGGCCTTTCTAAGGTCTAATTTTGTTCATCAATAAATTTTATCGAAGGCCGATTACTAATAAAAACAGGGGTTCCCCTTTCCGTTCTCCTGGAAACAAATAGGTAAAAAACTAAGAAGTAAATCGGACGTAGATATCGCCGTAAGAATAGGCTTCGAATTCTTTGGTTTGCACATAAGCTAACATGTCTTTCCCGCTCTTCCAAGCAGATAATGCTAAGTCCATAGATTCTCCATAAGAGAAATTGCATTCTATATCGCCTTGTTTCATCAATAAATCCAAGCACTCCATAGCGTTAGATCTATTTTCAGGCACTACAAATTCATAGCTTAAGGCTTTCAACGGTCTTGATAAACCTTTTAATACTTGTTGTTCGAATCCTTCCACATCAATTTTACAAAAATCTGGGATTCCGTACTTATCAATTAATTTATCAATCGTCGTCATTTCCAATTCGCCTGCTGGTTCCCAGTTGGCTCCTTTAAAACGGTCATCTTTTACAGAGTCGATGTAGTCCTTGTTGAATGAAGAAATTAAACTTGAATCTGACTTGTATAACAACTTCTTACCTTCTTGTTCATCAAGGCCTTTTTTAATCAATTCAATTTTGTTACCAAATTTAGCTTCCAATTTGGCAATACATTCTGCCTGGGGTTCCACTGCTACTACTTTAGCTCCAAGAGATAAAAAGATATCTGTTCTATTCCCATCATTGGCCCCTATGTCAAAAACTAAATCTCCCTTTTTAATAAAGTCGCTGTACATGGTAATACGCTTTCCTTTATTCAAGTAGTTTCCCAATTTGTTCTCGAGGGTAACTGCAGTTGAATACAATCCCATTTTTCGAATAATTGATCTAATTAAGTTTCTCATTAGGTATATTAAATCTTTTTTAAGGCTTCCGTATAAGTAGCTAATGTTTCTGATAATTCAGCGGTAAATTCAGTATCATCCGATGATTGACCATAAGCATTAGACATTTGTTGGAGTAAGTACAATTGTTCCATTACCGATCTATTTTGTGAAAACCGACCTGCCTGGTATTGAGGCAATAAAGAAGGGTTGTACTTCTTGACTCTTTCAATTTTGTTATTGTAAACAATCACATAATAATCTAATTCTGCTTTAGCTGATGCTAAGATGCTTTGAGCTACTTCTTTCGCCTTTTCATCTTCACCCGCGGCCAAATAAATCTTTGGAATTTCCGCATGGAAGAAGTTGTAAGCTACTTTTTCTTTTGGTAAAGAAACCAAGCATTTATCTAGTACCTCAACCGCTCTTTCATTATCTCCACTTGCAGCTAACTGTCCTGCTAAACGAACAAAATTACTTACAAGGTTTAAGGTCATACGGCTGATATTCTCATCCACATAAACTTTAGGATTTGAATCCAGTTTACCCCATTTAAATTTGTTCATTACATTGTCGTACATGCTTTCGATATTCACTGGAGATTGAGTAGGTTGACCACTCTTATTCACTCTAGGCACCACTCTGTATGTTAACCCATTTTGCTCAAAATACTTTTGGAATCCCATGAATGCACTTGGGCTTACAGAAACTGCAAAATAGATAGGTCGTTCGTTAATGTTATTTGCTACAATATCTAAAGTCAATAAGTCGTACTTATATAAAGAGTTCTTTTTAACGTCTAGGGTAATAGCAGATAATGAAGTAGAATCATTTTCTTCCATTAAACCAATACTGGCCGCTGTACTCTTATCTATAGGAAAAGAAAGCTTCTTAGTTGGCAAGTAATAAGCTACTTTATTTACTGAAGCAAATTTTGGGTCATCTTTAGAAATGAAATCCATAATTTGGGAGGCATTATAATACTTGGTTTTATCCAAATTCGGATTTTGCATATACTGCACCACATCTCTATTTCCAGCTCTTAGCATATTCGGCGTAAAAGTCATTTTGATAGGATCTGCATCATTCATTTTATAACGCAATTGGTTAATATACCAATCCACTCCTAATAAGCTTAAGTTGATTACTCTCACATCTGTTCGAATACCTTCAACTTCTTGAGCATACCACAATGGGTAAGTATCATTATCTCCCTGAGTAAATATAATCGCGTTCGGGTCGCATGAATTTAAATAGTTTGATGCAAAATCGATAGCTGTAGAACGGTCATTTCTGTTGTGATCATCCCAACCATTGAAACCCATTAATGCTGGTCCGATGAATGCAATTCCAAAAGCAATAGCTACGGCTATATTTGGATTAATCTTATCCTTTAAGCCTTTGTACATGGCAATTACTGAAAGACCAATAAAGAAGGCATAGGCAAATAAGGAACCAGCGATTACGTAATCTCTTTCCCTTGGTTCTATTGGCGGGTGATTACCATAAATATTGAAGATTAAACCTGTTGTAAAGAACAAGACAGAGATAGCGAATGCTTTCTTCCAATCGTTTCTATACAAGAAGATGATTCCTATGATTCCCAAGATAAATGGGATGGCATAGAACTTATTTCTAGCATAGTTACCTGCTCGGTTTGGAGATAGATCAGTTTGTTGCCATTCAGGGTTACCCCATAAAGTGCCTATAAAATCATCCACTGCATCTATTCCTACTATCCATCCTCCTTCAGAGTTTGCATAGGTACCTTGAATATCATTTTGACGTCCAGAGAAATTCCACATGAAATACCTCATGTACATGTATCCCAATTGGTACTCAAAGAAGTAAGTAATATTATCTCCCCAGGTAATAATATCTTTTACTCGGTAACGTCGGTTGCCAAATTTAGACTCATTAGCTCCGTTTAATTGTGCCACATACTGATCGGCCTTTTTCAACTCATTCGGCCCAAATTGAGTAATCATTTTACGTTCTTCTTTATCGAAGATGCCGAAAGGCGGGTTAATCCAAGATCGATACGCCTCTTTTTTTCCATTATCGCCTAGAACACCTAAACGAGGGAAGAACATTTTTGACTCGGCAGCATATTCATATTCCTGCTTCTTACCAAAACTTTTATACGTTCCAGACTCTTCATCCTTCACATAGATTGTTCTACCATCTTTAACAGCGGCGATATCTCCACCATTTTGAACCATGGCCATTTCTGCGGTATAGTCAGGACCGCTTACCAAAGGACGCTCACCATACTGCTCTCTTTTCAAATACGAAAGCATAGAGAATACATCTGTAGGCTTGTTCATATTAATAGGAGGATTCGCAATTGCTCTAATAGGTACTATCATGTATGAAGAGTAACCAATTAGTAGGACTAGAAAACTAATTGTAGCTAGATTCAGGTAGTACTTTTTACGTTTGTGCGAGTAAAAAAGAATTGCTAATAATGCCGCTACAATTGTAAAAATTCCAACAAACACTCCTGTATTGAATCCCATTCCGAATCCATTCACGAATAACAATTCAAATTTGGTAAGGATACTTGGTATACCTACGATAACTCCTTCCATTACAAAGACAACTACTCCAAAAGAGAGAATAAATGAAGCGAGTAAACCGATCCAAGAGAATTTAAATTTCTTGTAGAAAATAATGATACCTACGAATGGTAATGCTAATAAACTAAGCAAGTGAACACCAGTAGATAACCCGATCATAAAAGCAATAAGCACTAACCATTTATCATGATTAGGACTATCATCTTCTTCCCATTTAAGTGCTGCCCATACTACGAATGTCATGAAGAAAATAGACAAGGCATATACCTCACCTTCAATTGCGGAAAACCAAATGGAGTCAGCAAAAGTACTGGCTAAAGCTCCTACAATACCTGCTCCTAATACTGCCAAGATATTAGCCGTATGGTAATCGCCTTCTTCCTTCATGAGTAGCTTTCCAGCTACTGCAGTAATTATCCAGAAACAGAATAAGGATACAAATGCGGTAGATAAAGCAGAAAGAAAATTAATCATGATTGCTGCTTGAGGCGTATCAGGCGCTGCAAAGATGGTTAATACACGACCTACAATACTAAAAAATGGAGCTCCTGGAGGGTGTGCAATTTGCAGCTTAGATGCTACCGGAATAAACTCCCCGCAATCCCAAAAACTTCCGGATTTTTCCATCGTTGCGGTGTAAGTCAATAATGCAAAAGCAAAAACTGCCCATCCAACGATGATGTTGGCCTTTTTATAAAAATCAAATCCTTTCATACTTATATATCTGGTAAACCGCCCAAAGATAAAAAATTACGCAATCTATAGGAGATTTCTTTAACAAATACTAACATGAATATTCCTTACTTTTGTGGCAAAGGGACGAAATGAGTAGTTATTACCAAAACAAAACGGTCATTATAACGGGTGCATCCTCAGGGATTGGAGCTGAACTTGTGAGGCTTCTAGGCCAAGAAGGAGCGCAAATTGTGCTATGCGCGCGAAGTGAAGATAAGATGCACGCCCTTGTGGATTCTTTAAACTTATCGCCAGATAAAACACTTATTCTTCCTCTCGATTTTTCTAGTCGCCCAAATTTTGAAAACGCAGTTAAACAGATTCTTGCCAAATTTAAAAAGGTAGATATTCTTATTAATAATGCGGGTATTGCTCAAAAATCTTTAGTGCAAGAAACTAATGAAGAAGTTGAACGTCGGGTAATGGAAGTGAATTATTTTGCCACTATTAATTTCACTAAAGCGCTTCTCCCACACTTCATTGAAAACAAAGCGGGACATGTTGTTGCGATAAGCAGCATTCTTGGCGAGATTGGCCTCCCTTCAGTGGCCCCTTATTGTGCAAGTAAGCATGCCATTAATGGCTACTACAATAGTCTGCGCTATGATATAGAAAAACTGGGCATTGATGTGTCTTTGGTTTCTCCTGGTTTTATTAAAACAGACATTACTAAAAAGTCCTTAACCGGTCAAGGGAAAGTGCATGCTCAAGATAGCGTGGCTCAAGAAAAAGGAATGGATGCAGGGCAATGTGCTCGGCAGATTTTGAAGAAGATATCGCGTAAAAAAAGACAGTCTTATGTTGGAGGTTTAGAAGTTTTAATGCCTAAATTTGCATTCTTATTTCCAAAATTATTTCATTGGCTCATGCGTAAAATGCATAAAATATAGATAGAATGGGACTAGAGGTCATCAATAAAAAATACACTGACAAGGAGAATTTAGCGAAGCTAGCTGAACAATTTAGAAGTGCTCAACCTTGTAAGCACATTGTTTTGGAAAACTTTTTTGAAGAAGAGTTTGCTACAACTTTGCATGATAATTTCCCCAAGTTTGACACCCTTAAGGTGGTTCGAAAAAGTTTGAATGAAAACAAACGAGAGGATTACCATTTTGAAAGATGGCATCCTGCATTTGGTCAATTGAGAGATTCAATGATCACTGAAGGAATTAGTGATTTCATGTCAACTTTAACGGGTATTGATGGCTTGTTTACGAATACTGATTCTTTGGGACAAGGTATTCACCAAGGCGGAAAAGGTAGTTTCTTGGATGTGCATATTGATGTGAATGTAAATATCAAAAAGAAGCTTTGGAGAAGAGTTAACTTATTGGTGTACATGAATAAAGATTGGAAGCCTGAATACAAAGGAGAAATAGAAATTTGGAATAAGGATATGAAGACGATGGCGGTAAAATATCCTCCTACTTTAAATACAGCAGTTATCTTTTTAACCGACGCAGATTCTCCTCATGGTTATGAAAAAATCAACTTTCCTGATGGTGAATATCGAAAATCATATTATGCTTACTTCTTTACTCCCATGGAAGAAGGTGTAAAATATGAAGATTCTCGTTTTTTGAGCAAGCCCGACGATGCGCTTGGAAAGAGGGTAGCCACTACCTTAAAAGAGAACTTAAAAATTAAAATCAAGCAGGTTCTAAGCTTTTTCAATGTGAAGTCTTTAGACTTTCAAGATAAAAATGAAAAAGAATAGAATAAAAGTTTGTTTGTTTTTAAAAAAATCATTTAAATTTGCACTCCGATTTTGTCCCATGGTGTAACTGGCAACACGTCTGTTTTTGGTACAGAAGAGTCCAGGTTCGAGCCCTGGTGGGACAACACAGGTAAAAGCCTAGCTGATTAATCTTCAGCTAGGCTTTTTTAATTTGAAGCAGCTATTGGGAGAGAAGCCTGTCCTTATACGCTAAGACCAGCATAGTCATCAGTTGACTAAAGTCAACTGATGACTACTAGATTAAGTTGTACTTTTGGCGACACACCTCATTTCGAACACTAAACACTACACCCCCTATGGAATCATCTCAATTATTAAAAATTATCCAAGGCATTCCTAAAGCAGAACTACACTTACACATAGAAGGCAGTTTTGAACCAGAACTTATGTTCGAAATAGCCAAAAGGAACAATATCACTTTGGACTACGACTCAATCGAATCTTTGAAGAAGGCCTATAAGTTTAATAATTTGCAAGAATTTCTGGACATCTACTACACTGGAGCGCAAGTACTGATTCATGAGCAAGATTTTTACGACTTAACTTGGGCATACTTAAGTAAAGTGCACAGTCAAAACGTAATGCATGTAGAAATCTTTTTTGACCCACAAACGCATACAGATAGAGGAATTGAATTTGATGTAGTTATTAAGGGAATTTACAAAGCGCTAGAAAGAGCTAAAAAAGAATTAAATATCTCCTTCAAACTAATCATGTCTTACTTGCGACATTTGAGTGAGGAAGAAGCATTCAAAACTCTTGAATCGTCTTTGCCATATAAGGATTGGATAGATGGTGTAGGATTAGATTCCTCTGAGCTAGGTAACCCTCCAAGCAAGTTTATCAAGGTATTTGAAGCCTCTGCTCAGCACGGTTATAAATTAGTAGCTCATGCAGGAGAAGAAGGTCCAGCAGACTATATCTGGGAAGCACTAAATCTTTTAAATGTGGTAAGAATAGATCATGGAAACCGTTGTTTAACGGATGATGTTTTAGTCAAAAAATTGATAGATGAGAATATTCCATTGACTTTATGTCCACTGAGCAATATAGCACTTAAAG
The DNA here is from genome assembly GCA_047621945.1 of Flavobacteriaceae bacterium. Lineage (GTDB taxonomy): Bacteria > Bacteroidota > Bacteroidia > Chitinophagales > UBA8649 > JAFMKE01. The sequence continues at coordinate 31,275 of JBLHMK010000015.1, forward strand.
TCATTCAAAAAATGGAGGACCACCCTGTTGCCCGAATGCTCGATAAAGGCATATTGGCGACTATCCATTCAGATGACCCCGCATATTTTGGTGG
>JBLHMK010000016.1:0-29743 GCA_047621945.1 Flavobacteriaceae bacterium
ATTCTACGCCAAGTTTTTTGGCCACAGAATACATTCCTTTTATGATCTCGTGCATTCCCCCCATCGGGTACCACGTACCTAATTGTAGGTCAGCAAAGTTCATTAAACTATACAACGCTGGAATTTTATTCGGTGTTGCCCCAAGAAAATAAGAAGGGAACTCTAAAATCATTTTAATTTTAGGATGTTTAAAGTATTTCCCTACTAGCCCTTCAATAGAACTAAGCAGGTCTAATGCAAATAAATCCTTCAGTAATAATGGATTAGCGAACTCCATCAAACTAAGAGATGGCTTATTAATAAGGTCATTTATGCCTCTTTCATATTTGTACTTTGCGTCCTTCAAAAATTTCCTTAATTGCTCAGCTGCTCCAGGCTCCAACTCTTCGAAAAGTGCTCCAAGTTCTTCAGTTGAAGCGGGCACTTCAAATTCATCATTCTTGCCGTAGAAAATTTTATAGCCAGGATCTAAGCGTTTTAAATCATAGAAGTCACTTGGCTTTGTACCAAAATCTGCAAAGAATTTTTCGAAAACATCCGGCATCCAGTACCAACTAGGTCCCATATCAAAAGAAAAACCTTCTGCCTGAAAGAAAGATGCTCTTCCTCCAATACTCTCGTTTTTTTCAAGAACTAGCACACTCTTACCTTCTTTGGCAAGATAACATGCAGCTGCTAATCCTGCAAAACCACTTCCTATGACAATTGTATCTTTCATTTATGAGGCTAAACTTGAATGATGTATTCCATTTTTTTGAAGGAAAACAATCAATTCTTTTCTTGCTAAGAAAATTCTACTTTTCACAGTACCTAATGGCAATTCCAGTTTCTCTGCAATTTCATGATATTTATATCCCTCAAAATACATCATAAAGGTAATACCCATTTCTGGCTTCAAACTATTGATAGCCATTTTTAGAGTCTCACTTAGTAAAATTCGCACACCTGGTTCGATTTCTACGGCACTTTGATGTAACATACTATCATTAATCTCTCCTGGCTTCGTAATGGTTTCCTGCTCTTTCTTTTTCTTGCGATAATTATTAATGAAGGTATTCTTCATAATGGTTATCATCCAAGCTTTAAGATTAGTTCCTTCCTGAAACTTACTTAAACTTTTACAAGCTTTAAAATAAGTATCCTGTAATAAGTCTTCCGCATCTGCTGACGACTTAGTCAAGTTGAAGGCTACTGACTTTAAAAGAAGCTCGAACGGCTTCACTTCCTGGTAAAAATTTTTAGATTCCATCATTTTGTCTAACGTTTATAATGTAAACTTAAACAAAATAACTTGGGATGCAAATATTTTGTTTAATTATTTATAAACAATGTTAAACAAAAAATGTTAGAAAGAGGCTAAGTCATCGAAAGAGTGCAGTATCTTTGCCCCCCTGGTAAACTTTAGATCCTCATGATAAAAGGAGCGACCGGCAAATATTATTGTTGCATCCTGTGCTACTTTTGAAAATCTGTCAATAATATTTTGAATTGCTGAGATAGGTTGAGATAGTATGCCGACACATAACAAGAAGTCAATTGAGGTAAGCTTCATTATAGCCTCAATATCACTGTCGGGAACTGAAGCTCCTAAATAGAGTACGCGTTTACCTGACTTCTTTAATATATACTCAGCAACCATTAGACTGAGCTCATGCCAATCCCCTTCGGGTAAAAACAACAAGAACATCGGCGCATCTTCCTTAGGCTCATCTAAGTCTTCTATTTCTCTTAACAAAAAGCGTTTAATAATATTAGAAGCAAAATGCTCTTGACCAGGGTTGATGCTATTGGAAGACCATAACATACCCACTCTACCAAAGAAAGGAAACACTACTTTAAGAAAGAAATCAGTCACTGAAGCGAAATCATCTGCCTTGTGGAGAATTTTCAAGATGAGTTGTTTGTCAAGGGAAACCATTCCTTCAACCAATTGATTAATTAACAAGTCCTCTTTTAATTCCTTGTGATCAATACGAAGTATTTCTTGTCCTATTTCTTCAGGAGTTAGATTAGCAATCTTAGAAATCTTGTATCCACTATTATTTAATAGAGCGACGTTTAACACTAATTTAAGTTGCTCATCGGTATAATACCTAATGTTTGTATCTGTCCTTAAGGGCTTTACAATATCATAACGTTGCTCCCATATTCTTAAGGTGTGGGCCTTAATACCTGACAAAACTTCTAAATCTTTTATTGAATATTGACCCATTCCTTTCACAAAAATAGAACAATTAGTTAACTAAAAGGTTTAGACCAAAGAAGATTGCAAAAACAAGTATCGTAAATGCAGCCACTTTATTCTTCTCTTTAGCTAACAATTTATAGCCGATAAGAAAGATTCCAAAGGAAATTACAAACCAAGCTAGATAGTTTTGAAGCGGAACGATATCACTGGCCCACACCCAAAGATTATGTTTAATTGCAAAAGGCTCAATCAATACATCCATACCCATCATAATTAAGGCACTTAGCCCAACTTTAAGCAAATAGCTTCCTTGACTATAGATTAAATTCATCAGACTTATTATTCCAAAGGCCAACATAAACCAATTAATTCCAATCAATATCGGTACACCAAAAACTGCAATTGACAAAATATTGGTATAACTATAAGTCCCAAAAGGAGAACCCGTTTGCACACCAATAATTTCTATAAGCATTCCTATTGTAAATGAAAATAGAAAGAATGAAACGAGCTTCATTTTACCACTTTGAGAAAAGGGAATCATTAAAATAAAAGCAATGAGCAGATTGAGCGGAGTTAGTGCTTCAAATTGAGATACTTGAGTGGATTGCAGACCAAAAAAGCCTACAATGTGCAGTATTAAAACTACGCACATAGCAATAGCAGGTATTCTGTCTGTTGACTTAAGTGGCATTAACCGCAATTTTAGCTGATAGCAAGCACAACGGTACTCCCCCACCAGGATGAACACTTCCACCTACAAAATACAAGTTTTTAAAGCGTTTACTGTGGTGTGGGTGTCTCAAAAAGGCCGCAAATATTCCGTTACTGTTGTTCCCGTATAGCGCCCCTCCGATAGAAGAAGTTTCCCTTTGAATTTTTATTGGATCTAGGGTTTCCTCAAACATAATATGACCAGAGACATCTATCCCTAGCTGTTTGTTTAGCTTCTTAATAATATTTTCTTTTGCCCTTCTTTTAACGCCATCCCAATCTTGTCCAGTATCCATGGGTACATTAATCATTACGAACCAATTCTCCTTACCCTCTGGAGCATCTAGTTCTTCTACTTTAGAACTGATGTAAACATACACTGTTGGGTCATCGCTAATTTCTCCTTTAGAAAGACAATCAAATTCCTCCTTATAATTATCTGAGAATAAGACATTGTGCACATCAAAAGGACTATTCTTTAGGTCCATCGCCCAATAAAAAACCAAAGCAGATGTGGATTTTTCTTGTTTGAGCAGAAAAGTAGCTTGTTTTTGTTCACTTAACAAATTTGGATAAGCTGTATTAACATCCATATTGCAAAACACTTTCTTAGCATTTCGTTTTTGACCACCAACATAAACTCCATCACAGTTGCCATTTTGAATACTAATCTTTTCAACTGTTGTTTCAAACTCAAACTGAACCCCTTGTTCCTTGGCTAATTGATATAAAGCGTCAACTACCTTTCTCATCCCACCCTTTACATAATATGCCCCAAGTGTATGTTCTAAATGAGGAATAACACTTAAAGTAGCTGGTGCTTTAAATGGGTTGGACCCATTGTAGGTAGCAAATCGATTAAACAATTGAACAGCCTTAGGATGTTTAAACCAATAGCGGTTACTCTTGTCTAGACTTTTATGCCATCCCATTTTCATCAACAACTTCAAAATTCCAATAATGGACCCTTTCAAATGTTTCGAAAAATCTCGAATAGGATTATCTAAGAAAATGGGATAAACGAAATCATAGACCTCTTCAATTCGCTTAAAGAAACGATTGAGTTGCTTGGAATCCTCACCTAATTTAGACTGTAACTCGTGTTTGAACTTTTCGATATCTGCATAAGCAACAATTTCTTGGCCATCCGGGTAGAAATACTTCGTAACTACTGGTAATTGATAGTATTCAAAATAATTTCTTGGATTGCATCCGCAATCTTCAAAGATTTCATCTAATAAATGAGGCAATGTAAATAAGGAAGGACCTTTATCAAATCTGAAGCCCGACTCTTTCCATTCGCCAATCTTTCCACCATAAGTAGGTGCTGATTCTAAAACAAGTACTTGTTTTCCTTGTTTTACAAGCCTACAGGCAGCGGCTAAGCCTGCGACTCCGCTTCCGATAACAATTGTTGGATATGACTCCCTATTTGTTTTTGAGGATTTCATGTCCACCTTTCTCTTTCTTGGTTTGAAGATATGTCTCGTTGTTCGGGTTAGCACAAACTTCAATAGAAACGTTTTCTACTATTTCTATACCGTAACCAATCAATCCTACACGCTTCTTAGGGTTGTTAGACATGAGTTTTAGCTTGGTAGCTCCCAAGTGACGCAAAATTTGAGCACCAACACCATAATCTCTTTGATCCATATCAAAACCTAACTTCTCATTAGCCTCATAAGTATCTAGGCCTTCTTCTTGAAGCTTATAAGCTCTAAGTTTATTTAACAGACCAATGCCTCTTCCTTCTTGCTGCATATAGAGCAATAGACCTTGTCCTTCTCGTTCAATCATATCCAGCGATTCACCTAACTGGTCACCGCAATCACATCTCAAGGACTCCAATAAGTCTCCTGTAAGACAAGAAGAGTGCACTCGTGTTAAAACAGGCTCACCATCGTTCCATTCCCCTTTAGATAAAGCAAAATGCAGATCACCTGTATTGGTTTGTGTAAATGCGGTTAGTTTAAAGTCACCATGCTTTGTTGGCATGTTGATTTGAACTTCTTCTCTGATTAAACTTTCGTGCTTAATTCTATATTCAATTAAATCTTCTATCGAAATAATCTTTAAATCGTGTTTTTTCGCAACCTTCATCAAGTCAGGTAAACGAGCCATACTTCCGTCTTCATTAAGAATCTCTACCAAAACACCTGCTGGTTCAAAACCTGCTAATCTAGCTAAATCAATAGAAGCTTCAGTATGTCCGGCACGTCTTAATACGCCACCTTCTCTTGCTTTCAGCGGAAAAATATGTCCAGGCTTTCCTAAATCTCCTGGTTTAGTTTCTGGATCAATCAATGCTTGAATCGTCTTGGATCTATCTTGTACAGAAATTCCAGTTGTACATCCTTTACCAATCAAATCTACACTTACCGTAAACTGCGTTTGATGAAGTACCGTATTTTTACCAACCATCAGATCTAGACCTAATTCATCACATCTTGATTCAGTTAAAGGTGTACAAATTAAGCCTCGCCCCTCCTTCGCCATGAAGTTTACCACTTCAGGCGTTACATTTCTAGCTGCGGTAACGAAATCACCTTCATTCTCTCTATCCTCATCATCTACGACAATAATAACTTTCCCTTGTTTGATATCCTCTAAGGCTTCCTCAATACTATTTAACTGTATCTTACTCATAATCTCTCTGTAGGTTTCCAAATGTTTGTCTTCACTCCTTGTATCCAATCGATAAACCCTAAAAACATCGCAATGTTCATGCTAATAAAATATCGGTGAAGACGAAGCAAATTTACGCTAATATTCATTCGCTTCAAAACAATATCTACAAGAGGTAGAATTAAATTGACTAGCATCAGAATAAACACTAAGCGATAAAAAAAGGAATTTGGTTCCATGGCTAATAATAAACAGCTCAATATTATGGCCGTCAAAATCAGAAATGGACTTATCCATCGTAATATTTTATGAGAAAAAAACGGCAATCCTACTCTCCAATTCTTTGTCCAAAGCAAGTGAATATATGTTTTCAAATTCTGAAAATTTCCAGTAGAAATTCTTCTTTTTCTTTTGAACTCTTCTTGAAGTGTTCCTGGCAAATCTTCATAAACAATTGCCTCAGGATTCGTCATGCAAATAGCATCCTCTTCCAAGACATTCAAACTTAGATAAAAATCCTCCATTAAAAAATTAGAAGGTATCGGTTTGACGTACTTCGAACGAATGGCATAACAAGCTCCAAAAGCACCAATGGTTGCCCCAAAAAGCAAGCCTTCATGAACCTTAATTTGACTCTCTTTCTTAATATAATATTGCTCTTGTTTGGCAATTTCCGTGTCATCTTTTATACCATTTTCAATTACAGCCGCCACCAAGCCTACATCCTCATTTTTAAAGTATTTCGCTAGCTCAATCAGACAATTTTCCTTGCTAATAATATTAGCATCCGTCATCACAACTACATCATAATCAGCTATTTCTAAAGAGTAATTAAATATTTTATTTAACACGTTAGCTTTTCCACTTCTCTCTTTGAAGTGATGCACAAAAAACGGAAAATTTTGGGGACAATGCTGCATAATCAAGCTAGCAGTTTGGTCATCTGGGTGATCTAAACCCACGTGAATATCTAATCGGTCTAGTGGGTAGTCTAAGCTATCTAAATTTATTAATTTGTCAACGATAACTTTCTCTTCATTATAGGCTGAAAATACCAGCGCAATCTTAGGCAATTCGCTTCTAGAAAACTCCTCTCCTTTTATTGATTTCCCTTTAGAAAAGAAAGCCAAAACGAGGGGATATAGAAGGTAATTATACACAACTAATCCGATAGTAAGTAGCAAGATAAATGTTAAGAATGACATCATAAGTTGTGCAAAAATACATGTAATTTTTCAGCATAAAACGATAAGCTGTATTCTCTTTCTGCAAGCTCGTTTGCCGAGGCCCCCAGGCGAGTAAGCTTGTCTGAAGATTGCCATAATTGATCAAGTGCTTCAATCCATTGATCGGCTTCCTTTGCGATAAGTATATCCTTATCATTTTCGCATTGAATACCCTCAGCTCCAACCGGAGAACTTATAACACATTTCCCTAAACTCATCGCTTCAATAATCTTAACCCGCATACCACTACCACTAAATATTGGTGCAATAATTACAGATTGCTGCTCCACAAATACTTTTGCATCTGAAACTTCGCCCATAAAAGAAACTTTAGGGTACTCCCAGTTTAGCATTTCTTGAGGAAAATTTCTTCCTGCTATTGAAAGCTGTACATCTTTATCATCTTGAACGAAGGGTTTCCAAACCTCATTGAGGAACCACACTACCCCTTCTTTATTTGGCTGCCAGTCCATTCCTCCAATAAATCCCACTGAAAACACCTTGGGTAGCACTGAAACCTCAAAAACGTCCGTAGCTGCAGGAATCAATAACATTGGCTTCTTGCTGAATGCGCTGAAATAAACCTCATCAATAGGTGAAATAGGAACAATAGCATCGACTTTCTTTATGAAGCGTTCTTCAAAATGTTTAAACTGAGGAAGCATTACCCGCTTTAAGTATACTCTTTTTAGCCAATTCTTCGTTTCTGGAACTAGTCTTTCCCAAATAACATGTTCTACATTATGTGCTCTTAGAACCACTTTTGCCTGACTATACTTACGAATGGTGTCTAAGTATGGACCTAGAAACACCCCTTCACAAAGTATGACATCATACTTTTGTTCATTGAGTTTATCTATTAAAGCTAAAAGAAAATCATTATGATAGAAGCGCTCTACGATATAAGGATCTTGCGTGAAAATGCTTTTAAATGCAGCTATGATAGATTCTTCAGTTGGAATTTTAACGTAGGTGTAACTCGCTCCATTTAGCTCACTAGATACATCGAAATTAGGATGCTTACTCGTTAACATAGACAAGACATGCACCTCATCCCCCTTTAGGATAAATGACTTTGTAATTTGATGAATAGCCACAGACTCACCATCCCTTTGTGGGGTAGGTGATTTTTTACAAAGTTGTAAGATTCTCAAATCGCGTGGTTTAGCTAATCAAATAGGTAATAAGGCTTGACTAATCTTTCTTTCCAGCCAATAAATACAAGACAGCCATACGAATTGCAACGCCATTCTCAACTTGCTGTAAGATAATAGAATGAGAGGAATCTGCTACATCACTATCAATTTCAACTCCCCTGTTCATCGGACCAGGATGCATAATTACAATCTCTTTATTTAAACTATCTAACAAGGCTTTATTAATACCGAAAGCAATGTTGTATTCTCTTAAGCTTGGAATATACTTAATATCTTGCCGTTCCAATTGAATACGTAAAACGTTCGCGATATCGCACCAAGCTAAGCTATCCTTCATATCATACGATACTTCAACGCCTAATTTTTCGATATATTTTGGTATTAAGGTGGGAGGGCCGCAAACACGAACTTTTGCACCTAGTTTTTGTAAGCAAAAAATATTGGATAGCGCTACACGACTATGTTTCACATCACCGCAAATCAAGACCTTCTTATTCTTCAGATCCCCAAGCTTTTCTTCCATACTAAAGGCATCTAACAAGGCTTGCGTAGGATGTTCGTGAGTTCCGTCGCCTGCATTTATAATCTGTGCATCAACATGCTTAGCTAAGAGAGCATGAGCACCAGGATTCGGATGCCGCATCACAATCATGTCCACTTTCATGGCTAGAATATTATTCACTGTATCAATTAGTGTCTCCCCCTTCTTAGTTGAAGAGGATGAGGCAGAAAAGTTAACGATATCCGCAGACAATCGTTTCTCAGCTAACTCAAAAGAGACTCTTGTGCGAGTTGAATTTTCAAAAAATAAATTAGCAATGGTAATGTCTCTTAGAGAAGGAACCTTTTTAATAGGTCTATTAAGTACTTCTTTGAATTGTTTAGCCGTTTCAAAAATTAATCGAATGTCATCACTGGTGATGTTCTGAATTCCTAATAGGTGCTTTTGGCTTAACAGACTCATTACTTTTCGGGATTTGTTTTATGAATTAACCAAACTTTATCTTCCTCTCCTTGTTCTTGCCATTCCACCAAAACTTTCTCATCTATTATAGAATCAATGGTTTTACCAGCGTACTTGGCTTGAATAGGTAAATGTCTGTGTAATCTTCGATCTATTAAAACAAGCAGTTCAACATCCGCAGGTCTTCCAAAATCAAGCAAGGCATCTAAGGCCGAACGGATCGTTCTTCCCGTGTAAAGGACATCATCTACTAAAATGATTTGTTTCCCTTCCAAAGAAAAATCGATTTCTGTTCTATTTGCTTTTAGGGGTGATTTATTGGTACGGAAATCATCTCTATAAAAAGTAATATCCAACCTACCCAGTTCAATATGTTTATTCTTGCTTAATTGAGCAATTCTCTTGGCAATTCGTTCTGCTAGAAATATACCTCTAGGCTGAACACCAATAATAGCAGTTTCCTTAAAATCTCCGTGATTTTCAATTAATTGGTGGCAAAGTCGATCAATGACCAATTGAAAGCGAGCAGTATCTAAAATGATGCGAGGGCTCATGACTAGCAAATATAAATGAATGAAGCGTAACTTTACACTTATACCCCATTTATTTAGTGCTAGAATCATTTATCTTTGCGTCATAAAAACTATACCTCTCATTATACTAGTCTTCTTAGGATTATATTTATTCTCTTGCGTTCCCTATGAGGAGTATAGCGCATGGAATAAATTTCCAATTGATCAAAATGCTTTGGCAAATTTGACAGAGATAGAATTACTCTATGCTAGTGCCTCTGCAGATGACCAAGAGCACCTCTAACTTACTTCGTGCATGCAGTGGCTTTAAATAAAAGCTCAGGAGACACCATCCATGTATTAACACCATTCAATCGTAGTGCAGGTGGCTGATCAGCTAAAAATGTTTTTGAATTTTACACCTTAGATTCAGAAGAAGGCAAAGCATACTTTGAAAAGCTCTATAATGACTCAGGGGCAGATAAACAATATGAATTTAATGCTATTTAAAAAATAGTCAGAGTTACCTTCGACAAGCATTTTAACTACATTGCTCAAAACGACTTCCCAAGTGTTATTGGTTTTATAGACAAGTAAGCTAAACCTCTTCTACCGAATAGCCCCATTGATCAAAAGCAAAACGCCATTCTTCATTTATTCTTTCATGAATATTAGGGCGTAAATCACGGAATTTATTCTTCTTGTAGTTCTTAACCGAATTTAAGTACTTTTCAATATGAGGTTGAGCTAGATCAAAATTTGGTAAGTCTAATTCCATATAGATCCTTTCAATTTGCTCTGCTGAATTTCCTTCCACCTCATCAAAGCCCACTTCAACTAGGTTCCCTTTTGGAATCAAATCCCTTTCAGCAATATACTTTTTCATGGTTTGAGTGAAGAAGTACATGATCATATCTTCAATTTGAGCATGAGAAACAAATTCTAAGAATTGACCGCGTAAGGCTCTAAACATTAAATGTCGAGTAGAAACAAACACATCATAAGGATTACGATGAATAAACACAAACTTTGACTCTGGGTACAATTCAAGTAATTCTTTTACTCTAGACGTATTGTGTGGGTTTTTGAGCACCAATTGCTTCCCATCATTAAAAAGACTGATGTTTTGCAATAGCGTATGGTAATCCTTTTGCCACCCTTCCTTTTCTTCAGGAGTTAATCCTTTGAATGTATTATACTTGTCGAAATACGAGCGATTACTAGGGAAACTCCAGGTATGAAACCCTGTCTTCGTGCTCATCACACTTAAAGGTTGCTCCTCCTCAGCAGGCAAGTCTGGATCAACTTTCACATTGTCTTGAGGTCTAGTTTCAGGCATCAATGGAGATAGTAAAAACTTCAACCACGACTTGCTCAACATTGCAATATTGAATAGGAAACTTTGATAATTGCTTAAGGTTCCAAACTGAGGGTCTTTATGAAAGAGATAATGTAAATGAGTTGTTCCACTTCTCCAATGACCAAGAATAAAAACAGGTTGTTTCTTCGAAAGATCTTCTGCCTTAATTCGCTTTCCAAAAACAATTTTTTGAAGCACTACTAGCGGACGCATCATATAAAAAACCATCCAAGAAATGTACGCGGCTTTCTTTTTATAGATACCCTCTATCTTATTATCTCTTTTTAACTCTCGCCAAACTGAAGGTAAGGCATTATAAAGCAAGTGTCCTTTAATTTTGTATTTCTTCTTTGCCTTAGCCATAGAATGAGGTAGTTTTGGTCAAAATTAATAAACTTCCTAGAAAATTCGACTAAAGACCAACTATTTGACGTTCTAATACGTTTAGTATGTAGTGAACACGCTCACTAAAATAAAATACTTGTTAAAAAAAATTGACCACAAACTTTTTTCTATATTTTTGTGGAACTTGAAAAAATTATGAAATCAGCATTTGCACTAATCTTCTTATTATTCGGCATCCATTTTTCACAAGCTAAAACTCACTCAAGAGTAGTTGCGGAAACCCGAATAGCTTACCAAGAAATTGATTTCGGAAACAACACCCCAGACTATGAAGCATTCGCTGCGGCGATGCAAGGTTATCAAAAACTAATGCTACAAGGAAAGATAAAGAATCAAAAACTAAGTATCATTGATTTCAACATCTCAGCCAATAAAGAGCGTTTTTGGGTACTTGACATGAAAAACAAGAAAGTACTTTATCACACTTTAGTTGCCCATGGAAGAAATAGCGGAGAAGAATATGCAAAGACATTCTCTAATACAGAGGGATCCTATCAAAGTAGTTTAGGTTTTTACCTAAGCTCATACACCTATGATGGCAAGCATGGAAATTCTTTAAAACTATTAGGGATAGAAAAAAACATTAATGATGCAGCCTTTAATCGAGGTATTGTAATTCATGGCGCTAGCTATGTTAGCGAGGAATTTATTAAGAACAATGGTCGTTTGGGAAGAAGCTTAGGTTGCCCAGCAGTTCCAGAAGAAATTTGTTCTAATCTAATAAGTGCTATCCAAAATGGATCTTGTGTATTTATTTACAAAAAAGACCCTACTTACTTCTCTGCAAGTAGCTTAATCGATTTCATTTAGATTTCAATCGACTAATTTCTTAAAAACTTTAATTGTTCTTTGTTATATCCATAGATATCTGGATAATTATATAGTAGCCCATTCACATACTCATGTGTAAGGTAATGTACGTAAACCGTAGCTTGTTCTTTCAACTTTATTCGAGTTGTCTTCTGCGTATTTACAACTGAATCAATTTCGGTAAGCGTAAATGATTCATCATTGTAAGACAATACAATTTCAGCAAATTCTCTTGGCTGGCTTAAGCGAATGCAACCAGAACTATAGGCTCGAACCGGTAAAGGAAAATGTTCTTTATGCGGGGTGTCGTGAAAAAATATGTAATAATTATTGGGGAATATAAATTTCATCACACCTAAAGAATTGCTTAAACCTGGACCTTGAATAAATTTATAATTAGACGCATTTGCCCAATTGATTTCGGAAGCATTTACAAACTTCCCTGTGGAAACATCTAAGACTTTCATATTGGTTCTAGACAAATAAGTACTGCTTCGTTTAACAGCGGGTAAAATATCTTTTTGAAGAATAGTTGGTGGAACCGTCCACGTAGGATTAATGTCCATATAGCTCATAATGCTATAAAATGAAGGCGTGCTTCTACTCACCTTCCCACACACTATTTTTTGCCTTAAGAGTAAGCTGTCGTTTTTGACAAGACTCATTTCAAAAGCGGGTAGATTCGCTAAGGCATAGTACTCTCCCAAATAATTAGGCACCCAGCGCCATCGTTCCAAATTAAGCTGCAATTCTTCTATTTGATAGCTAATTGGCTTGTTCAACACTTGAACCGTCTTTTCATCTAACACGCCAGTTGTGTCCAGTAAATTACGTTCTTGAAATAATTGTAGTGCACTTGCCAATTCTTTATTGAAAATTAATGAACGCATTCTAGGTTCAATCGTATAATCCCCAAGCACATAGAGCCTTTTACGCAAGGCGACAACTAAACTATCTCTATCGCCCATTTTAAGGCTATCTATCCAAAGCAAATTATCTCCAAATTTATTTCTACTCAGTTGATAAGCCAAAACTTTTTCTTTGGTCTTTTGGTAAGACAAGATTTGAGGTTCCGCCAATTTCAAAAAATTTAGCGTAGGCAGCTCACTTAATCGCTCTAGTTCTGCGAAAGGGTTTATTGTAATTAAAGGGAAATGCACCTTCCCTCCTCTTGTGTTTTCACTTTTCAATAAACCATTTGTTATATCCGCTAAAATGAGAAGGTAAGAGTCTGCTGCTACAAAATCGAAGCGGGCATACGCACTTGCGTTTTTAGCATAGTGCAGGCTATCTAAGGTATAAAAGTCATAATTCTTTAGGTCAAAACCTAGTTGCTCTGCTTCCTTTAAATACGACAAATACATCCCTGACATCGCTCGTGAAAAGAGCGGTTTGAAATTATTCGTTCTATACAGACTATCTAATATTGGAAAATTAATTGAAGTAGAACGGTCAAAGCGCTCCGCTGAATCCGTAAAGAAGAATTCTAAATTTGCTCGTATTGAAATCTGTGCATGAATATTAACACTTTGTGCAACAATCAAGCAAATGATAAATATTCGAACAAGAATCATAATGAGTAAGATACTAAAAGAGTGCCAAATCTTATTGTTCCAAGATAGATTTTAAATCTGCAGGTGAATAGTTCACAGATTTAAGCACCTTATTATCTCCTTCCCGATACACTAAATATTTATCTTCTTTTTGCTTAATGAAAGACTTCGTGCCATCCTTCTTTTGATAAGCTTCTTGGGTCGCCTCTGCCTCCGTTTTCGAAGCACATGCTTTGCTCATATTACTTCGTTGAACTTCATCAAAAAGCGTTTTAAACTTATCACCCAATCCAAACTCATGAATCGCTCCGGATAAGACATACTGAATGTCCGCCAAAGCATCTGCAATTTCAATCATATCATTATCTGCGATAGCATCTTTCAACTCGTTCAATTCTTCCTGCAGCAAGGCAATACGTAATTCACAGCGGTCTTTTGCTGGGATAGTTGGCGTATCAAGAACGGGAGCATTAAAAGTATCGTGGAATGCAGCTACATCGCTTAGCGCATTAGCTTCGTTGAATTTTTTCATGGGTTTCTTTTAAATATTGTTGCACAAAAGTAGTGATTATAAATAAAGAGTGCTTCGAATTATCCATAACTTTCTGCTTAAGATTCATTAAATTTGTTTAGACCAAAAACCAAGAAGATGTCAGACTATTTAGAAATTAATGAAAACTATAAGCCCCCTTCCAAGGACATCATTAAATTTTTAGGCAAGTTTGCCAATTGGTATTTTCAGCCTGAATACGTAGGCCTTAGAAATGTTTCTTCCAAAAAACCAGCAATTTACGTTTCTAACCATACTTTACTTGGTCTAACCGACGGTCCCTTATATATCCCTAAACTTTATGAAAAAAGAGATATCTATTTACGTGTTCTTGTAGATAATTTTCATAGTTCGCTGCCCTTATGGAGAAGCGTACTTACTGATTTAGGTGCGGTAACAGCGAGTAAAGAACACGCACATGATTTAATGAAGCATAAGCAACACATCTTAGTATTCCCTGGAGGAGCTAATGAAGTGTGTAAAACAAAAGACAATGCGTATCAACTAGATTGGAAAAACAGATTTGGCTTTGTAAAGATGGCTATTGAACATGGCTATCCAATTATACCCATAGCCTCATTAGGTGGTGATGAATTGTACGATATTGTTGCAGATAAAGAAGACTTAAAAAAATCAAAGTTTGGTTCTTGGTTAAAAAAGGAAGGTATTTTAGATAAATACTTCAGAGGTGGGGAAGCTATCCCTCCAATCATTAAAGGAGTTAAAGGCTCATTCTTACCTAAAAGAAAAAAGATCTATTATAAATTTTGTAAAGCAATCCCTACAGAGCACCTTAATGGAGAACATTCCAACGATAGTTTACAAGAGATAAGAGACCTCACTCAAGCATCCATTTACAAGGGAATCAAACAGCTCAAAAAGCTAAGAAAGAAACATGGCGATGAACCAAGTTAATGGTTTCGAACCCTAGAAGTGTAGTTTTTCAAAAACATCCCAAATTACAACACCTGCACTAACAGAAATATTCAAGCTGTGCTTGGTGCCTAGTTGAGGGATCTCAATAGAGCCATTGCATTGATTGACTACTTCTTGTTGCACGCCATCCACTTCATTTCCTAAAACCAACACCGTCTGTACACTTTTATTAGGCTGAAAATCATTCAGCATAATACTTCCTTCTACTTGTTCGACAGCGTATACTTCTGTCCCGTCAGCTTGAAGTTTCTTCACCAATTCAAGGGTGCTCTCTGCATATTCCCAGTCCACAGTTTCTGTTGAGCCCAAGGCGGTCTTGCGAATATCTCGATGAGGAGGTTGAGCCGTTATTCCGCAGAGGTAGATTTTCTCAATTAAAAATGCATCACTGGTTCTAAATACCGAGCCTATATTATTTAGGCTACGAATATTATCTAACACAACAATTATCGGTGTCTTTTCGGCGTCTTTAAAAGCCTCGGCACTTAGTCTGTTTAATTCTTCATTAGGTATTTTTCTGCTCATGTGGATATGTGGTGAATAGATTGTCTAGATAAATATCTTGCAAACATAGTGATATTGTTAAATTTGTTTATTCCAAAACCGTATAAAAGAAGAATGTCAACTAAGAAAAAAGAATCAACCCCCTTAATGAAGCAATACCACGCTATCAAAGCGAAGCATCACGATGCTATCTTGCTTTTTCGCGTGGGCGACTTTTATGAGACTTTTGGCGCAGATGCAATCACTGCCGCAAAGGTTCTGGGTATTATCTTGACAAAAAGACATAACGGGTCTGCTTCTGAAATAGAGTTGGCAGGATTTCCTCATCATAGTTTAGATACCTACCTCCCTAAATTAGTTAGAGCAGGTTATCGGGTTGCTATCTGTGATCAGCTAGAAAAGCCTTCAAAAGAAAAGAAGATTGTTAAAAGAGGAGTTACTGAATTAATCACCCCAGGAGTTGCACTTAATGATAACATTCTTGATACAGGGAAGAATAATTTCCTTGCTTCTGTTCATTTAGGGAAAACTAATCATGGTGTTTCTTTTATTGACATCTCTACAGGAGAGTTCTACGTAGCAGAGGGAAGTATAGCCTACATCGAAAAGTTGTTACAAAGCTTTAATCCTTCCGAAGTATTAATACCTAGAAAACAAGAGAAAGAATATCTAGAGAAATTTGGCACTCAATATTACCATTATCGTCTAGAAGATTGGTTGTATACTAACGAATATGCAACAGAAACAATTGAAAAGCATTTTGAAGTCAAGTCATTAAAAGGATTCGGGATTGACAAATCTCCAGAAATCATCCTAGCTTCAGGAGCCGCATTGCATTACTTTGCAGACAATCACCTCACTGATATCCAACAGTTAAATACGCTCTCCCGCTTAACAGAGGATAGCCATGTTTGGATGGATAAGTTTAGTATTAAAAACTTAGAGCTGATTTATAGTCATCATAACGATGCGAAGACCTTGGCTGATGTATTAGATTTCACCGTGAGTCCAATGGGTGCTCGTTTAATCAAGAAGTGGATACTTATGCCACTTGTTGATATTGCTAAGATTCATGAAAGACAAGATATCGTTGATTTCTTTATTGCCCATACAGACATACAAACAAACCTGATTGGGGAGTTAAAGAAGATTGGGGATATCGAACGTATGATTGCGAAGGTTCCTTCCGGAAAAATTAGTCCACGTGAAGTCGTTCAACTTAAGCGTGCCTTACAAGCTATTGAGCCGATTAAAGAAGTCATGGCAAAGAGTAAGGTTGCAGCATTGGAGAAGTTTGCTGACCAATTGAACCCATGCCCTATTCTTATAGAAAAATTGGCCAATGAATTGGAGGAAGAAGCTCCAGCTCAATTACATAAAAGTAAGACTATTAAAGCAGGCGTTAATGGGGAATTGGATGAACTCAGAGAAATTTCAACCAAGGGAAAAGACTACCTCTTAGAAATCCAACAACGAGAAGCTGAAAAGACCGGAATCACATCCTTAAAAATTGGATTCAATAATGTATTTGGATACTTCCTCGAAGTTCGAAACACGCATAAAGATAGAGTTCCTGAAACATGGATACGCAAGCAAACCTTAACGGCTGCAGAGCGGTACATTACAGAAGAACTCAAAGAGTACGAAGAGAAAATACTAGGGGCTCAAGACAAGATACAAGCATTGGAGAATAAACTCTTTACAGACTTGGTTCATTACCTTAGAGATTACATTCAACCTATCCAGGTTAATGGATTTTTATTGGCTCAAATTGATTGCTTACTGTCCTTTTCTTTGATAGCTGAAAAGTATAATTACTGCCGCCCTGTTATTGACGATTCTTTGCTTATAGATATTAAAGAAGGCAGACACCCCGTAATTGAAGCTCAACTGCCTGCTGAAGAAAGCTACGTGCCGAATGACATCTACTTAAATAATGATGATCAACAAATCATAATGATTACAGGTCCCAATATGTCCGGTAAATCGGCCGTATTGAGACAAACAGCACTGATTGTATTAATGGCTCAAATGGGCTGCTTTGTTCCGGCAAAAAGCGCCACAATTGGATTAGTAGATAAGATATTCACTCGTGTTGGGGCAAGTGATAACATTAGTAGTGGCGAGAGTACATTCATGGTTGAGATGAATGAAACTGCCAACATTGTAAACAACATCAGCAACCGAAGTTTAATCCTGTTAGATGAAATTGGTCGAGGTACGAGTACCTACGATGGGATTTCTATAGCATGGAGTATCGCAGAATACTTGCACAATCATCCAAAATTTACAGCTAAGACATTGTTCGCTACACACTATCACGAATTGAACGAATTAGCCGAGAAATACCCTCGAATCAAAAACTATAATATTTCTACAAAAGAACTTGGCAATAAAGTCATCTTCTTAAGAAAACTTGTAGCTGGAGGCTCTAAACACAGTTTTGGTATTCATGTAGCTAAAATGGCAGGAATGCCTAAGGAAATAGTCAATCGTGCTAATGAAATATTAAAACAGCTAGAACAAAAACATATTGATGGTGATATGCAAGAGAAAGTCAAGCATATTCCTGCAAACATGCAGCTGAGTATTTTCGATGCTGCTGATCCAAAGGCTGCCGAACTTAAAGAGTTGATCGATCATTTAGATATTAATACCTTAACCCCTGTTGAAGCCTTGATGAAATTAAATGAATTGAAAAATTTCTTAGAAGATTAAAATTTAAACCTCGTGATTTCAGGATTTATATTACTTGCTCTTGCAGCATTTTTTTGGTTCGTCATGGCTAAAGATGCCACAGAAGAATCAGCCACAGGGTTTGTCAAAATTTCCAAAGGAATCTTTGGTGTAAAAGGATATGTGATTACCCTTAAGGTTTTAGCTGTGTTTATGCTATTCGCTTCATCTTCTGAATTCTACAAGTACTTTAACGCTAATTAGAAATTTTTCATTCTTAATTATCAATTCTTACTTGCAAGTAAGACCCAGTAATCAAAAAAGAAAGCCTTCTGAATCAATACTTTCTTGCTCATTGAAAACCCACTCTCTTTTAGAAAGGCTTCGTATTCTTCTAAATAGTATTGATGTGGATGTAAGATATCCAAAGGCAACCAGGCAAACAATCTTCTAAATATCGTATGATTATGGGCGTCAATAGACACAATGACTTCACCTCCGTTCGCTGTAATCGTATAGAGCTTATCAAAACTCCCCTTTAAATCTTTAAAGTGGTTTATAGCATTCAAACAAAAGACCGTTTGAAACTCTTGCTTGCTTGAATATTCTTCAAAGCTTTGTTCTATGAATTCAGTAGAGCCATAATCCACACGATCAAAAATGGGCAAAGCATCATAATGATTGAGTAATGGATCAAGGGCAACTGTTGCCTGCTCTTCCATATTAATAAAAATTCCTGCTGGGCCACAGCCTATATCTATCACTGGTGATTTCAAAGAATCTAAAGGCCGATCCATCTTTTCTAGAAATTCAATCCAATAATTTCTCTTCCAAGACAAATACTCCTGCTTATCCTTTCCGAGGAGGTACTTCCGCCACCAAAGTCTTTCAAAAAACTGTGCTATCTGCCAACGCATTTTTTTCATCCACACAAAAGTATATGTTTTAGTTGACTAGTTTACTTGTAAACTAGTCAACTAGCTAGCTAATTATACATTACCTTTGCATCGCAGGTCGGCTCATTGTTCCGCCATTTGGCGGAAAGGAAAGTCCGGGCAACACATAGCAGCTATCTGGTTAATGACCAGTTCCCGAAATATCGGGAGGGAAAGTGCTACAGAAAATAACTATCCTGGTAATTTATCGGGACAAAGGTGAAAACGTGAGGTAAGAGCTCACGGCACAACTTGGTGACAAATTGTGAGAGTAAACCCATAGCGTTGCAATGCCAAATAAGCGGGAGCTTGAGAACAGCTAGTTCGATTTTCGTGGGTAGGCAGCTAGATTTTGATAGTAATATCAAAGCGAGATAAATAATGGGCATCCCGAGTATTCAGGATACAGAACCCGGCTTATAGACCTGCATTTTTTATTTTCAATTTGTGTTTAATTTAGTAGACAATTATTTGGTTAACACGGTTATTGTACATAATTTTATACACCTTCAAAAAACCAAGTAGATTATGGCAAAGATTCTCATAGTAGATGACGAAAAAAGTATAAGAAATACCCTGAAAGAGATTTTAGAGTATGAGAAATATAAAGTAGAAGAAGCCGAGGATGGAGCGAAAGGCTATGAAATGATTTCCAATAACCACTATGATGTTGTTCTATTGGATATCAAAATGCCAAAAATGGATGGTATCGAAGTTTTGGAAAAAGCTGCTGCAGAAAACCCAGATACTCCATTCATCATGATTTCAGGACACGGCACCTTAGAAACTGCTGTTGAGTGTGTGAAGAAAGGAGCTTATGATTACCTTCAAAAGCCACCAGATTTAAATCGTTTCTTAATCACTGTAAGAAATGCGCTAGACAAGTCAAACTTGATTACCGAGACTAAGGTCTTGAAAAGAAAGGTATCGAAAAGTCGCGACATCGTTGGGGAAAGTCCAGCAATCAAAAAAATATTAGAAACCATTGAGCGTGTTGCTCCTACAGATGCTCGAGTTTTAGTAACTGGAGATAATGGAACGGGCAAAGAATTAGTAGCTCGTTGGATTCATGAAAAAAGTAATCGTTCTAAAGGACCATTAGTAGAGTTAAATTGCGCAGCAATACCTTCTGAACTAATTGAAAGTGAGATGTTTGGCCACGAAAAAGGAGCATTTACCTCAGCTATCAAACAGCGTATTGGAAAATTCGAACAAGCTCATGGCGGAACGCTTTTCTTAGATGAGATTGGTGATATGGATTTATCGGCTCAGGCTAAAGTACTTCGTGCGCTTCAAGAAGGAAAAATTACTCGAGTTGGTGGAGATAAAGAAATCAAAGTAGATGTGCGTATAGTTGCCGCTACGAATAAAGATTTACTTGCGGAGATTGACGCGAAGAACTTTAGAATGGATTTATACCACAGGCTAAGTGTTATTCTTTTACACGTGCCTTCTTTAAATGATCGAAAAGATGATATTCCTATCTTATCTGAACGTTTTGTAAAAGAAATTTGTGAAGACTACGGGATGCCAATTAAGAAAATCACCCCTTCTGCTTTTGAAGCTTTAGGTCAATTTGATTATACTGGAAATATTCGTGAGTTAAGAAATATCATTGAGCGTTTAGTAATTCTAAGTGGCGATAAAATTTCTGATGAAGATGTAAGCAATTATGTTTCTAATGCAGTAAGTGCTAAATCGCCAAAAATGCTTTTCGACCAGTTTGAAAAATTCCAGGACTTTAAGGAATACATGGAACGTATGTTCATTGAAGATAAGTTGAAGAAAAATTCATGGAATGTTTCTAAAACTGCTGACATTTTAGATATTCAAAGAAGTCACCTTTACAACAAAATAGAGAAGTACGATTTAAAACGAGTATAGGCAACTAACTCTTAATCTCATAAGAAGTACCTTCTAACGCCAAGGCTGTATTAGGGAACACCTCTTGTGCTTCAGCTAACAATTCACCAAGATCTTTATATTTAGCAGAATAGTGTCCAACGATCAGTTGTTTGACATTGGCCTGTTTAGCAATACTAGCCGCTTCTTTAGCTGTACTATGGAATCGAAGCGCTGCTTTTTCCTTGCTATCTTCTTTGAAGGTAGCTTCATGATACAACACATCTACATCCTTGATCAGAGGAATCAACTCCTCATCATATAAGGTATCTGAACAGTAGGCATAACTATATGACGGTGGAGGGTTGGCTGTAAGTAAGGCATTCTGAATCACACTACCATCTTCCTTTATATAGTCTCCGCCCCTTTTAATAGCGCTGATCTCTTGATGAGGAATACCATGCTGTCGTATAGCATCAGCAACTATTTTGCGTGCTTTTATTTTTTCTCGAATCAAAAAACCACTACAAGGAATTTTATGTTTTAAGGGGAGGGTTGTAACAACAAAATCATCAGTTTCAAACAAGGTGTAAACCTCTTCAAATCGTAAAGCCTGAAAACGAATACGATACGGCCAATCTGGATCGGTGTGATTAGCTTGCAGAGCTATAATCTGTTCTAAATCAGAAGGTCCATAAATATTTAAGTCATGTTGTCTATTATTCAATCGAAATGAATTAATTAAGCCAACAAGTCCAAAATAATGGTCACCATGTAAATGTGAAATCAAGATGTGATTCAGATGACCACGCTTGATGTGATACTTATTCATTTGGAACTGAGTTCCTTCACCGCAATCAATTAAGATTCCTGTTTGATGATGTTTTAAAAATTGTGCAGATGGGTGTCTATTGTGTGCAGGGACGGCAGAGTTACTTCCTAGTATAGTGAGCTCAAATTCTGCCATTAAATTAGTCTCTTAAATCTCGTTCTAACTCATGAAGCAACACTAAGTCAACTGCTTCTGGTAAGCTAGGAACAACATTAAGAATACTGTCTAGTTGCGACAATTTAAGCAATTTCTCTAATGATGAGCTGATATTGCAGAGTACAAACTTTCCTCTTTTCTCATTACAAATTCGGTCGCCGACTAAGAAAGCACTTAGACCAGATGAATCAACATAATTCACTTTACTTAGGTCACAAATGATGTTATGAAATCCTCCATTATTCAATAAAACAAACTCTGTTTTTAAAGCAGGCGCAAAAGCTGCAGTCAAATTTTCTTCCGCAGGTTGAATGTTTGCATATCGATCTTCTTTGCTAATAGCGTACTTCATAATAATTGCAAGTTTTAGGGTATACTGCTTTCGTCTCGTTCAAAACTAATCATTATTAAGGATATTTCACAAATCGATGTGAACTAAATTGTACAAAAAAAGATTTTAATAGGGAATATTAAACTTAACTTAGACGTTCAATAAGGCCAATGGCCTAATTTTTGAAGATAAAATAGCATATGGAAGCAAAATTTTCACCAGAAGTAAAAGAAGTCATCTCCAACAGCAGAGAAGAGGCTTTACGCCTAAATCATGACACCATCGGTGTTGAACATTTAATACTTGGATTATTAAGAGATAATGACAATGTGGCAGTAAAAGTATTGAAATCTTTAGAGATCAATCCAGTTTTACTTCGCAGAGCTATTGAGAACTCTATGAAAGAACGCAATGCTAAAAAAATTCATGATTCAAGAAGTTTGCCTTTAACGAAGCAAGCTGAAAAAATCTTGAAAATCATGGTTCTAGAAGCCAAGGTTCTAAAAGCTGCATCTATCGGAACAGATCACTTAGTGCTATCTGTATTGAAAAATGAAGACAATGTAGTTACTCAAATCTTATCTAAATACGATGTTGATTATGACATCTTCAAATCTGAACTAAGCTTTATTAGTGACGATATCCGTTCTGAAATACCTGAAGAAGGTGGTGACGAAGGGTTTGAAGAAGAAGGCGAGAAACCACCATTCAGCGGAGGAAGCGGAGCAGGTAAAAGTGCCAAACCTAAATCTAAAACACCCGTATTAGACAACTTCGGTAGAGATGTAACTGAATTAGCAGAACAAGACAAGCTTGACCCTATTGTTGGTCGAGAAACAGAGATTGAAAGAGTATCTCAAATATTGAGTAGAAGAAAGAAAAACAACCCTATTTTAATTGGGGAGCCTGGTGTTGGTAAAACAGCTATCGTTGAAGGCTTAGCATTACGAATTATTGAGAAAAGAGTATCAAGAGTATTGTTTAACAAGCGTGTTGTTATGTTGGACCTTGCGGCACTTGTTGCAGGCACCAAATATAGAGGACAGTTTGAAGAGCGAATGAAAGCCATCATGAATGAATTAGAAAAGAACCGGGAGGTTATTCTATTCATTGATGAAATTCATACGATTGTGGGTGCTGGTGGAGCAACAGGTTCATTAGATGCCTCAAATATCTTTAAGCCTGCATTAGCTAGAGGAGAACTTCAAGTTATTGGAGCAAGTACTTTAGATGAATATCGTCAGCATATTGAAAAAGATGGAGCCTTAGATAGACGTTTTCAAAAGGTAATTATTGACCCGCCTTCTGTTGAAGATACTTTAGTGATACTAGAGAACATCAAATCTAAGTATGAAGAGTTTCACAATGTAAATTACGATAAAAAAGCTATCGAAGCAGCTGTTAAAATGAGTAATCGATACATTACAGATAGATTCCTTCCAGACAAGGCTATTGATGTAATGGATGAAGTGGGTGCACGTGTGCATTTAAGAAATATTCAAGTGCCTAAAGATGTTTTAGATTTAGAAGGACAAATTGAAAAAGTAAAAGAGGAAAAAACTCAAGTAGTTAAAAGTCAGCGTTATGAAGAAGCTGCTCGATTGAGAGATACTGAAAAGAAATTGTTAGAGCAATTAGAAGCTGCTAAGAACCTTTGGGAAGAAGACATAAAAACGAAAAGATATCCAGTTACTGAAGATGATATTGCTGAGGTAATCGGTATGATGACAGGGATTCCTGTAAATAAGATAGCACAAAGTGAGAACAAGAAACTTGTTGCCATGGGCGATGAGTTGAAAAAAATGGTTGTTGGCCAAGATGATGCCGTTCAAAAGATTACTAAAGCTATACAACGTAATCGAGTGGGATTGAAAGATCCTAACAAACCTATTGGAACATTTATTTTCTTAGGTCCAACTGGGGTTGGTAAAACAGAGTTGGCTAGAGCAATAGCTAGACAAATGTTTGACAGCAACGGTTCTATGATTCGAATCGACATGAGTGAGTATATGGAAAAATTCTCTGTATCCAGATTAATTGGAGCACCTCCGGGATATGTAGGATATGAAGAAGGTGGACAGCTTACAGAGAAAGTAAGAAGAAAACCATATTCAGTAGTACTTCTTGATGAAATAGAAAAAGCGCATCCTGATATTTTCAACTTGTTACTACAAGTTTTAGATGAAGGTATGTTAACCGATGGCTTAGGTAGAAAAATTGATTTTAAGAATACCTTAATTATCATGACTTCGAACATTGGAGCGCGTGATTTGAAAGATTTTGGTTCAGGTGTTGGTTTTGCTACCAAAGCAAAAGAAGCGGCTGTTCATGATTCAAATAGTGGAGTAATTTCTAAAGCATTGAAAAGAACCTTTGCTCCTGAATTCTTAAATCGTATTGACGACGTAGTAATATTCAACTCATTGAACAAAGAGGATATTCACAAGATTATCGATATCGTTTTAAAAGGTGTTTACAAGCGTTTAGAAGATTTAGGATACAAAATCAAGTTGACGAAAGCAGCTAAAGATTTTATTGCAGATAAAGGATATGATCCTGCTTTTGGTGCAAGACCTCTCCATCGAGCTATTCAGAAGCATTTGGAAGATCCATTGGCTGAAGAAATCCTAAACAACAAACCTGAAGATGGTGATGTGCTATTAGCGGATTACAATAAAGCTGAAGGTAAGATTGAGATTACGGTAAAAAAAGAGAAGGAATCTAAAGTAAAGAAAGAGTAAATTTTTCTAAATATAGAAGTAAAAAAGACTAGCAGTTGCTGGTCTTTTTTTTGGTTCTAGCATAAGGTTCCGAAACCTATCATAGATGTCCACAAGCGTTAATAATTCAGCCTCTTCTAGAGTGCTTCATAGCTTATCTTTACTAGATAAGAAAAAACCATGAAGCAATACCACGACTTACTAAAACACATACAAGCTAACGGCTTTGAGAAATCTGACCGAACAGGTACCGGAACTAAGAGTGTTTTTGGCTACCAAATGCGCTTCAACTTAAGAGAAGGATTCCCACTGTTGACTACCAAGAAGGTTTTCACTAGAGGCATCATTCATGAAGTACTGTGGTTTATTAAAGGAAGCACAAACATTCAATACTTAGTGCAAAATGGAGTGGGTATTTGGAATGAATGGCCATTTCAAAGCTATTTAAAACAAACCAATCTAGAAGAGAAGTTCCCCAAATATACCGAGGAATGGAAAGCAGAGTTAAAGTCCTTTGTTGAGCGAATTAAGACAGATGATGACTTTGCTGCGCAATATGGTGAGCTTGGCCCTGTATATGGCAAGCAATGGCGTAATTTTGAAGGTGTTGATCAATTGCAAAATGTAATTGATGATATCAAAGCTAAACCCGATAGTAGGCGCTTAATTGTATCCGCTTGGAATCCGAAAGATATTCCGGTAATGGCAAAATCTGGACTACCACCCTGCCATACCTTGTTTCAATTTTACGTAGCAAATGGAAAGTTGAGTTGTCAGCTTTATCAACGAAGCGCTGACGTCTTTTTAGGAGTTCCATTTAATATTGCCTCTTATGCCTTAATA
The DNA here is from genome assembly GCA_047621945.1 of Flavobacteriaceae bacterium. Taxonomy (GTDB): domain Bacteria; phylum Bacteroidota; class Bacteroidia; order Chitinophagales; family UBA8649; genus JAFMKE01. The sequence goes on from JBLHMK010000016.1 coordinate 25,840, forward strand.
ACGCACATGGTAGCGCAAGTATGTGGCTTAGGAGTGGGTGATTTCGTACACACCTTTGGTGATGCCCATATTTACAGCAATCATGTTAATCAGGTAAAAGAGCAATTGAGTCGCGAGTTTTATGATATACCCACTATTAAGCTTAATCCGAAGATCACATCCATTTTCGATTTCACTTACGAGGATATTGAGATAGAAAATTACAAATGTCATCCAAGTATTAAAGCACCAGTGGCAGTATGATAATTTAACCAGGTAAAAACTAACTTATGGGCAGTCTATTCCTTTTTATAATCTTCTTCACTGTTTTAAGTTTATCCATTTCCTATTTCTTCTTTAAAAAGAGGCAAATTGACCAATTTCCATTTAGAATCCCTTCTACTGCTTAAGCAGTTTCATAATTACTCCTATACTTTTAATAGGAGGCGTTTATGCCTACTTGTTTTTAAGTTCTAGATATGAAGAAAAAGCATTCGATAGTGGTGCTTGGGAAACACAACAAGATGTCCGTTATGCATATGTGAATGATTTGATCGAAAATAATACCTTAGGAATGGACGGTACTGCCCTTACAAAACTTCTAGGAACACCTGACTATACTGAAGATTATATCTGAATTTACGATATCGCTTACGATCCCAAACACAATTTCAACATGGATCCTGATTGCTTAGAATTAGAAGATGGGAAGACCCAATCTTTAAATATTGACAGGTAGTGAATTAAAAGAGTTTGCCGCGAACTCATTCTTCGTTCTAGCAATGACGTTCTAAGATTAATTGAGATACAAAGCTATCCTTTTTGTAGCTAAGTCTTTAACCACTAGCAAGACGTCCCAAAACAAACACTGCCCTTTCTAAAGTTAAGGATTCACCAACTCCACAATCACTTCATTTTTACGCCCCACCATCTCAAACGGAGGATTGTACCCCAGGAAGTAAAAGTTGTTGGTGTAAGTTATTCCTTCAGCATCTAGGGCCGCAATGAGTATTTTCTTATGCTCTTCTATTCTATCAGAGTTAGCCCAGCCACTAAAAGTGATCGCAGCAACTGTTTTTGCGGACACCTCAATAAACTCGATATCTTGCCCATTAGGCTTTGGTAAATTGTCTTTAGAATATTCTTTAGGAACCAAAAACATCACGGTCATTGAATCTTCTAGGCTCATAGCTACAGGGCTAGTCATGGCAATCTTTTCATTTTGCTCATTACCACCAAATATATACCCTGCTAGTTTAGAGAATCCTTGACTGGATGCTTCTTCATACTTTCCGGTGTTCAACTTTACCGATGTAAAAAGGCTCGCTTCATAATCTCGAACTTCAAACTGTGCATAGGTTTTGACTACTTTATACGGATAGCTTTCAATATTACTTCGACTTTTCATGGCAAATCCTTGCACGACTACAAATATCGATAGAAACACTACGCTTATTATTACAATTACTTTCATTCTGCTCATTACTTTTTTGATTTATTCTATTAGTATTTTAACAAAGTTGAATGGTAAATTGTTTCCGAAACTAGTCTTTCCAAGTCTTTGAGACCTGGAAAGACTTAAACTAGCGAAGTCTTCGAGACTTTGCTCGTTTAAAGTAGGGACATAAAAAAAGGTCTCGATATTCATCGAGACCTTTGATTAGATTGTAATTATATGTTTGACTACGCTTTTTTCACGTTTACTGCATTTAATCCTTTACGACCTTCTTGTAAATCAAACGTTACTTCGTCATCTTTATCAATTGAGTCAACTAATCCTGATACGTGCACGAAATATTCTTGCCCGTTCTCTTCGTCTTTAACAAAACCAAAACCTTTAGTCTCATTAAAGAACTTTACTGTTCCTTTGTTCATTGTAATTATTTTAAATTTTCACAAAGGTATGCTATTTAATTTTAAAATGCTATTTAATTTTTAATTACACTCAATTCTTCTTAAAAGATCAGAAAACAAAATAAGCTCATTATTTAACCGTACCTTTGCACGCTTAAATAAAACAGAGTATGCAGTCAATAAGAAACATCGCAATCATCGCCCACGTTGATCACGGAAAAACAACCTTGGTAGACAAAATCATTCAAGAATGTAAAGTGTTTGATGATAGAAAAGAAGTTCAAGAGCTCCTTTTAGATAATAATGACTTAGAGCGTGAAAGAGGAATTACGATTCTTTCTAAGAACGTTTCAGTTAGTTATAAAGGTGTAAAGATCAACATTATTGATACTCCTGGTCACGCCGATTTTGGTGGTGAAGTGGAAAGAGTTTTAAAAATGGCTGACGGTGTATTACTTTTAGTAGATGCATTTGAAGGTGCTATGCCTCAAACTCGTTTCGTACTAGGGAAAGCTATCGAATTAGGTATCAAACCAATTGTTGTAGTAAATAAAGTAGATAAAGAAAACTGTACTCCAGATATTGTACAAGAAGATGTATTTGAATTGATGTTCAATTTAGATGCTACTGAAGATCAATTAGAGTTTGCAACCATCTTCGGTTCTGCAAAACATGGTTGGATGAGTACTGACTGGAAAAAACCAACAGATAACATCATACCACTTTTAGATACTATCTTGACAGAGATTCCAGAAGCACCAGAAAATGAAGGTACTCCTCAAATGCAAATCACTTCTTTAGAATTTTCATCATTTACTGGGCGAATTGCGGTAGGAAGATTATTGAGAGGTTCTTTAAAAGAAGGACAAGATTACATGCTTTGCAAGAAAGATGGTAACAAAAAAATTAGAATTAAAGAATTACACACATTCGAAGGAATGGGTAAAATCAAAGTTTCTTCAGTTCGTAGTGGAGACATTTGTGCTATTACAGGTATTGAAAATTTTGAAATTGGAGATACTGTAGCTGATTTAGAAGAACCAGAAGCATTACCAAGAATTGAAGTTGATGAGCCTACAATGAGTATGCTTTTCACTATTAACTCCTCTCCTTTCTTCGGTAAGGAAGGTAAGTTTGTTACTTCTCGTCACTTGAGAGATCGTCTATATAAAGAGTTAGAGAAAAATTTAGCCCTACGTGTTGAAGATATGGACACGGAAGATAAGTTCATGGTTTACGGTAGAGGTATTCTTCACTTATCTGTTTTGATTGAAACCATGCGTAGAGAAGGATATGAATTACAAGTAGGTAAGCCACAAGTAATCATTAAAGAAGTTGATGGTAGAAAACATGAGCCACTAGAAACTCTAGTAGTTGATGTACCAGAATCAAAATCAGGGAAAGTTATTGAATTAGTTACTCAGCGTAAAGGTGATTTACTAATCATGAACCCTAAGGGCGATTTAATGCACTTAGAATTTGACATCCCTTCAAGAGGTTTAATTGGTTTGAGAAACAACGTTTTGACAGCTACGGCTGGAGAAGGAGTTATGACTCACCGTTTCAGAGAATACGGTCCACATAAAGGAGATGTTCCTTCTAGATCAAAGGGGTCTTTAGTTTCTATTGAAAAAGGTCAGATATTAGCTTATTCTTTAGACAAATTGCAAGACAGAGGTAAATTCTTTGTAGAGCCAGGAGATCAAGTGTATATTGGTCAAGTAATTGGTGAGCACTCTAGAGCAAATGATTTAGGTGTTAATGCAACAAAAGGAAAACAATTAACAAACATGCGTTCTTCAGGAACGGATGGTAACGCTAAAATTGTACCGAAGATTGACTTCTCATTGGAAGAAGCTATGGAATACATCAACGAAGATGAATACTTAGAGGTTACTCCGGAAAGCTTGAGAATGCGTAAAATTACTTTCAAGCCTTAATTTAAACTAATCACCAGCCTTGCTGGATGAATAATATAAAAAAAGACCCATCACCCGCTCCCTCCAAGGGGGGCTTTAGTGGTGGCATGTCTCCAAGTCATTCCACCACAAACAGCGAAGAAATCCAAAAA
>JBLHMK010000017.1:0-29264 GCA_047621945.1 Flavobacteriaceae bacterium
CAACAGCTCCAGCAGTGGTTCCATCGCTAGTATAAACCGCATAGTCATCGCCGATATTATCGGGCTTGTTCTCTGCATCGAATTCACCCGCTGTTAAAGAACCAAAAACTGAATACGGATCTTTAAGTACTTTTTGATTAGAATCATATCTATCCACTCGAAATCCTAATCTGAATGTTAAATCCTTTAATTGGAATTTATCTTCAATGTAACCTGCAGCATAGATAGGAGTGAAAGGAGCAATTGCTCTAGTATTTATACCATTCTCATCTGTCTTCTTCCAGAAATCTTCGAAGCTTACTTTTCCCGAAGTTCTGTTTCCATATACATCATAACCTCTGTAAGTTCTTCCTACTGGAGTTATACCATTGTATTCAACTCCAATTAACTCATCTGGTGAGAAATATGAAATATCGAATGCTTCTAATGGGAAGTTTGATACATTAATAAATTCATTATCAGCTAAACCATTAGCTTCTCTAAAGTTTTGATCAAAATATGATTGAACTCTATCTCCATCTTCATTGAAAGTATTACTTGCATACTCATAAAAAATAGAATCACTGAAGTAAATAGGGTCATCTCCTACCGCTGTCAGTACCCCATTATTATAAAAGAATGGATTATCCGTATCAAAATCCAAATGATTATTCACATTTGCATTTGCTGCATCCCATAAAGAAAGAGGAGAAACTGTATACTTTCTCATTACTCTATGCTCATACTCCATACCGAAAGTAAGAGAGTGCTTATTTCTACTTTCAGCACCTGGCTTCAAGATATCAAAACCAGAATTAACTTGGAATCTATATTTTTCATCATCATTATCTGTACCTACACCATTGTACTGACGACCCGTATTATACCAAATATTATAAGGTATCTCAGCACGCTCACCATTAACTAATGAAGGAGTTGCTTGTAAAGCAGGAATACCTCCTGCAATAAAATTCTGACCATCAACACCAGATGTTCCAAGCAAATCAAAGTAAGTTGATGTATAGTTGGCTCCCTGTTGATTAACATCACTTGGGGTGAAATAAACCGCTGTATCAGAGTAGTTACTCAATTCCCAAAACTCTTCATCTGCATTCGGAGAGAATACCGGAGCTCTTTTTACATCAAACTGACCGATGTAACCATATGCCCAATAATCATCACCATGCGTATCATCTTCATAATCTCTTTTGTATTTTTCAAAATCAAACTGTAATTGATAGAATGCATTTTGAACAGCACTTTGCTTTTCACCTTCTTCTAAATCTTTATTAAAGTTTTGAGTGTATCGAACAAAGGTCTTATAGTTTTGCTCTATGTATAATGGATTGTTTTCAAAATTCAATAATGAATATTCTTCAATCCATCTATGGAAATACTTGTAATCTAAGTTGCCACCAACTGTTAAGAATTTACCGTTTCCTAATCTAAAATCTAACTTACCATTAAATCTTGCTTGATTATCAACCGTATTTCTTTTTACTTTATTTATTTCCAAAGAATCAAAAGTCAATTGCTCTGCTCTTACAATTAAGTTACCTTCTTCATTTAAAGCTAATGGTTGATCTTGAAGACTAGAAAATAAATCATCTTTCACTTTGTACATGTCAACAGAAGATGGTCTAGCATCCTTTTGTCTTTGGTACTCAGCATTAACAGAATAACCAACAACAGTTTGACCTTTATCATTCTTTACCATTGGACCTGCAAAATTAACATTCACCAAATCGAATCTCCATCTATCTAAGGAAGATTGAGCTTCAACACCACCGGCAAATTGTCTTGCACCACCTTTAGTTGAGATATTAATTACTCCAGAAGTTGAGTTACCAAACTTAGCAGGAACTCCACCTGTAATAATATCGATTTGCTCTACTGCAGATACTGGAAGGTTAACGTTACCACTAACACGAATACCATCTACGTAGTAAACCACTCCATCACCTCTACCACCTCTAATGTTAATTCCACCACCTTTATCAGATTGTTGAACACCAGCAGTTGTCGAAGCAATATTCTGAATACTTCTTGTAGGTAAATCAGCAATATCTTCTGCAGTAACTGTGTTTTTAGAAGATGTCTCACCGGCATCAATTAGAGGAACCTTATATTGAACAACAACTACTTCTTCAATCATTTGCTCAGAAGGAGAAAGTTTTTTATCCATATAAGTAGTCTGGTCATTCTTAACAACAACTCCTACTTCTCGAATCGTAGTATATCCAATATTTGAAAATTGAACATCATATTTACCTGGATTAAGAGGCTTGATAGAATAGAAACCATCGAAATCGGTAGTAGCTCCAGTACCAGTTGGAGATCCATTCTCTACAATCGCTACGGAAGCGAAAGGAACACCTTCCCCATTTTCGTCAGTAATCTTCCCACTAATCTCCCCACTCTGTGCAAACAAGCCCAAAGACAGTATCGAAAACATCAGTACTAAAAAATAATTTTTCTGCATATCTAATTGTTTAACATTATTTTAACAACACGCCAAAGTTAAATAAATTTCTAAGAAACAAAACTCATTTAATTGTCAAAATTTTAAGTTTTATTAACACCCCTGAAATTGAACAAAGATTATGACAATTCTGTTATAATCTTTTTGCTCAATATTTCACCGAGTTTAAATTTGGACTGATTCGTCCAACCCGCTACATGAGTAGTGAATATGGTCTTTCCTGTCTTATTCAAAGCGGCAATCTGCTCCTTCTCCACAACGGAATATATTTGAATTTTTTCATTTTCAAATACATCCAAGCAAGCTCCTTTTATTTTATTTGCGTCCAAAGCCTGGAGTAAACTATTTTGATTAACAATTTTACCACGAGAAGTGTTAATTAAATAGAATTTTTTTCTCATTTGAGCAATAAAATTATCGTCTAAATAATAATGAGTTTCAGCATTATATGGAACATGAAAAGTGATGATATCTGCTTCATTCTGGATTTCTTCTAAACTAGCTGATTTTGCATTTTTGTGCAAGAAGTTTTCCTTGTATTTATCATAAAATAAGATCTTTAAATCAAAGCCACTTAACTTATCCGCTAAAGCTTGCCCCGTATTTCCAAAGCCGATAATTCCCACAGTTTTCCCTTTCAGCTCTTCCCCTCTATTCTCTTCTCTGTGCCAATCAAAATGAATAACATCTCTATGCGCCTTTTGCAAATTATTAAAGAGTGATAGAAGCATTCCAATGGCATGTTCAGCCACCGCATCACGATTCCCTTCTGGAGAGTTAACCACTGCAACTCCGCTATTTTTAGCAGCGGGTAAATCAATGATTTCTAATCCGCTACCTAAGCGACCAATTACTTTCAGCTCTTTAGCTAAGCTTAAAAACTCCTCGCCTACCTTAATTTTACTATTGATAACCAATACTTGATATTCTGCGATTAAGGCTTCTACTTCTTTTTGATTAATAGTTGGAAGGTAAGTGCATTTAACACCCGCTGCTTCCAAGTTTTCTAAAAGAATAGAATGAACATGGTCAGTAATTAAGGCTTTCATATATTCTGACTTTCCAGCATGTTTGATAAATTAATAAATCCATCTAAGGATAACTGTTCAGGTCTAAGATCAAAAATTTCTAGTTGCTTGATCTTTGGATTACTTAAGTATTGCTTTAAACTATTACGAAGAGTTTTTCTTCGCTGATTGAAAGCCAACTTCACCATCTTTTTAAAGAAAATTGGATCCACGCTAAAGTCTTTTTTGCGCCTCTTCATAACCATCACCCCACTCACTACTCTTGGAGGAGGATTAAACGCTTCCATCGACACATCAAACAAATATTCCGTTTCAAAATAGAGCTGAGTTAACACACTAATTATTCCAAACTCCTTACTTCCAGGACTTGCGCAAATTCGTCTAGCCATTTCCTTTTGAAACATTCCAAGCATGACCGGAACATCATCTTTATAGTCAATAATTTTAAAAACGATTTGAGAAGATATGTTGTATGGAAAATTTCCAACAACTGCAAAAGGCTTATCGAAAAAATCCGAAGGCTTAGATTGTAAAAAATCGGCTTGAATCACTTTTCCTTCAAGTTCAGGAAATTCTTCCTGAAGATGTTCTACCCATCGCTTATCATACTCAACGAGTTTATAAGCTTCTTTTGCCTTCAAATACTTACTTAAAGCACCTGCCCCTGGTCCAACTTCTAGCAAGGGTAAATCCTCTGTATGATGTAATATAGCATCATAGATCTCCTGTAATACTCCTTCATCCGTTAAGAAGTGTTGTCCTAGAGATTTATTTAATTGGATGTGATTATGTTTTGCCAAGTATTCTTATTTAGGTGACAAATATTGCTATTTTTGCAGACTATTCAAGGATATATATGGAACATTTTAAAGTAAGCAACAAATTAGGCAGTAAAACTTCGAACACAATTTTCTTTCTTTCTGACTTGAAAGCGAAAAACAATCTCGAATCGTATCAAGCTAAAACCGTTAAAGACAATACGGATAAAAGCTTTTTCACATTTACAGATGGATTAGGTACAGTTGTTGTAATTAAGGCTAATGAAAACTTTGAAAAATGCAGAAAGAGTGGAAATGAATTTTTCTCTTTTGCTTCTAAGCAAGGTTCAATGGAATGGAATGTGCAACGTACTGCCACAGATGAACACACTTTAGCCTTCTTGGAAGGAGTTGGCTTGTCGAGCTATGCTTTTGAAAAATACAAAACAGAGAAAAAAGCTAAAACCGTTGAATTACATGTTGAGGGATTAAAAAAAGCAGACTTAGAGGAGTTGAGAACCATTGTATCGGCAACTTGTGTAGCTAGAACTATGGTTAATGAACCTCATTCATATTTGAACGCCAGTCAATACACTAAGGAGATTAAAGCTTTTGCCAAAACTTACGGATTCAAGTTAAAAGTTTGGGACAAGGAGAAAATTATCAAAGAGAAAATGGGGGGGATTTTGGGCGTGAATAAAGGAAGTATCCAAGAGCCTACCTTTAATATATTAGAATATAAATCTCCCAAAGCAGTGAATAGCCAACCCATTGTATTGGTGGGTAAAGGAGTGATGTACGATACTGGTGGATTAAGTTTAAAACCTACCGCGAACAGCATGGATATGATGAAGAGCGACATGGGTGGTTCTGCTTCAGTTGTTGGTGCCTTTTGCGCAGTAGCTGGACAAAAACTTCCTATTCATATTATAGGATTAATTCCGGCAACAGATAATCGACCAGGATTAGATGCAATTGTGCCTGGTGACGTTTTAACTATGTATAGTGGGAAAACTGTTGAAGTATTAAATACAGATGCTGAAGGAAGGTTGGTGTTAGCAGATGCTTTACATTATGCTAAGCGTTTGAAACCAGAGTTGGTGATGGATTTTGCTACTTTAACTGGTGCGGCAGCAAGAGCTGTTGGTCCTCAAGGAGTAGCCTGTATGGGTAATGCTTCAGAGGAAGTTAAAAACAAGTTAAAAGAGAGTGGTGCAAATGTGCACGAGCGTCTTCTTGAATTCCCAATGTGGGAAGAATATGAGCCGATGTTAAAATCTGAGATTGCAGACATCAATAATCTAGGTGGAGCTGTGGCAGGTCAAACAACTGCAGGAATGTTTTTACAGCATTTTGTAGATTACCCTTGGATGCATTTCGATATTGCTGGTGCTGCTTTTTTAAAGTCGCCAGATTCTTACCGAGGTAAAAATGGAACAGGTGTAGGAGTAAGATTACTCTATAATTTCTTAAAGAATAGAAGTAAGAAATAATGCAAGATAAAAAGCCAAAAATAGGTATAACCATAGGTGACATTAATGGAGTGGGTCCAGAAGTCATTATTAAAATGCTTTCTAATGAACGCATTTTTCAATACTGCACCCCTATCATATATGGTTCAACCCGAGTTTTATCTTACTACAAAAAGCTTCTAAACAATAACACGTTTAGATATAGTGCATTAAATGATTGGTCTAAGTTGATGGACAAACAAGCCAATGTAGTTAGCACTATTGAAGATGAGCCTGAGATTCAAGTTGGACAAGAAACAGCTATTGCTGGCAAATATGCATTAGATGCTATTGATAAAGCATTAGAAGATTGGAAAGAAGGCAAAATCGATGCTTTGCTTACCGCACCAATTAGCAAAAATACAGTAGCAAAAGCTGCTGAAGGCAAGTTCACGGGGCATACCGAATACTTAGCTGAGAAAACAGGCGCAGACGATAGCTTGATGATTTTGTTTGCAGATAATTTACGAATGGGATTGGTTACCAACCACATTCCAGTGAGTGAGATATCTAGTAAGCTTACCAAAATCAAGGTTCAAAATAAAATAGAGCAGTTTAGTAAGAGTTTGGTTGAAGACTTCTTCATCAATAAACCAAAAATTGCAGTTTTATCCTTAAATCCTCATGCGGGCGATAATGGACTTTTGGGATCAGAGGAATTAGAAATCTTGATTCCCGCGATTAACCAGAGTTACCGAAATGGGATATTGGCTTTAGGGCCTTATGCTGCAGATGGTCTGTTTGGTTCGGGTAATTTTAAGAAATTTGATGGAATCTTAGCTATTTATCACGACCAAGGTTTAGCACCTTTCAAGGCACTTACTTTTGATGAAGGGGTTAATTTCACTGCGGGATTAGATTTGATTCGCACTTCTCCAGATCATGGAACGGCTTATGATATAGCCGGTAAAAATATTGCCTCGGAACGATCAATGCGTCAAGCACTGTTTGCTGCTATCGATATTTTTGAAAGCAGAACGGAATATAAAGAGTTAACTTCTGACAAGCTTAAGCGAACGAAGAAGCGCTATAAGGCAAGAAAGATGGACTAACTAGCTTATCTAGCTAGCTTAGGGAAACGCATACGATAAGAAACCTTAATTTTCCCTTCACTAATATTTCTCAATCTTTTTTGAAGAAGTTTTTTCTTTAAAGGCTTCAAATGATCAGTAAATAGGATTCCTTCTATATGGTCGTATTCGTGCTGAATAACCCTTGCAGTCACCCCATCGAATGTTCTCGTGCGTTCTTTAAAGTCTTTATCTAAATATTTAATGGTAATAGTCTCTTTTCGGTACACATCTTCTCTAATATCAGGAATACTTAGGCATCCTTCTTCGAATCCCCATTCCTTTCCAATTTCTTCTATCATTTCTGCATTGATAAAGATTTCCCTTACTCCTTTTTCCTCCTCACCTTCTTCCATCATCAAGGTACTATCAATAATAAACAAGCGTATAGACTTACCAATTTGAGGAGCAGCTAAGCCCACTCCATTAGCATGTTCCATACTTTCTTCCATACTTGTAAGTAAGTCTTGAAGACCAGGATAGTCAGCATCAATTTCATCAGCCATACGCTTTAGCACAGGATCGCCATAAGCTACGATAGGTAAAATCATAATTGAGTTTTTTCCAGGTATGTTTGAAGAATTATTGTAGCACTTATTTCATCTACTAATTCTTTTTGTCTTCTTTTCATCTTTCTCATTCCACTCATCAACATGCTTTGCTTTGCCATCTTAGATGTAAAGCGCTCATCGACCCAATGAATTGGAATATGAGGAAACTGTTTTTGCAATTTTCGAGCAAACGATTCAATGTCTTCGGCAACTTGCGATTTAGAATTATCTAGATTCTTGGATTCGCCTATTACAAAAGATTCAACCTCTTCAGCAGCCAAATAGTTCTTTAAAAAAGTAAATATATCCTTTGTTGGAACGGTAGGGAGACCTGTACAGATAATCTGTAAAGGATCTGTAACAGCCACGCCTACTCGACGTTTCCCAAAATCTATGGCTAATATTCTACTCATACTAAAAAACAAAAGGCTCTTGAGATAAGAGCCTTTAATTTATAAATTACTTTTTAAATGAAATGGATTTAGGCATTCAATTCTTTAGCCTGACCAATCCAATTATGCCATTCTTCCATGCTTGTCATGCTATCTTTCTCTTCTAGCTTTACAATTTTAGCATCAGATAAGGCAATTACATCTGCATAAGTGAATATCCCTAAGGCATTCAATCTTTTTTCAAATGCTGGACCTACTCCACTCAATTTTTTCAAATCATCTCCTTTAACAGCTTTCTTTGCTTTTGGAGCTGCGGCTTTTACTGGAGCATCCTTTTTAGGTGCTTCTTTCTTAGCTGCAGTTTCTTTCTTAGGCGCTTCAACTACTTTTTCAGCTTTTGGAGCAGCTTTTTTCTTAGCTACTTCTTTAACCATAGTATCCCCCTCAACAGGTAATATAGAGATGTAACGTCTGTTGTTCTTCTTAGTAGTGAAAGTAACTAAACCCACTTCTTTAGCAAACAAAGTATGATCTTTACCCATACCAACACCTACGCCAGCATGAAATCTTGTACCTCTTTGTCGTACTAGAATATTCCCAGGAATCGCTGTTTGTCCACCAAACAACTTAACACCTAATCTCTTACTTTCCGATTCACGTCCGTTCCTAGAACTACCTTGACCTTTCTTGTGAGCCATTATTTTTCTTTTTTAATTAATTCTTACGAAATTTTTTCAATAGATACTTTAGTCAAATATTGTCTGTGACCGTTTTTAACTTTATATCCTTTTCTTCTTTTCTTTTTGAAGACAATTACTTTGTCTCCTTTCAAATGTTCTACAATTTTTGCAGAAACCTTTGATTCCAATGTTGGCTCACCAACACTTACTTTATCGCCGTCAGCTTTCAACAAAACCTGGTCAAATTCTACTTTATCACCTTCGTTACCTTCAAGACGGTGAACAAAAATTTGCTTGCCTTCTTCTACTTTAAATTGCTGTCCAGCTATTTCTACTATTGCGTACATTTCTATTTAATTTTGGCTTGCAAAGGTAATTTATTTATTTTTAAAAGGGGAATGTTTTTCTTAAAAAATAATTAAGAATTTACTCTAGTCGAAATGCTTGCTCCAGCAACTCTTCAAAATACTTCGCAAAGCTAGTAAAACCTCTACCCTAATACTGTCGTTTTTGATAAAACACAAAGCCATTTTTTTCCATTATGAGCTCCAATTGCGGATACTTTTCTAAATAGCCGTCCTTACGATCGATCTTAGACACGAAATAAACCGGCTCCTCTATGTATTCATTAAGTAGCTCTTCTGTCGTGTACGGCTTTAATTCGATAGCCTTTTGCCCATAAAATAAAGGCGCGTAACTTTTAAACCCTAAAGATTGGATATAACATTGCTCACTAGCCTTTTCCTGATAAAATTGAATAGCAGCATCCTGCGTGTATTTTTCAATTCTAGGCGTAAACAGAATCACCACTAATTGTATGATTACACAAGTTCCGATAAACAAAGTTGCTACACCTAAACGAATATGTTTCAGCGCAAACAACACTCCTGCTATAACCAAGACCAAAATATAACTCAGCCCATAGATTGATTCATAATAAGACCAAAAAACTTTGGCTTGCAAGTTAGCCGCCGCAAATGGATCATTACCATTGATAATGCCCACAAGCACATCTGTATTCTTACCTAAAACCGGCACTAAGGCAATGGCCGCTCCCCAAACTATTCCGATGAATAGAAATAAGGTGGCATGATACCATCTCCATTTCCGTTTCCCTTGAAGTAAGTAATAGATAAAGTAACTCGCAAAAAAAGTAATTGGGAAATAAGCCAGGGACGAATAATGAATGATTTTGGTTTGAACCAAACTGAACACCACTAATACAACAATCAATAAGCTCAACATCCAACGCTGAAAATTATGCAACAACCCCGTTGAGAAGTCATGGTTTTTGATTCCTCCGAATATGAATACAGAAGCGGGGAAACAACCCAGAAATAATACCAAGAAATGATAAAAGAATGGACCTCCATGACCTGCATCACTTGTAGTCAGCAGATCGATATGCCGCTGAAAGAAGCCTTCTAAAAAAGCAGGTCCATTGACATACCATTCTAATCCATACCAAACTGAAATAGTAGCCAAACAAATGATACCGAAATAAATCATTTCCCATAGGTTGTTTAATCGCTTAAACCTGCTTATGGCAAAAAGAACTAAATAGGTTAAGGAGAACAACAACAAGCCCACTGGCCCTTTAGTAAGTACTGCCAAGCCAATAAACAACCCGGCATAAAAAACGGCCATGTTCCTTATTTTGCGACGCTTCTTTTTAGCTGTAAACTCGTCATTCTCCGTCAATTTACTAGCAAAGTATATCCCAGTAAAAATAAAGAGATTGAAAAGCGGATCAATCAAGGCTGATTTAAAATAGAAATGAGGCAAGAAGGAGGACACATAAATCAACGCCCACAAGGCTCCGAAATGTTTATCTTTCAATCTTTTACCGATTGCCAACAAAGCCAACATAGTTGTAATTCCAATTAAGGCATTCGGCAATCTTGCAGCGAACTCATTCACCCCAAATAGCTTCATACTAAGGGCTTGCATCCAAATAAAAAAAGGAGGCTTCTCAGCAAAAGCTTGAAAATCAATCTGTACTTGAAGGTAGTTTCCAGAAATCAACATCTCTCTAGCTGATTCAGCAAAATTAATCTCATCCCAATCAAAAAGTGGTGCATTCCCTAGGTAGGGAATAAACAATACCGCCCCAATCAATATGAGGAGTAATTTATAAGGTATTTTATCTAAGCACTTCATTTCTTCAACCAGCTAACGGAATTATTCTTCCAGTTCAAAAATCCTATTCCTTGATACCTATGCAAGATAAGCCATATTATAATAGCGCTTACTGAGCCAATTATTGCACCCAAATATACGTCATAAAAATAATGCATAAACAACACCATGCGGCTTAATCCAGCCAATAAGGCTATTGCAAAAAACAAAAACTGCAGACTCTTATGCCTCGCCGTTATAGCTAAGGAAGCAAAAAAGGCAAATGCTGCTGTCGTATGCCCCGAAGGTGTACTTAGATTAAACCACAATTGAATCTCCCCTGCGCAAGCGATAAATACATCTTCAAAAAAATAGGCGGGTCGATGATTCGCTATTAGTCCCTTAAGCGCAATAGTAATGATGGATGCAATAAACCAAGCAGCCGCGACGAAAAAACCTCTTCCGTAATTAAACATAAACAAAAATAAGGCTATTGGCAATAGCACTTGCGGCTCTCCTAGTAAGGTGAACCAAGAAAAAATTTGATACCGGGTTTCATCGAAATTTTCGCAAAACCACAATACCCAAAGTCCATCGGTGTAATTATAAATTAGATGAAATCCTCCGACTAAAACAAATAGTATAAAAGGAATATAGAATCCTGTTGCCCTTTTAAGTATCTCAACCACCTTTTACCTTCTTTTTTAATAAAAACAGATTCTTGTAGAACCTTCCAGTAAATATAGGTGAATCATTTTTAGCTTTCCAGGTTAAAAACATTCCTACAGGAAGTAATAAGAAAGTAGATAACCATATCCCTTGCCACGGGGCCAACACCATTTGTTCTGCGGTTTTCTCACCCATAATTGATGTTACAATGTAAATTACAAAGAAAATTACAGCAAGTAACATTGGCCAGCCAAACCCTCCTTTTTTGATAATGGCACCGAGTGGAGCCCCAATAAAGAATAACACAATACAAGCTATAGACAAGCTGAACTTTTGATGCATGTACAAACGATATTGAATCAAATCTTTAGACTTAAAATGTAGCATTTCTTGTTTACTCACAATAATATTCTTCATATTCCGAGCCTTAATCAATGAAGATTTCAATACATCCAGTTTAACAGCATATATCAAGCTATCGAACTCCGTGTAGAAAGATAATGGAAGCAATTCTTGATCAAACAATCCAGAAGTATCCCCTTTTGCCTTAATGAACAAATAATATCTGGAGATATTCGTCATCATCAAGTCTCGTTCATCTTGCATTTCATACATCACTGAATCTGCCCCGTTTTGTAATTGCCGCAGATTAAGCATTCGATGAAGTTTAGTAAATGCTGTTTGATCTTGGCGTTCTAATTTAAATGCGGAAAGATCCAAATGTTTCTCCCAAGACTTATATCTCGTCACCATCATTTTCGCTGGCACATTCTTTTCAATGGGCATGGTTTCTTCTTTGAACTGCGACCCATTATGTAAGGAAATTGACATCACCCCCCCATCGTTCAAATAACCAAATTCCGCACTATCCGCAAGAATCACATGGTTGTTTCCTCGGTTCTCTGTATGGTCATAAATCATGATATCATAAACCGTTTTATCATCATCACTTTTACCTTTTATTCGAATACTGTAGTTCTGAATGTCGTTATTAAAGATGTGTTCTTCAAAGGCCAAAGCGGGCTTCTGTTTTCGGATATCGCTTAGCAAGGTGGAAAATTCTAAATTAGCTACGGGCAAAACGTTATTAGAAAAATAAAACGCCCCGAAGCTCATTAAAATAGTAAAGAAAATAAGCGGTCTCATGAATCGAAACAGCGATATTCCAGAAGCTTTCACTGCGGTTAATTCGAATTGCTCACCCAAACTTCCAAAAGTCATAATAGAGGCAACAAGAACTGCCAAAGGGAATGCCATAGGCACCTGAACAGCAGAGGCATAGAACATAAGCTCTGCCAATATTCCGCCATCGATTCCCTTACCAATAAGGTCATCCACATACTTCCATAGGAACATCATATCTAGCACAAAAAGTGCGATACAAAAAGTAAGGAGTAAAGGTCCTAAATAACTTAATATAAGAAGTTTATCAAGTTTTTTCACTCAACTAAGGTAAGGTTAATATTTCTTGAATTTTCTAAGCGCCGATTCGCTTGCTTAGCGTTTCAATTTGGCTTTGCCAAAGTAATTTTTGATCTTCCACATCATCATCATCTGCATAATCAACAATAGTTAAGACCGTATCATTACTAATCTCCGATTTGTAGATCGTAAACTCAAACGCTTCTTCAGGGTCTTCGGCATCTTCCCATCTATACTTTACATACTTATCATCTTCAGTGTCTACCAATACGGCATTCTCTTCGTAACCATCCCAGCCAAACGTGTACACATCTTCATTGATGTCACAAGTATCGCAAAACCATTGAGCCATTGAAGATCCCGATGTTAAAAAATTATATAATATAGCGGGTGAAGATCTCACCATAAATTCAGTTGTATATTTTATTCTAGCCATTTCGTGCTTCGGTTAAGTGTGCAATTATAATTAAAAATGTATCGGAAAAGCAAATTAATTAACTAATTGTGCAAAACTTAACAGTTTTAAACAAAATTTTAACTAGCTTAATAGTTGAATTACAGCGGGTTTTACCTTATCTTTGCCCACTAGTTAAAAATCATCAAAAATATATCTATAGATGCGTCAACTAAAAATTACTAAATCCATAACCAATCGTGAATCCCAATCCCTTGAAAAATATCTTCAAGAAATTGGTAAAGTAGACTTACTTACTCCAGACGATGAGGTAGATTTAGCACAGCGTATTCGCGAAGGAGATCAGGTAGCTTTAGAGAAATTAACGAAAGCCAATCTTCGTTTCGTAGTGTCTGTAGCAAAGCAATATCAAAATCAAGGATTGTCCTTAAGTGATTTAATCAATGAAGGTAATTTAGGATTGATCAAAGCTGCACAACGTTTTGATGAAACAAGAGGATTTAAATTCATCTCTTATGCAGTATGGTGGATTCGACAATCAATCTTACAAGCACTTGCTGAGCAAAGTAGAATAGTTCGTTTACCGCTTAATAAGGTTGGTTCTCTGAATAAAATTAATAAAGCTTTTTCTGAATTGGAGCAAACTTTCGAAAGAGAGCCTACAGCAGAAGAATTAGCTGAAGTATTAGAACTTCAAACATCCGAAGTAGAAACGACCTTAGGAGTTGCTGCGAGGCACGTATCTATGGATGCACCGTTTGTTGATGGGGAAGATAACTCTTTATTGGATGTATTAGAAAACACAAATACAGACAAAACAGATGGAGCACTTGAGTACAAGGATTCACTTCGAAATGAAATTGAGCGTTCTTTAAGTACTTTATCTGAAAGACAAAAAGATGTAATTAAGCTATACTTCGGTATTGGCGTTGAGCATCCAATGAGTTTAGAAGATATCGGAATCAAATTCGATTTAACAAGAGAACGTGTTCGTCAAATTAAAGACAAAGCAATTAATAAGCTTAGAACTACTTCTAGAAGTAAATTATTAAAAGCATATCTAGGAAACTAATTATGCAATTTTAATCATAATGTATATTTTTTTTGCAAAGTCGGATTATTCTAATAGAATTCTCCGACTTTTCTATTCATAACTAACCGTAAAAAACCAAAATGAATACAAGTTTCAACTCGGAATTGAAGAATTGGGTAAGTAAAGAAAAACTAGCTTTAGAACTAGTGACTTACGCAAGTAACCTATACTTTGACAAAAACGTAGAACTCGTTCTATTTAGAAGAAAGCTCGTTGACAAAGGCGTTACTGAAATAATCAATGATCACGCCTACGCTAGAAAGTTTGCGCAAATTCGCGTTTCTTTAGAAAGCTCTGTTGAGTTTGCTAAAACACTTTGCACCATGGACCTCGCTCCTGCTAAGATTGATTTAGGTCGATTAGAAAACGAATGGCAACAAGAAAGTGCCAACTATACAGACAAAAGTTCTTTCCTAAATGAGAAGCTAGCTAACTATATTGGTGCTGATAAAATAAGTATAGTACCTAAGGATGTAGTTCTTTACGGTTTTGGTCGTATTGGTCGTCTTGCAGCACGATTACTTACGGCTCAGGTTGGTGTTGGTGGACAATTAAGATTAAAAGCTATAGTTGTTCGTAAGAAAGGTGATGACGACTTAGTGAAGAGAGCTAGCCTCTTAAGGAAAGATTCTGTGCATGGAAAACTTGCTGGAACTGTAAGTGTTGATCAGGAGAACAACCGTTTATTAGTTAACGGTAATGCCATACAAGTAATCTACGCCAATCACCCAAGTGAAATTGATTACACTAAGCACGACATTAAAGATGCTCTTATTATTGATAATATGGGAATCTGGAAAGATAGGAAAGCTTTATCACAGCATTTCGAAGCTAAAGGTGCAAGTCAAGTATTGTTGACAGCTCCTGCTGGCGATGATATTGAAAACGTAGTGTATGGAATCAATCATGACGATGTTGACTTAGATAAAGAGACTATGTTTTCTGCAGCTTCATGTACAACCAATTGTATTGCGCCTGTGCTTCAAATAGTTGAAGATAAGTATGGAATTCAGGATGGTCATATTGAAACTATCCATGCCTATACTAATGATCAAAATTTGATCGATAATATCCATAAAAAAGGAAGAAGAGGAAGAAGTGCTGCATTAAACATGGTACTTACTTCTACTGGTGCAGCTAATGCTGCGATTAAAATTTTCCCCTACTTAAAAGGCAAGTTAACAGCTAGTGCCGTGCGTGTTCCTACTCCAAATGCTTCTATTGCTATTTTAGCCTTAAACCTAAATAAAAAGGTAGAAGGCGGCGTTGAAGAAATGAATGAATTATTCAGACAAGCAGCTTTAACGGGCGACTTAGTTGAACAGGTGGGCTATGCAGCTTCTGCAGAACATGTTTCTTCTGATGTTGTTGGAAATACTAACGCTACAGAAATTGATAGTTTAAATACTATTGTTTCCGAAAGCGGGAAGAGAATCGTATTATATGCTTGGTACGATAATGAATATGGTTATACCAATCAAGTTATTCGATATGCTAAGCACATTGCTAAAGTTAGAAGGCTTACTTATTTTTAGATAAAAGAATTCTATTAAAAGTATCAATAATAATAACTAAAAGATCTACTTAGTATGGAGTACTCTATACTAAATACTAAGTATTCAATACTAAAGATATGTTTCAAAATTTACAGGAAAAATTAGAAGGCGCATTTAAAAGCCTTAAAGGCCAAGGTTCAATTACAGAGCTAAATATTGCAACTACGATTAAAGAAATTCGCAGAGCTTTAGTGGATGCAGATGTGAATTACAAAATTGCCAAAGAGTTTACCGATAAGGTGAAGGAAGAAGCAATGGGTCAAAATGTATTAACTGCAGTTTCACCAGGTCAATTAATGACCAAGATTGTAAAAGATAATCTAACAGAGTTAATGGGTGGCGAAGCGGCTACTTTTGAATTAAGTTCCTCTCCTGCTGTTGTATTGATAGCTGGGTTGCAAGGTAGTGGTAAAACTACTTTCACACACAAGCTTGCTCATTACTTGAAAGATAAACAAAAGAAGAAACCAATGATGGTTGCTGGTGATGTCTATCGTCCTGCAGCAATAGATCAATTGAAAACATTAGGAGAAAGCATTGGCATACATGTTTACGCTGAAGAAGAAAACAAAAACCCAGTTGAGATTGCTCGAAAAGCTATTGAATACGCGAAAGAGAATGGTTACGATGTGGTAATTGTTGATACGGCCGGTCGTTTAGCTGTTGATGAGCAAATGATGAATGAGATTGCTGCCGTTAAATCAGCAGTGAATCCAGATGAGACTTTATTTGTAGTTGATTCCATGACAGGACAAGATGCAGTCAATACTGCGGATGCCTTCAACAAAAAAATTAATTTCGACGGAGTTGTTCTTACCAAACTAGATGGTGATACAAGAGGTGGTGCTGCATTAACAATCAAGTACACTGTAAACAAACCCATTAAGTTTGTTTCTACTGGTGAGAAGGTAGACACATTAGATGTCTTTCATCCTGACCGTATGGCTCAGCGTATTTTGGGCATGGGAGATATTGTCTCTTTCGTTGAACGTGCACAACAGCAATTCGATGAAGACAAAGCCAAAGAACTTCAAAAGAAAATTGCCAAGAACGAATTTGATTTCAATGACTTCTTACAACAGTTGAATCAAATCAAAAAGATGGGTAACATCAAGGACTTATTAGGTATGATTCCTGGAATGGGAAAAGCTGTAAAGGATATCGATATTAGCGATGATGCTTTTGACAAAGTAGAGGCTATTATTAAGAGTATGACACCCGCTGAAAGAGCGCAACCTGAATTAATGAATGGTGTGAGAAGAAAACGTTTGTCTTACGGTAGTGGAAACTCCATCCAAGAGGTTAATCAGTTCTTAAAACAGTTTGAAGAAATGCGTAAAATGATGAAGAAAATGCAAAACATGGGAGCTGCAGGTAAGATGATGAAAGGCTTCGGAATGGGAAAGTAAGCCCTACGGGAATTGAAAAAATTGAAAATGTCTAATTAATAATAAAATAAACTTTACGGTTGCAGTGTCTCGCTAAGACCTTTGTTTGTAACATTTTTTTAAGGAAATTGGATTGTAAGGAAACAATGCGACCAGGAAATAAAATAAGAAAAATGACATTTGAGGAGTATAACCAAATGTCTATGTACCGCACAAAGGGATTTAACAGGCTTACAGAAGGCGGAAACAACTATAAATTAGATAGCTTAGCGATGAAGTATAATCCAGCTCAGGGAGCTCCTGTAGTTATCGAAATGATGGTTGGCGGAAGCTTTATGAGTAACATGATGGGACAAGCGGTGTGGCGCCCTTCGCAAAATAATTATTCCATGCAAGCGGATGAATTAACTAAAACAGATTATATGGCTGTGGTTATCTCCAGTTCACCTATAGATTACAATGTAATGAATAAGGCTATAAACAGTGCTCCAGGCACAAGTTATCAAGCTATAGTCAATAATGCACTAGGTAGCAATCAAGTCAATGGTGTCAACTTTGCCAGTGGACAAACCATCGGTTTTAACGGTAAGCTTGAGTCAAATTCCATGGTATCTGTAGTCATGCAAATAGATAAAGATTAATGATTTCCTATTGGGAAAGAGAAAGCTTTCTTAACTATGATTTCATCATAGTTGGTGGAGGAATCGTAGGATTCTCTACTGCTATTAGTTTAAAAGAAAAACATCCAAAAGCCAGTGTTCTAGTTTTAGAAGCTGGCTTTTTGCCTTCTGGAGCAAGTACTAAAAATGCCGGCTTCGCTTGTATAGGAAGTCTAAGTGAAATAGTTGACGATCTACAAACGCATACTGAAGAGGAAGTGATTCAATTGGTTCGCTTAAGAAAAGATGGGCTGGACTTATTGCGTCAACGATTGGGGGATGATGCCATTCAGTATCAGGCGACAGGTAGCAATGAATTAGTGTTTACGCATGAAGAAGAACTGCTTAACGAGATCGATTCGGTCAATGCCCTTCTTTCTTCAAGCCTAGGAGAAAAAATCTTTAAAGAGAATCCTTCGGGAATCGAAAAGAACAGCTTAACTCCTTCTCTATCCACCTTAATATACAATCGACTGGAAGGAAGTCTACATACGGGAGAAATGATGCGTCATTTGATCTTAAAAGCGCTCAGCCTAGGTGTAGAATACAAAACCAAGACGAAAGTTACCAAGATAGAAGATGAAGGCACTAAAGTCGCTGTAATTTTAGAAGATAGTTCTTTTGTATTGCGCGCTCAGAAAGTATTTGTTTGCACCAATGCTTTTGCTAAATCTCTAATCTCTTCCATTGACTTGCAAGCAGGACGGGGTCAAGTATTAGTTACGCAGCCGATAGCTGATCTAAAACTGAAAGGGATTTTTCATTTTGATCAAGGCTATTACTATTTCAGAGAAATTAATGGACGGGTATTATTAGGCGGAGGACGAAACATAGATTTCGAAAAAGAAACTACAACAAGTCAAGAGTTGAATGTGTCTATTCAAAATGACTTAGACGAAAAATTAAGACAAGTCATTCTACCTAACACTTCTTTCGAGATTGATATGAGGTGGACCGGAATTATGGCCTTTGGAAAGCAAAAGAATCCCATTCTTAAAAATGTAAGTGACAATGTAATAGCGGGTGTTCGCTTAGGCGGGATGGGTATTGCTATAGGAAGTAAGTTAGGACAATTACTAGCTGAACGTGCTGAAATTTAAGGACACATAGCCTTCACAATCTTCAGCATCAAAACCATCACCTTCACACAATCCTCTCTTCTAGCATCCGTATGAATATGATTCACAAAGGTATAATTGACTACCCCGATCTTCATTTCAATGGGAGCCTGTAACTTCCTATGTAGGTGCAGTATTAATTGTTGCATGTCTGCATCTAAGGCTTTGACAAAACGGGATTCATCCTCACAAATAAAACGAAACTTTTCATCCATTTCCGGATTCCCCATTAGAATGTCTTGGCCAAGCAAAGTCTTAGCTAACTTTTGAAACAAGCCGTTTTTAACTATCTTGAAATAAGGGATGCCTGGCTGGTCTCTCACTTCTAGCCCCGTATATGTCACTTTGCTTTTCCCACCTGTTCGATAGGAATACAAATTGAGAAATATTCCATCTATTTGTCCTGATAACTTCGGATAAATAAACTCTAGAAAATTCTTTTCAAAGCCTCTGATTAATTCTAAACTGAAGGTTTCGGATTAAATTTGGTATTGTGCGTCTATTTTAGGCCTAGCTTCTTTTCATATTGAAAGGCAAAAAATAAGATGCCAACAACAAATGCAAAAATTACAACTCCTATTAAAATAGCACTCATATCCATATTTACACTTTTGCTCCTTGATATAAAGCTTCTCTTCTTTCTACAACTCCCTTGTCAGAGATGTAATCATCATACAAAGTGAATTGTTTATCGATACAACCATTAGGACCGAATTCAAAAATTCTATTTACAGAAGAATGCATGAATGAGTGATCCTGAGTGGTTAATAAAGCTACCCCTGGGAAATCTTTCACGCCATTATTAAAGGCCGTAATTGATTCTAAGTCTAAGTGAGACGTTGGCTCATTAAGCAAAACAACATTTGCTTGTTGTAACATGATTCTTGAAACCATGCATCTCACCTTCTCCCCTCCTGACAATACTTTTACGCTTTTGAAACTCTCTTCACCAGAAAACAACATCTTACCTAAGAATCCGCGTACGAAGGCTTCTTCTTTATTCACAGAGTATTGACGTAACCAATCAATTAGGTTCAAATTATTATCATTAAAGTACTTAGAGTTATTACTCGGCAAATACGCATGCTTAACAGTTACACCCCATTCGAAGCTACCTGATGTTGGCTCTAATTCGCCACTTAAAATTTGATAGAAGGCATCTACTGCTCTACTATCTCTAGAGATTACCCCTAGTTTGTCATCTTTAGTTAACGAAAGGTTCAATCCGGAGAAAAGCACTTCACCATTTTTTTCATAACCCAAGTTGTCCAAGGTCAGAATTTGGTTTCCAACTTCTCTTTCTTGCATGAAAATAATAGCAGGATACTTTCTACTTGAAGGCTTCATGTCTTCCACATTGATTTTATCTAAAGCTTTCTTTCTTGAAGTTGCTTGCTTACTTTTCGCAGCATTTGCACTAAATCGAGCAATAAAATCTTTCAATTCTTTAATCTTCTCATCAGCTTTCTTATTCTTAGATGCTCGTTGAGAAAGCAATAACTGAGAACTTTCATACCAGAAAGTATAGTTACCTGTAAACAAGTTAAGCTTAGAAAAATCTATATCAGCAATATGGGTACATACCGCATCTAAAAAGTGTCTATCGTGAGATACTACAATTACTGTATTTTGATAGTCGGCTAAGAAGTTCTCTAGAAATGCTATTGTAGCTGCATCCAAATCATTCGTAGGCTCATCCAATACTAACACGTCTGGTTCACCAAAAATAGCTTGAGCTAACAACACACGAATTTTTTCATTCGCTGTTAAGTCAGTCATTTTACGCTCTTGCTTCGCTTTATCAATTCCCAAATTACTTAGCAACTCTGAAGCATCACTCTCTGCATTCCATCCGTTTAAATCGGCAAACTCAGCTTCTAAATCTCCAGCTTTCAGTCCATCTTCTTCAGAAAAATCAGGCTTTGCATATAAAGCATCTTTTTCATTCATGATACCGAAAAGAATGGTATGACCCATAATTACCGTTTCTAAAGCTGTATTCTCATCAAATTTAAAGTGATCCTGTTGTAACACAGACATTCGAGCTCCCGGCTCTAAATCTACTGTACCACTTGTTGGATCTTGATCACCAGCAAGAATTTTTAGAAAGGTCGATTTACCAGCACCATTAGCGCCAATTACTCCGTAACAGTTTCCTTTGACAAAGGTTACATTTACTTCGTCAAATAAAACTCTTTTACCGAATTGTAAGGATATATTGTTTGCTGTTAGCATAGCTCTTGAGGTATTTTAATCGTGTAATTATTTAAAGTCTGCAAAGCTAAGGAATAATGCCGAGATTACAAGGATTTAGAGGGTTCCGAACCCTTTAAGGGTTCGGAACCCGTTTTTTAACCTTCTTTAAGAAAACACCGGTGTTTTTACAACAGAAACCCTAAGGTTGAATTGTATAATAATAAGTATATCGACCTCCCTTCAAAACATACTTGTCATAAGGCTTTCGCCCCCATGAATTATCCCCACCAACGCCGGTTTGACCGTAGTCGATGTTCAACCAAATAAAATCACGTTTAGGGATATCTAACACCGTTTTACCCTGTTTCTCCAGGCCTTCATCTATATCATCAAGACTATGTGTCCAAGCACTAAAGCTTAAATCATTCCCCGTAATTTTAAGCGAATCACTTGGCGAGTAAAGGTCAATCAAGTAGGTCTTCGTTCTGTTGCCATACTCTTGTGGACGGATATAAGGCATTTCTTGTACTTGCAGTTTCGGATATTCAGGGTCTTTATTCAACGCTAAATAATACTCAAAGAACCATTGTCCATCTTGTCTATCAACATAGTTTTCTCGAGGACCCAATCCATAGTAGTGTAATAAATCAAATTCCTTGGGTAGTTTCAAGTAAGAACCGATTCTAGGAATTTCATCGGTATTTCGCAAATCAAAATTTAGATTAACCTGTATCACCCCATCCCCATAAACTTTATAATCTATAAAGAAATCCCCTTTCTTTTCAGGCAGTTCATACTGAGTTTGAATAAAATAATAATTTTTGATTTGTCGGTGATCTAAGCTTACTAATTGGCTTCGTGCAGCTGCTGTCTTCCAAAAAGACAGTCTTTTCTGCGCTTTGTTTCCAAAATCATTATCTGTTGGAGCTCGCCAAAAATTAACTTTAGGCCCATCTATAAATTGCAATTCTCCGTCTACTACAAGGTGATTAACATGCCCATTCTTAGTTAACAAAAAGCTAACATGCTCGTTTGCTATTACATAGGTATAATTCTTAGCATCAACCTGGAAAACTGTTGCCTCAGTTGACAAAGACACTTTCGGCGCATCCATTGCTTTAAAGAAGAAGTTTTTCTTGTACCTAAACTCTCCATTGGATCCCGTAAGCATTAGCGCTGATAGGTCACCAGCGAGTTCCCCTTGAGGCTTTATATGGACAATTGTATCCGACATCGCTTGACAGGTAATTTTCCTGAGTCTTCCAAAGCCTCCTTTTCCATTAGCCTGTTGCTTGTTCAACCAAAACTCAAACTCAGAGAGATTTAGTTCTTCAAAATCATTGATAAATCGATAGCTGAAATCATTAATCATTTCTATCCGAATATTGCTTTGGACATGCTTTATTATATCTGCTCCCGGATGCAATTTTCCATCTGAACTTATCACTCCATTCGCACAGAAATTACCATCCCCTTGCAGTCCACCTGTGAACTTATTATCTGCGGGTTCAAAATGTCCTCCGTAGCCCAGAAAGCGTTCACCGTTCTCATTCGTTTTCCAAATTCCCTGATCGCGCCAATCCCAAATAAAACCTCCTTGCACTTGTGATTCGCTTCGAACGAATTCCCATAGATCTGCAAAATTCCCTGTACTGTTTCCCATGGCATGGGCATACTCTATCCAGATAAATGGTCGCTCATTATCTTTGTCTATAATCTTCTTTACTTTCTCTATTGGCGCATACATGTTACCATTAAAATCTGAGTGCTTTTCTTTGATCGTATTGAGGAAGAAATGGCGCTCATTAAATACCGGACGCTCCTCATCTAAATTCTTCAACATCCGATAAGCTTCTACCATGGTTTTACCAGTTCCAGTTTCGTTTCCTACACTCCACATGATTATAGCTGAATGGTTTTTATCCCGTTGATACATATTATAGATGCGACTCAAAACCGCTTGCTTATAGTCTGGGTCGATGGCCAGATTATCCAAAGGTTTAAACATCATATAAAAGTGCCCTTCTACATTCGCTTCATCACAAACGTAAAGCCCTAACTCATCGCACAAATCATAGAATAAAGGATGATTAGGATAGTGGGCGGTTCGGACAGCATTGAAGTTTAAAGACTTAATGAGCTCTAAGTCTTTACGTAAACTATCCTCATTAAAGACATTGCCTGTATAGCCGACAGCATGTCCCCAGTTTGGATCGTGCTCATGTCGATTGACGCCTTTTATTTCCGCTACCTCTCCATTGATATAAAATATGCCGTCGGTAATTTCTAGACTTCTAAACCCTACTTTTTGTTCGACTTTCTGCATCAAATTATTCTGCTCATCTCGAATGCTAATTACTAAATTATATAGATTCGGATGCTGTGCTGACCAAGTTTTAACCGCAGGAATTTGTCCTTTAAAACTTTGCTTATTCGGAGTGTCAAGATCATTTTCTAATACAGCATATCTCTTCCAAACAACGGAACTATCTTCACTTATTAGTTGACACTGATAAGTGAAGACTGGTAAGTGATTTACTGAACTACTGATTTTAGGGAAGACTGTACTTATTTCTAAACTCAACTCTCCTATTGAATAGCTTTCATCTAAAGAAGCTTGCACCATAAAATCTTCAATATAAACTTCCGGCTGTTTGTAGAGATAGACATCTCTTTCTATTCCACTTAGTCGCCACATATCTTGATCTTCTAGGTAAGTGCCGTCGCAGTATTTATATACCTCCACAGCCACCTGATTCTCTCCAGCTTTCAAGTAATTAGATACCAAAAACTCAGAAGGCAATTTACTATCTTCACTGTAGCCGACATATTTACCATTAATCCAAACAAAAAAACAGGAGTTAACTCCACCGAAGTGCAGAACAATTTCATCCCAAGTAGGCTTCCAATCAGCGGGTAAACTAAAGTTCTTTTTATAAGATCCCACCGGATTAAAATCTTTAGGCACAAAAGGTTTGTCTGCTTTAAACGGATACTTCCAATTGGTATAAATAGGATAATCATACCCATACATTTGCCAATCGCCAGGCACGGGTATGGTGTTCCACCCATCAGTATTGAAATCCGTTTGATAAAAATCTATTGGTCGATCTTCAGGCACATTGCTATGCTGAAAGAACCAATCTCCATTCAAGAAAAAGTAGTTGGAGTTTTCAGTAATGTCACGAACATCCTCTTGCGTATCGAAAACAAAATAAGCATGTGCATTCATCGTGTTCTCTTCAAACAACTCCGGATTTTCAATGTAGTTATATTGACTTAAGGCTGGGTTAAAGAGCCCCAAGAAGAAAAAGAATAAGAAGTGTTTCATCAGCTTTCTATAGTTGGACATTAAAGTTATGGAATTGGAGGAGGAAAATAACTTAGTTAGAGGTTTAATTATCTCATAAATTTTATGTCATTTGACTTTTAAAAACTAGCTAGTCATGTGACTAGAGTTACTGTCTAAAACACGAATTCTAACTAACTTAGTATTACCGTCATTTAATCAGATAAAATCTTGATTTGGTGCGCTGCAAGATTATTAAAATTGATTTTTAAATTAAACCTGTATTATTATGAGTGCCCTATTAATTAATCCCCTTGCATTCCTATTATTCACCATTGCAAGTTGTGATAAAAAAGAGCTTGTCAGGGAGAATGTTGCCGTGAATATTGAATTCCGTGTAAAGAAATCTAATGGGGATCTATGGATTGGTAAAAAGGTCTAATTGACGGCGAATAAATATGATCTTTTCTCTGGTCAAGCTAAGGGGACTCAATTTAACAAAATAGCCTATACCAATACTAACGGTATTGTACGATGGAGCAACATGAGTTATAATATCAATGAAAAAGAAACTATTCGGATTATAGGCTTAGGTAGTATTTTCGCCAAGAACGAAGTATATCAAGGGGAGGCTAGTATATATTGCGTCTTAGTTGACTCTCCTGGATTTCTTAAGACTGGGTTCCATACCATAAACTCTTAACTCAAGCTATTCCCCTTTGCTTAAGTATAACACTTGCTAAGGTGAATGCTATGATTGGTAAAATGCATCCACGTTCATTTATCTAACTCCTTAGCTCTTCAATTCTAATCACTGCCAGATGGATTATCAAGAAAATAATTATCTTCACAATTAATCTAAGCATTCAAATTTACGGCTGCTAAACAATATGTACTTGTTAGGTGTAAATAAATCACTGTGGTTCATCGAGAATTAGAAGTTAGAGTATAGTTATGGAAAATAACATCCTATCACAGTTGATAAATAATCTCCCTCAATATATTTGGTGGAAAGATCTAAATTCTACATTTCTCGGATGTAACGACAACCTGCTATATTATTTGGAGTTGAAACATAGAAAGGAATTAGTTGGGAAAACCGATTACGAACTCTTTAGTAAAAAAGAGGCCGACGCTTTCACAAAGACTGATAGAGAAATCATGTCGACGGGTAAAGCTCAGTTAAATTTTGAAGAATGTATCACCTTGCCTGGACAAGGTAAGAGATGGTTGTCCACGTCTAAAGTGCCTATGTTCGATGATGACAAAAATATCATTGGGACAATTGGTATGTTTAGTGATATTACTGCATTAAAAACAATGCAAATTACTATTGATGAGCATAACAAAGAGCTATTGGAACGTAGCTATCAATTAGAGCAAGCAAATAAAGCTTTAGAACTAGCCAATATTGATTTGGAGAAATTTACGTTTGCCACCTCTCATGACTTGAAAGGACCCGTTCGCACAATGATCAATTTTGCCGACCTTTTAAAAGAAAAGGAAGAAAATAATCTTGATGACACCTCTCTTCAATATATTGATTTCATCTGTAGTTCGGCAAACAGAATGGGGACCTTGATTGATGATATTTTAAATTATGCTAGGACAGGTGCTGAGGAATTAGTATCCAAACCAATAGACCTCAAGAGTTTAGTTGCTCGTAAAATAATTGATATGAAGCTTCTGATAAATTCAAAATCAGCAGTTTTGAATATAAACCTACCTACAGATAAAGTAAATTGTTATCCTCATATGATTGGTTTGATATTTAACAATCTTATTATCAATGGGATTAAGTACAATCAATCATCCACTCCAACGATTAATTGCACTTACAGCGAAAGTGAGGATTATTGGGTTTTTCTTGTAGAAGATAATGGAATAGGGATAAATCCAAAATTCGCAAAACAGATTTTCGAACCTTTCAGAAGATTGGTGGGTGAAAACTATGAAGGCTCTGGAATTGGACTTTCAATATGCAAACGGGTGGCCAAGCTTCACAACGGGGACATTTGGCTAGAAGAAACTAAACAAGGAAATACAGTCTTTAAGTTTAACATCTCAAAAAATTTATAAATTCAGTATTACTAGGGCTCAAACGCATCCATCGAGTTTGAGATCTTATAAAACATGGATTAATTATTGCAACACTCTTATTAATTATTCTTATTTTCAAAAAAATATTACAAATGCCTAGATTTATTTTCACCCTATCCCTCGCTATTCTTTTTGCTTTTACAGCCAATGCTCAAGTTACTCTAAATGATGTGACCTTGCCTGTCAAACTTTCTTTCAATGAGCAATCACTTGATTTAAATGGGGCGGGTATCCGATCAAAATTTGTGTTCAAATTATATACCATTGGTTTATACCTTTCTAAAAAGAGCAGTGATGGAAATGCCATTCTAAAAGCTAATGACCACATGGCTGTTCGGTTTGAAATTACTTCAGATATGATTAACAGCGAGAATATGAGTGAGGCTATTAACGAAGGTTTTGATAAAAGCACGAATGAGAATACTTCAGCTATCAGAATAAGAATCGATAAAATGCTAAAAGCTTTTTCAAGCCAGGCAATTAGTATTGGTGATTTATTTGAGATTGTTTATGCCCCAGGCGCTGGAACTGCAATTTATAAAAATGGGAAATTAAAAAGCACCATTGAAGGATTGGATTTCAAAAAAGCCCTATTCGGTATTTGGATCTCAGATAACTCGATTAATAGTGGATTAAAAAAGGACTTATTGAACCAATAGCCCTCGTGAGTGTGAGCATTAACTTGCTTATTTTTTATCAAGGTATAAAATCTCATCTCTAGCGATTTCCTCTGCTAACTCATTAAACAACTTACTGAGTTCAACCAAACATTGACTTCTAGCGTTCAAAAACGCACCATCATTATTGGCGAATTTCATCCAAACCCTCAAAGTAAAATCAATTTTTTCTTTGTAAATCTCATTGTATACAAAGTTCGGTGGCTTCTCATCAAAAATGAAATCAAATCTCATCATTCTCTCTTCAGCTTTTTGTCTAATCTCATCGAGATTCTCTCTAAAGTTAATTTTACCAATTACATCAATTCTTCTAAAGCCAGTTTTTGAATACTCTTTGAAGGTATTATCCAAAAGGAGTCTATTGGGGATTTCAACATGTTGCCCTTTTACATTTAATATTTTCATAGAACACAAACTTACTCGCAACACATTCCCAAAGGCATTATTGGAGTATATCAAATCACCTAAATCCAATGAACCTCTTATGGAAATAATTAGTCCTGATAAAATATTTGCAGCGGTATGCTGAAAAGCAAATGAAAGGGCCATCTGCTTAAAACATAGAAAAGTGAAATAACGATTAAGGCAATAATGGCATTGGGGATCATCTCAATCATCGTGGTCAACCATATCTCTAATTTATCGAACAATTTTTCGAAAGCTACTTCAAGGCTTTTTGTTTTCATGGTGAATTATAAGGTAAGCGTGAAAATTGCGCAGTTATACTAGAATGTCCAAAAAATTAAACTTTTCATAAAAACTCCACACATGGGTTTCTCTATATAGCCATTATTACTTCCTTCTTGAATTTTGCTAAACTATGATTACTCTCAATCTAGAAATTCTTAACTTCAACAAATGAAAAGCACCTAAAAACTCAAGTCTCTTTAATCATGAATGAATTTCTGTTTTCTTATGGAACCTTGCAACTTGAGAAAGTACAGTTAGCTTCCTTCGGTCGCCTACTATCAGGAACTAAAGAGGTATTAGAAGGATTTAAATTAGAACAAATTCAAATTACGGAAGAAGCGGTTCTTGAGAAGAGCGAACAAAAATTCCATCCTATTGCCATTCCTAGCAATAACAATAAGGATAAAATAAGTGGAATTTTATACACAATAAGTAGCCAAGAACTTAAACAAGCTGACCAATACGAAGTTTCCGACTACCAAAGAGTTCGAGCTACTTTTTGTTCGGGTAAAGAAGGATGGATATACATAAAATTCATTCCCAGCTAAGATTACGTCAAGCACCTTCTATACAAATAGCACGTAACTATGCTTAAACTAAAAAGGGCTTCCGTTAGAGCCTCTAAATATAAATAAGGGTATAGCACCCTTGTCTAGAATGGCTGCGTACTTGCCGGAAAGAAATGAGATATCAATTTCCAGTCATTCCCTATTAAGCATAAACCATCATACAAATTGCTTAATAAAATGGAATTGAACTGCCCTTTTTAAATAAACAACTAGCTCAAAAAGGCAAATGTCCACTGAATTAAATTTCATAGAACTGTTAGGCGAGCAAATTAATTTTTAAAGCCCTTGAGGAATTATTCTTAAGTTTTTAGTGTCCATTAAATATATAAATTATATAAAAGTCTAAAAACCTATACATGCTCAATCTAGATGAAGACTTAGCTTCTACCCATCTGCGAGAAATGGCAACTTACTTCAATGCCAAATTAGATGAGGGTAACGATGCCTCAACGATCACCATGGATAATGAGGCAAAGGGGTTTGTCAGAAGATCGACCATATCGAAACCGATATCACTATCGCCAAACTAAGCCGACTCTTCGGTTTGAGCCAAAAAAAGCTTCAAATTGTTGTAAAGTATCTTTATAGCGACTCAGTTAGTCACTACATTTTAAACCTTCGAATGGGGCATGCGCGACCTTTATTTAAAACTACAAATCTTAAGGTATCCCAAGTATGCGCTCAAATAGGCCTATCTATCCATTGTTATTTCGCCAAAGTATTCAAGAACAGGTTTGGCGTATCACCAAGTAAATTCAGGAAATGACTAAAGCATTAACAAAGTACTTCTATTACATAAGCTACTCTCTTCTTATTTAGAAATAACTATCTTGCCATCAATTAACCAAACCAAA
>JBLHMK010000018.1:0-29043 GCA_047621945.1 Flavobacteriaceae bacterium
CTATACACAGAGGCACCTGAACTGGAGAAGTACTTTTGGTTGCCACTTGTTGTGGCAATAAGCTACGGAGGGTTTAATTTTTTAAAAAGCATCTCAATAGTTCATCTTAGAATCACAATTCCAGCCTTTTTCAGTGGTGTGTTAGATCGAGTGTTGGTCATGTTTTTGTTATTTGCCTTTGGTTATTTTCACTGGATTGATGTTCAACAGTTTTACTATCTCAATATTTTATTGTTCTTCTGTCTGCCATTTGCATTGATGGTGATTTATGTTTTTGCATACTTAAAGCCAAAGCTTAAATTACCCAGTTTTAAGCAGTCATTAAACCTCTTAAATGTCTCTCGATCCTACAATTTATATCTCTTGTTCGGATCAATTTCTAGTGTAGTTATCGCTTCCATTGATGTAAATATGATAGCAGGTGGACTTGGGATGGAACTAGCAGGAGTCTACACTATCGCTTATTTTATGGGAATGGTCATTGAAATCCCTAAAAGAAGTCTGACCAATATCATCTATCCAATATTGAATAAAGCAGTAATAAAAAAAGATGCTTTAGAAATAAAGAGCTTGTATCAAAAATCAAGCATTAATCAATTCTTAGTGGGTTCTTTCATTTTTTTAATAATCTGGCTAAATATTGATCAAATTTTCATGATTATCCCTAATGGTGATGATTTTGTAGCAGGTAAATTAGTGGTTTTGTTTATTGGTCTGAGTAAATTGTTTGATATGTTGATGGGAGTGAATAAAGAGATCATTGAGTTGTCTAAATATTATCGATTTAATCTGGTATTGGGTGTCTTGTTAAGTGTTTTGGTAATCGTGCTCAATCTAATATTTATACCTTTAAAATCTGCTGTTTTTGGTGGTATTAATGGTGTGGCTTTCGCTAGTTTGTTGGCATTATTTATAAGCAACCTACTTGCATTTGTCATCGTTTGGAGAAAAGAAAAAGTTCACCCTTTCACCCTTAATCACGGGAAAATATTTGTGGTAATTTTCGTAAGTAGTATGCTTTGTTATTTTATCCAAGTTGAACATCCAATTCTTTCCATTTCTCTAACGACAGCTTGTATTACGCTAAGTTATATCTTTTTGACCCTGGTTCTAAACATATCTGAAGATTTCAAGAGCTTGTTTGAAGCAGCTAAGGATAAGTTGATCAATAAATAGAACTTTTTTGTTAGCGATAGCCTTCAGGTAAATAATCTTGTCGTCAAATCATTCATTTTGACCATATTATTGATACTTTTTGATTAATTTCGTTTAATAAATAGATTCCTCGAAAATCCTAATTTGAATGTTGCAGTACTTAGATCTCATCGACCGAAAAGAAAAGCTATTTGAAGCTGATATAGCCAACAACAAAGCTGCTCTTACCAGCGAAGTGTCTGGTGCAAGGTTTTTAGTTTTAGGTGGTGCTGGAACCATTGGGCAAGCTGTAGTAAAGGAAATATTTAAACGCAAACCAAAGAAACTTCACGTAGTTGATTTAAGTGAAAATAATTTGGTTGAGCTAGTAAGAGATATCAGGAGTTCCTTTGGTTACATCGATGGAGAGTTTAAAACCTTTGTTTTGGATATCGCATCCATTGAATATGATGCCTTCATTAAGCAAGATGGTCAGTACGATTATGTAATGAATCTTTCTGCGCTTAAACATGTAAGGAGTGAAAAGGACCCATTTACTTTAATGCGAATGATTGAAGTGAATATTTTGAATACAATTAAGACAATTGATCAGTCTATTGCTGCGGGTGTTAAAAAATATTTTTGCGTTTCCACAGATAAAGCTGCCAATCCCGTTAATATGATGGGAGGGTCTAAGCGAATAATGGAAATGTTCTTGATGAAGAAAAGCGAACAAATTAAGATCTCCACGGCAAGGTTTGCGAATGTTGCCTTTTCAGATGGTTCTTTATTGTTTGGTTTCGAACAACGAATTAAAAAGAGACAAGCTTTAGCGGCCCCATCTGATATTAAACGATATTTCGTTATTCCGGAAGAGTCGGGAGAGCTCTGCTTGATGTCTTGTATCTTTGGTGAGAATAGGGATATTTATTTCCCCAAACTAGATGAAGGTCTTCACTTGATTACTTTTGCTGATATTGGTATTCGCTTTTTAAAGGCTCAAGGATTCGAAGCGTATAACTGTCAGACTGAGGATGAAGCTCGCTCTCGATTAGAGGAGTTAGTGAGTCAAGGTAAATGGCCTTGCTTTTTTACGCCGAGTAATACTACTGGAGAAAAAGGATACGAAGAATTTTTCACGGAAGGAGAAACCCTAGAGCTAAACAAGCATGAATCAATAGGTATTGTTAAGAATGAACCTACTTTTGATAAAGAGAAATTACAATACTTTTTAGATGAAATCAGTAAGTATCGCAATAACAGAAGCTGGGAAAAAGAAGATATCGTCAAGCTGTTTCATTATATGATTCCTAATTTTGGACACAAGGAAGTACATAAATATTTGGATAGTAAAATGTAGTTTATGCAAGAAGAACTAGTCAAGTACATACGAGAACTCTTTGAAGAACCTGAAAAGTTTATTCCCCTACACGAACCTCGATTTGTAGGAAATGAAAAGAAATATGTGTTAGAAACAATTGAATCTACATTTGTTTCTTCTGTCGGAAAGTTTGTAGATCGATTTGAGGAAATGATGTGTGAGATTACTGGCGCTAAGCATGCCATTGCTATTGTGAATGGAACAAATGCGCTTCACTTAGCGCTGGTTTTAGCTGGCGTTGAGAAGGACGATGAAGTATTAACTCAAGCTTTAACTTTTGTTGCCACAGCTAACGCAATCTCTTATTGTAATGCAAGTCCTCATTTTGTGGATGTAGACAGCGACACCTTAGGTTTATCTCCTTCATTACTTAGAAAGCACTTAAATGAAATTGCAGAAGTAAAGGGAAATGCCTGCTATAATAAATTGACCGGTAAACGAATTGCAGCATGCCTGCCTATGCATACTTTTGGCTTGCCAGCAAGAATTGATGAGCTCGTTGAATTGTGTAATGAGTTTCATATTCCTCTTGTGGAAGATGCCGCTGAATCTTTAGGGGCGAGTTATAAGGGCAAACAAACGGGGACATTTGGTCTTTTGGGTGTGTTTAGCTTTAATGGCAACAAAACTGTAACTGCAGGTGGAGGTGGAGCTATTGTTACCGATGATGAAGGACTTGCAAAATTAGGTAAACATCTTAGCACGCAAGCTAAGGTGCCTCACAAGTGGGAGTATCACCATGATCATATCGGCTACAATTATAGAATGCCTAATCTTAATGCAGCCTTAGCTTGTGCTCAACTTGAGAACTTAAGTGATTTTATTCAAAATAAAAGAGAACTATCTGAATGGTATCTCAAGTTCTTTGAATCTTATCCTGAAGTAATCTTACACCGTGAGATTGAAGAGGCAAAATCAAATTATTGGTTGAATGCTATTCAACTGGCTTCCCGAGAAAAAAGAGATGAGTTTTTAAGCTATATGAATGAGCATGGAGTGATGACACGACCTATTTGGACTTTAATGAATAAACTAGACATGTTTTTAGATTGTCCGAAAAGTGATTTATCAAATGCCTTGTATTTGGAGGATAGAATTGTTAACTTACCTAGTAGTGTACGAATATGACGGATATGAAAGAGATACTATTAATTGGGGGTGGCGGACATTGTCGGTCATGCATAGAGGTAATTGAATCTAGTAAAGAGTTTAAAATTGCAGGAATTATTGATCGAAAACATATGGTAGGGCAGTCCATTCTTGGTTATCCTGTAATCGGCAGCGATAGCAATTTGAAGGCTTTACGTGAAAAGTATACGTATGCTATTGTTACAGTTGGACAAATTGAATCCAATGAGCTTCGGAAGAAGCTATTTGGCAAACTTCGAAGATTAAATTATGTTTTACCCGTTCTAATTGCGGATTCAGCTCATGTTTCTAAACACTCCAATATAGGAGAAGGAAGTATAGTGATGCACCAAGCTTTCGTTAATGCTGGAGTAAGTATCGGTTCAAATTCTATCGTCAATAATGGAGCTATAATTGAACATGATTGTGTAATAGGTAATCATTGCCATGTTTCAACTAATGTGACCTTAAATGGCGGAGTAAAAATAAACCACGACACTTTTATAGGTTCTAATTCTTGTATCATACAAGAATTAAAAGTAGCTTCCAATGTGTGTGTTGGAGCAAATTCTACAGTAATGAAAAATATAGCACGCAAAGGAACCTATGTAGGTTCTCCCGCGCAAAAAATAAAATGAGTAAGACCCTTATCATAGCAGAAGCAGGCGTTAATCATAATGGCGATATTCATTTGGCAAAAAAGCTCATTGTGGCTGCTGCTGATGCTGGAGCTGATTATATTAAATTTCAAACTTTTAAGGCGGAGAACTTAGTGAATAAGTCTGCAGAACAAGCTGATTATCAAAAAGAGAATACGGGTAAAACAGAATCTCAATTTGACATGTTGAAACGTTTGGAGCTAAGTTATGATGACTTTGATGAATTGGAAAAATCATGTCAAGAACATGACATCAAATTCCTTTCCACGGCATTCGATTTTGAAAGCATTGAATACTTAAAGAATAAACTTGATTTCTATAAAATCCCTTCCGGCGAAATTACCAATCTTCCTTATTTAGAAAAAGTAGCTAAGCTCAATCTACCCATCATTATGAGTACTGGGATGGCCAATATGCAAGAAGTTAAAGAAGCTCTTGCTGTTCTAGAGAAGAATGGAATTATTAGAAACAACATAACTATTCTACATTGCAATACGGAGTATCCTACTCCAATGAAAGACGTGAATTTAAATGCTATGTTGACTATCGCGAATGAACTCGGAGTGAAAGTAGGCTACTCTGATCACACTTTGGGTATTGAAATTCCTATAGCGGCAGTTGCCATGGGTGCTAAAGTGATTGAAAAACACTTTACATTGGATAAGAATATGCAAGGGCCTGATCATAAAGCATCCTTAGAACCTCATGAGCTAAAGGCTATGGTTGATGGCATTCGGAATATTGAACAAGCAATGGGCTCTGGGGTGAAAACACCAAGTGCTAGTGAACTTAAAAACAAAGAAGTAGCTCGAAAAAGTATCGTAGCGGCTTCCTCTATAAAACAAGGTGAAGTGTTTACTTCTCAAAATATAACTACTAAAAGACCTGGAACTGGTATATCGCCAATGCAATGGCATGAACTTATCGGAACCCCAGCTCAAAAGGACTATAAAGAGGACGAATTGATATGAAAGTAGGGGTATTAACAAGTTCTAGGGCTGATTTTGGGATATACATTCCATTGTTAAATGCCTTGCATAATGATTCATTCTTTGACTTACATCTTATCGCATTTGGAACTCATTTGTCTAAAAAACATGGCTATACTATCCAAGAAATACAGAGTCAAGGATATGATAATGTACATGAAGTAGATACCATTCCTAATTCAGATTCTCCAATGGCAATAGCCAAAGGAATAGCTAAAGCAGTTAATGGTTTTGCCACCTTCTGGGATCAACATGACTTTGATTTAGTATTTGCTTTAGGCGATCGTTATGAAATGTTTGCTGCGGTAAGTGCTGCTAGTCCGTTTAGAATGAAGATCGCTCATATTCACGCAGGAGAAACGACTTTAGGAGCAATTGATAACGGCTACAGACATGCTATCTCCTTGTTTTCAAAGTATTTGTTTGTATCTACTGAAGAGTACGCCAATCGTGCTAAGGAAATAGTAGCAAATGAAGCGGAAGTTTTTAATGTGGGGGCTTTGAGTATTGACAATCTAAATAAGATCTCTTTCTTATCAGTAGAGGGGTTTAATGACAAATTTGGTATCGATCTTTCTAAAGATACCATCTTGTCTACCTTCCATCCTGAAACTGTGGCATTCGAAAAGAACAAGGGGTATATTGAAGAATTAATTGAAACTTTCGAAGTATTGAAAGAATCGTATCAATTAGTAATCACTTTACCTAATGCGGACACCATGGGAGAAATGATTCGAGAGCAATTGATTCATTTTGGAGCGAAATACCCTCAAGTTCACATTGTTAAATCACTGGGTATGCATGGTTATTTATCTTGCATGAAACATTGTTGTTTGATGATGGGGAATACCTCAAGTGCTTATGTAGAAGCAAGCTTTTTTCCTAAAGCGGTAATTGATTTAGGCGATAGACAAAAAGGTCGATTAGTAACAGCTAATATTCGACGAACTAAAATAGATAAAGAGGCTATATTCGCTGCTATAAGAGAAATAGAGCTTGGAGACCCAGTGGCTAAACTAAATGTTTATGGAAATGGGGATTCGGCTGAACAAATTGTAGGAATATTAAAAAGTTGGAATGATTAACAAAGCTATAATTCATCAAGTAACGACTATCCGTGAAGCACTTAATTTGATTAACGAGCTTTCGGGTAAAACACTTTTTATTGTAGACGAATCGAACAAAGCAATCGGTTCGGTTACCGATGGAGATATACGTAGAGGCCTATTGAAAGGCTTGAGCTTAGAAAGCAAAATTAAGGATGTCATGTCGCTAGGATTTAAGTTTCTAACCGAGAATGATTATTCCCCTAAACGCATTAAAGAGTTAAAAGCTGCCAATATCTTATTCGTTCCTTTATTGGCAAGTGATGGAACTATTAAGGAGATATTGAATCTATCTTCATTGAAATCCATGCTTCCCTTAGAAGCGATAATTATGGCAGGAGGGAAAGGCTCGCGCTTAGCTCCATTAACCGATCAAACACCTAAGCCTTTGCTCAAAATAGGAGATAAGCCAATCATTGAATATAACATCGACCGCCTGATTAGTTTTGGAATTAAAAAGATTTACATTTCTGTAAATTATTTGAAAGACCAAATCATGGATTACTTTGGAGATGGAAGCCAAAAAGGTATTGTGATTGAATACATCGAAGAAAGTGAAATAACTGGAACCTTAGGCTCAGCGACTTATGTAGCTGATTTTGGAACCAATGATATCTTGGTTATGAATTCAGATCTCTTGACTAATGTAGATTTTGAAGACTTATATCAGACCTATATGGAAAATGAGGCAGAGATGGTCGTTGCTTCAGTACCTTACGAGGTTATAGTTCCTTACGGAATATTAGAAACAGAACAGAATAATATCACCTCATTACAGGAAAAACCTACTTTTTTGTATTATTCAAATGCAGGTATATACATCATAAATAAACAGTGTATTCGTGATATTCCTCAAAGAGAATTTTACAATGCTACAGATTTGATTGAGAAACTCATTGAGGAAAATAGAAAAGTAGTTAATTTCCCTATCGTAGATTATTGGTTGGATATTGGCAAACCAAAGGATTTTGAAAAAGCCCAATTTGATATCAAACATTTAAAACTATAAAGCCTACAAATTCCTAATAGCATGCCTTCATTTCGAAGGTAAAGTCAAACTAGAATTATGCAAAACATAAAGAAACCATATATCATTGCAGAAACTGCTTTTCATCATGAAGGTGATGAGGGGTTCTTGATTAAGCTTATTGAAGAAACTGAAAAACATGCAGTGGATGCGTTGAAATTTCATGTTACGGTAGATTTGAACGCCTATATGGCCCATGACCATGCTGCTATCAAAGTATTGGATCCTTGGTGTTTTAAAGAAGATCAATGGGATAGAATATTGGCTACCGTAAAACAAACGGATATTGTTCTTTTATGCAATGATGTGAAGTCGGTTGAGTACGCCATTAACTGTAAGTTTGACGTTAAAGCAATTGAAATCCATGCTACAGCTTTAAATGAAATATTCTTATTAGACAAAGCGGCAATTTTTCCTGGAACCGTAATTTTAGGAACAGGCGGATCAACATTAGATGAGATTGATTATGCAGTACAATACTTAAAGAAATTAGGTAAGCATGATATCTTCTTAATGCATGGATTCCAAAATTATCCGACGGATTACAAGGATATCAAATTGGATCGAATGAAGAAGCTAAATCAGTTATTTGATTTGCCAGTAGGCTATGCTGATCATACTGATCCAAGCAATGCATTGAATGAAGTGATTTCTTGCCTAGGACTTGCAAATGGTTTTCCCGTTATTGAAAAACATGTTACCACTCATTTTGGAGTGAAAAGAATTGATGCACAGTCTGCTATTAGTTTTGATCAATTGGATAAGGTGGCTGAAATCGCTCAAGTGATTTATCAAACTCTTGGTGCTAAGGATTCATTAGTGCTTGCTGATGCTGAACTTAAATATGGAAATACAGGACCGATGAAAAAAGCTATCGTTGCCCAAGTTGATATTGAGAAAGGGGAAACAATAGGCTTGGATAAAATTGCCTTCAAAAGAACTAATGGTAGTAGTAGTATCAAGCAAAACGAGTTATATAAAGTACTGAATAATAAAGCAAACAAAGCGATTCGTGAAGATGAAATTATTGATTTATCTAATGTAGATTTTGAGTTTATTGCTCAAGATACTAGCCAATTTAAAAATACGGGTAAATGAAAAAAATAGGTTTCTTAATTACTGCTCGTTTGAAATCAAGTCGCTTGCCAATGAAGCTGTTAAAAGAGCTCAATGGTCAATCGATAATTGAACATGTCATCCAAAGAATAAAGGAGATTGAAGGAGTGGAGACTATTGTCATGTGTACTTCTATCAACCCCAAGGACAAACCTTTGCTTGACTTGAGTAAAGCAAACAACATCTATTATTTTAATGGGAATGAAGAAGATGTATTAGATCGGTTATTAACTGCAACGAAGCTATACGATCTTGACTATATGGTTGGAATAACTGGTGAGAATCCTTTGTTTTCCTTGCAACATACAGAAGAAATAATCAAGCTAATTAACGAGA
This sequence comes from Flavobacteriaceae bacterium, assembly GCA_047621945.1. Lineage (GTDB taxonomy): Bacteria > Bacteroidota > Bacteroidia > Chitinophagales > UBA8649 > JAFMKE01. The sequence goes on from JBLHMK010000018.1 coordinate 8,877, forward strand.
ATGATTTTGACTTTATTTATCCAAATGGCTTGCCTATTGGATGCGCAACATACGCTTTGAAAAAAGAAGCATTGGAAACAGTTTGCTCGGTTAAAAATGTGGTGGACACGGAGATTTGGGGTTACTTGATTAATAGACCTGAAATTTTTGATGTACATTTATTTGATGTAGAAGAATCCTTTCGATGGCCTGATTTGCGTATTACTATAGATTACCCGGAAGATTTTAAATTTGTAGAATACCTATTTGAGCATTTAAGCTATGAAGAACGATTAGATTTGAGCAAAGTTTTAAGCTATTTGAAAGCTCATCCAGAAGTTTTGAAAATTCATGAAAATAATAGGCAACTTGATTTAAATGAGGAGACAAAAAAACGAATAAACCAATACTTCGTAGAGAACAAAGAGGAAATTATTAAGATTAAAAATAAAATATATGCCAATTGATATTTGATCAAACAGAACACCTGAATAGATACGCTATACTTAGTAAAATAGAGAAGCATATATCAGCCGAATTTCAAAGCGGAAAGTTTGATATAGATGGAGACGATTTTTTTGGAATCGGTTTAAGCTATGACACTAAAGTACTTGATGAGTGCCTGTGGGAAGCGCATGAGCGATACATCGATATCCATGTAGTTTTGGAAGGCGAAGAGCGTATTCAAATTGCTGATAGAGCAAATACAACGGTAAGCAAAGCGTATGATAAAGAGAATGATTATGCCTTGTTTAATGCAGAAGCTGAACAAGAAATAGTAATGAAAAAAGGAATGTTTTTATGCTTGTATCCTAACGAGGTTCACAAAACAGCTATTGTCCTGGATTCTCCTGTACCACTTAAGAAATTGGTATTTAAAATAGCCTATAAATGAAAGTGCTAATACTTACAGATTCTTTGGGTTTACCTCGAAACTCGAACGGTGAATTTGTGAAGTATGAAGAAACCTACCCCTATCTTTTAAAGAAGGAATTTGCGGATAAACTAGAGCTTATTCATGTTGGGATTGGTGGAGCAACTATTGAGGATATTCGCAAACAAATAAGCTATTATACCGTATTGGATCCAGACATTACTTTTATTCAATGTGGGATTGTAGATTGCGCTCCAAGAGCTTTTAGGAAGTTTGAAAGTAAGGTCATCAAGAAGCTGAAATTTGATGTTTTTTTTAAACCATTAGTTCGGTTCTTGAGGATCTATAGAAAGCATACCTACACCTCCCAAAGGATGTTTAAGAACACCATACAAAGAATTAAGAAAGATCCAAACATTGCTAGAAACTTACATTTCATAGGTATTCTTCCTGCTCATGACGCGTATGAAAAAATTATGCCTGGAATAAAAAGCCAAATAGAAATCTACAATAGAATATTGGCTAAGGAAAACAACTTTATCGATAATAGCGATTTTCCGTTTTCCGGTATTTTGAAAGATTACCATCACTTAAATAAGGAAGGGAATCAATTAATATATAGTAAGTTGAGTGAAGTAATTAAGCGCAACATCATTTAGATTTGCGGACAGAATAATAAGATTTAGCATGAATGGTAAAGGGATATTAAAATTTTTGAATGATGGATTTAGTTAAATCTTTAAGCTTCCATATTGAAAATTACGACCACATGCAGCGCTTGGATGATAAACTATCTCCAGTGCTTAAATATGCTTTGTCTCTAACTTGTTTCCTCGCTTATTATAGTGGAATATCATTCCTGTTAAAATACATTGTACGTAGTGCTTTAAGAAAGAAAAAGCTTGCTAATGAAAGCATTGTAACTTTTGTATTTTCTAAGAACCACGAGCTAGTAAGACGACAACTAGCAGATGCAGAAATCTCATATCCCGTTTATGATTTGTCTTTTCAAAATACCACAAAGTCGTCCTCGGTTAAGGTGAGATACTTTTCAAGTATTCTTTTAATCTTGGCAGTTCTTGCCAATGCAAAATTGTATTTGGATAATGTCAAGAATTATAAGGGGAATGAAATAGTTGAAAACAATAAATTGAAAGTCTTCAAGTTGGCCGGCTATAAGTTGTTCTTTGAAATTTTAACCGAAGATTGTAAGTTGGTGATTAAATTCAATGACCACATTTTTAATAGTATGCTTCTTCATGAAGTTTGTGAGCAGCAAGAAGTAAAAACGGTCTATGTGCAACATGCTCCTGTTTCACCTCGGTTTCCTGCTTTACACCATGATTTGAATGTATTATTCAGTCAGGATAGTCTAGCTAAGTATAGAACATTAGATGTCCCTAAAAAGATATTCGAATGGGTAGACATCAGGCTTTTGGCTAGTGAACGATTTAAAAAGGATCAGCTGGATGGAAGAGGTGCGGTACTGTTTGCTGTTAATATATTAGATGACCTAAGTAAAGTAAAAGAGTTAGTTCAAGAACTAACTATGCATTTTTCAGTAATTGTTCGTCCTCATCCGCGCGAGTCAAGAGATTTAAGCGGCCTATTGATAAACAAGGTGTCTTTGTCTAAAGGAACGAGTATTTGGGAAGACATGAATCAATGTGAATTTGTCTTGTGCAATGAGTCCGCTGTGCCATTAGAAGCTATTTACTATGGTAGAAGCTATTACAAAACTGCCATGGTGTCAAAAAGTATGGATAGCTATGGGTTTATGAGTAGAGGTTTGATAACTGAGGAATTCAAAAACTCCCAAGTCCTAATTGAAGCTATGCTTGCAGGTAAAAAGTGTTTTGATGAAAGCCATTTAAACTACTACATCGGTGATATGCCGAAATATGCAATTTTAGCTAAGCAGTTAAAATTAGAAATAGAAGCCTTAGCTAATTAACGTGGACTTAATCCACCATCAACCACATCTTTCACACTAACATTATTGATAACCGAGGTGAATATAACTTCTCCTCGAGGCTTATAAAATCGCTCATACTTTAACTCGACATTTGCGTTCTGAGTCTGACCATTATTGCCATATTGAATCACAAGATTTAACTTGTAGTTATCCAAGTTTGTGTTAGACGGCAAAGCGGTTTTATCAACTTTAGCGATCAATTTTCGTGAAGCTCCATTATTGAGGTTCAATGAAGACAAACTATTTAATTTAACGTTCTGAAGGGTTTTACTAGTAACGATTAGATTGTTATTCCCATCATTATTAGCTGGGCTATAGTTTTCAAAATAACCTTCACCACCATAGTATAATTGGTGCCAACTTACATCTTGTCTCCTGTCGGGGATGGTGACATCCATGCTGTCCCGAATGAAATTAGCTAATTTGTAGGTAGCAGTTAATGATCCATTGTAAGTCATGTGTTGACTTGGCTTATAAGTACTTTCAAAAGCATAAGCACCAAAACCATTATAATGAGGCATGGTCTGCAGATTGATCCAATGACTTGGATGCTGATTCAGGACTTCTTTAAGCTTTGCATTCCACGACTCATAATTAGAAACATGCTTGTCGTACATCGGCAAGGTCAGAAATAAAAGCTCAATGTTTTCCTCTTCACAAAGCTCTATGATTTTTTTAGCATACAACTTATTCTGCTTACTGTATTCAAATTCATTTCCGTCAACGGGAGCACCACTAGTTTCATATTGACTGAGTATATCTTGCTCTATTCCAGAAGTAAATCGCACATATCTTCCCAAGTATAATCCTTTCTGCTGGCTTTGCCCTAAATTCTTATTTGCCATTAAAGCCTTGTTTGCTTTAAGTTGTGCAGGATTAGTAAATAGATAATCATGGTTTCGAATGGTAGTAGACCAAGAATATAGATAGTTGTCTAAAGCAAAAAGGGCTGGAGTAGAAGCTAATTTAGTGACAAAGTCTTTTCTAGCCGAGAAGCTTACGATTTGATTGGAAAGAGGACCTTCAATTAGTTCATGAGGAATAGAACTATTGAATCCATAAGTTTCTAAGATTACTAAGCTTGGTTTTTGCACCTTAACGGCCTCTTTAAGGGCATAGTAGTTGTCAACGGTATTTGTTCCTGGAGAAGCGAAAATAAAAGCGTTAGCTCCAAGTGTGAGGCTTAAGTTTTTCGGGTTGATTCCTGTGTAAAGGTGAGAATTACCAAACAGCATCACATCTACATGGATGTCTCTTTCTTTAAGATCATAGAATGAATCCCATTTCCTCTTAGTATGATCGTTAGCTTGTTCTGGATTAAAGTATCCTTTTACATCTGAATAGGCAATAAGCCCAGCAACTATAGCTGATAGTAATCCCAGTTTTAGTAGGCCTTTCAACAAGGGTGACATTTCCTTTTTACTTTGTTCTTTCATCAGGTAATGCTTTAAAATTGAAAATAAATAAAGTTACTATCATTAAGTCCCATGCCATAAGAGCCAAAAAGAATGATAGAAACTGCTAATGCTAGATACAACAACCATCGCAACAAGAAATGCTTCGAAACAAACCATTCATAAAGGTTCTTACTCTTCTCTTCTACAATTTCAAAAGTCATCAATCCGATGAGTAAGAATATAGTGAACTTGAATTCACTTTCCCCAAGACCAAACTCATATAAACTCTCGATGTTCGAAAATCCTAGATTACCAAACATTTGCATGGCTTGATCAAATCCTTTCGCTCGGAAGAATATAAGGGATACAGCCCAAGCAAAGAATATAAATAAACTCGTGAATATGTGCTTAGGATCTATTTTGGAAACCTTAGCTAAGAGACGATCAAACACCACTAGGAATAAGCCGTTTAAAGCACCCCATATCACAAAGTTCCAAGAGGCTCCGTGCCATAAACCACTCAATAGGAATACGATTAGAATGTTTCGCTTCGTGGCAAAGCTTCCATTGCGACTCCCACCTAATGGGATATACAAATAGTCCTGAAACCAAGAACTTAAACTAATGTGCCATCTTTTCCAAAAGTTTGAGAATGAACTAGATAGGTAAGGGTGGTTAAAGTTTAGATTTAAATTAAAGCCTAAGGTGCGTGCACCACCAATGGCAATGTCAGTATAGGCTGAAAAATCAATGTACAATTGGAAAGCAAAGAATATCATGGCAAAGAAAGAGGGTAGTCCAGAGGACGTTTCTAAGCTGCCATAACTTCCATCAACAAACCTAGCCAATCGATCAGCGATTACAATCTTCTTAAAGAATCCCCACGCCATTAACAATAATCCGCTTCTCAACATTTCATAGTTGAGGGTTTTCTTTTCACTGAATTGCGGAAGTAAGTGCTTCGCCCTTTCAATAGGACCTGCCACGAGTTGCGGAAAAAAACTTACAAAAGCAAAGAAGCCAATAGCGTCATTGGTCGGTTCCATTTTTTTGTAATACACGTCAATCGTATAACTTAAAGTTTGGAAGGTGTAAAAGCTAATACCTACGGGTAATATGATGCTAAGCGTTGAAATGTTCGGTGCTGTTCCAAACAAAGTGAAAGCGCCCACAAAACTATCCACGAAAAAGTTGAAGTACTTAAAGAAAGCTAAGAAGCCAATGTTAACTGCTATACTGAGGAATAGCAACCGCTTTCGTGTTTTACCATCATCACTTGTCCCTAATTTTTGACCAACTAAAAAGTCGACTAAAGAACTTACAATAATTAAGGATAGAAATCGCCAATCCCACCATCCATAGAACAAATAGCTAATTGCAATTAAATAAAGATTTCTGAGCTTTATATTATCTTTAAAAAAGAGCCAATAAAGCAAAAAAGCTAAGGGAAAAAAAATTCCAAATTCTATTGAATTGAAAATCATATACTAAAGGATTGCTAGATGCTAGTTATAAATTATCTAAGTCAAAATTATCAATTTTAACGACCCCTAAGCTAATTAAAATAACTCCGATTATCAACACTAAGCTAACGATAGAACTAGCAATAGAAATCATTCTACCAGGAGGAACTGGTTTGAATTCCATGATAACTTCATGTTTGCCACTTGGAATTTCAATACCTCTCAAGATATAATTAGCACGAAGAATAGGTGTTTCTTCCCCATCGATTGTAGCCACCCATCCTGTTTTACCATTGTACCATGTTTCTGAGAATACAGCGAACTGATTAGCATTGGAGGAACTCTCGTAGACCATTTTTTCTGGCAAGAAAGTCCTTAAGGCTATATTTCCCGAACCATCACCAACTTGTACTTCTCCAAACTCATCTTTCTTAATCACTGCAGTTTGCTTAGTTTGAATGGTGTTAAGTGCTTCTATCTCCGCTTTATCCGTTTCTACATATTGTATACTACTAACAAACCACGCATTCCCATTTGCCTCAGGGTTTTGCTGCACGGCACCTTCTCTAGTGATGAAGTACTTGGTATTCAGCATATTCAGGACTTCCATGTTGTTTTTTGCAATATGATATTCAATCATATCCTGATATCGCTGCATTTTCGTAGCACTATATCCTCCAACTTGATTATGATAGTAACAAGATTTAGCATCATTAAAAGTATTAACGGATAAATCTAAAACTCGATAAAAACCTCTTCCATTAGGCTCCGCTTTCAAAATCTGTAGATCAGCTTGTCTAGCAGTAAATTGATTTTCAAAAACGGTTTCAGTGATAAAGTCATCGTTCGAAACAATTCTACGATCAATAGGTAGAAGATCCATGATGAAAATTCCAGCGAGTATTACATAAAGTAGATACTTAGACTTTAGAATTTCCTTCAAATAAAGAAACAAGCTTCCTGCCGCCAAGAGCATAAAGACAATGCTTCGCATAACATCAGCTTTGAAAAGTTCTTTTCTACCTTCTATTAAAATGCTTTGAATGTTAAACTCATAGTTTAAATCATTAGGTGAAAGGAAGCCGAAACTTGAACTACCCACCAAGAAAACTAGGATTAGGAATCCAACGCTTATTCCAGTACCAATCAATAAAAACTTAATGGTATTCGCCGTTTTTTCTTCTTCTACTAGTTGGTGTAATCCCATTCCTACTTGCAAGAAAATAAAGGCAGGTAGAATAGATACAGCTGAACTAGGCGCTCTAAACTTGCTAAACATCGGTAAGAAATCGAATAGCATGCGATTAAACCATTCGGCGTGTTTACCCATTGACAGTAGGAAGATCATAAGAAAAGCTGATCCAAAAGCAAAGGCATATTTTCGTTCAATAAAAAACAGCGATATCATAAAAAGACAAAGAACGCTCGCTCCAACATAAACTCCACCAGATGTAAATGGCATTGAGCCCCAATACGCGGGTACGGCTACTTTATCATTTTTAACTTTAGAGCCATTCTGCATCATCAACTTAGCGATTGGATTCTCCTTGTCTATTTTTTCTTGTGAACCACCACCAGCAATTCGGGGAACTACTATAGTAAGGAATTCTTTAGCTTGAAAACTCCAACTCATGGCATAATCCCATTTAAGTCCAGAGCTCTTTGTTTCGTCGGGAGCATCCGCTTCTGTCTTTCCTTCTAATATACTTCCTCCACGCATGGTTTGCTTAGAAAATTCATAAGTAGATTTCAATTGGGAGTAATCTGTTCCTACCGCAACTAGTGCAACAACAATAGCTATGGCCAAGCCTGTAGAAAAAGATTTGTATGTTTTGTCTTTTAAAGCGAATATGATTAATGGAATTCCGAATGCAACTAATGCAATAATTAGATAGAAAACCATTTGTACATGACCTACAAAAATGGCTAGAGAAGTACCAATTAGAAGAGCAAGAATGCCATGTAATTTCTTCTTACCTAGGAGCATAATCGTCCCAGAAACCACTAAGGGAATGTAGGCTAAGGTTAGCACCTTTTGACCATGCCCGGCCTCGTAAAGAGTAAAGAATATATAGGATAGCATATAGCCTAGACTTACAATCAAACCTATCCAAGAATTAACCCCCATCAAGCATAGTGAAAGGTACATAGCTAAACCAATAGCGAAAAACATCCCAATCGGATACCAAACATTCAGTGTAAAAACCTGGTGAACAATCCCTAATAAATTACTCTCTTTTCCTAATGCTAAAACTCTAGGGTCTCCAGCGAACTGCGAAGGATTCCAAGTGGCATTTTTTCCTGTTTCTTCTTTGTAATCTAATATGTACTTGTATCTAGCTGCTGAAGAAATACTATCTGGACCTACTACTTTACTGCCATCAAGGCTAGGTGCAAACAAAGCAATACTAAAACCTAAAATGGCTATAATGGCTATGAAATGAGGGAGTATTTGTTTCTTGAAGTCGATTTCCATTCCAATTATTTTGTTGATAAATGCAAAGTAAATGAAAATATTTAGACTTTATTATCGTAAGCGTTATTTTGGTTATATTCGCCTAAATAAATCAGTACATAATATATGCAAACGGGAGAAAAAATTTCTACTGAACAACGACGAGCAAATAGAGAACGATATTTCAAAGAACAGGACTTTACAACTGAAAAATATGTAGTTCCTTATATCGAATCTTGTAAGCAACTTGCACCGAACGCTAGAGTTCTGGAAATAGGTTGTGGAGAAGGCGGCAATCTTAAGTATTTTGTTTCAAAAGGATATGAAGTTGTAGGAATTGATTTGATCGAGGTTCAAATTGAACGCGCAAAGTATTATTTAGATAAATTTACTGACGACACGAGTAAATTACAACTGCTTACTCAGAATATTTACGATGTTAATCCAGCCGATTTTGGAAAGTTTGATCTAATCATGATGAGAGATGTTATTGAACATATTCCTGATCAGGAAAAATTTATGGCCTTCTTACATCAATTTGTAAAACCAGATGGACTTATCTTTTTTGGCTTCCCACCATGGTATATGCCTTTCGGCGGACATCAGCAAGGTTGTAAGTCAATTTTAGGAAAGACCCCCTTTTTTCATATCCTGCCAGCTTTTTTGTATAAAGCTGTGCTAAAGCTTTTTGGAGAGTCAGAGCAACGCATGGAGTCTTTGTTGCAGACTAAATCAACTGGAATATCTATTGAGCGATTTAGGCGAATAGCTAAATCTACTAATTGGGATATTCTTGATGAGACAATTTATTTCATTAACCCTAACTATGAGATTAAGTTTAAACTCAAACCTAAAAAACAAAATTTTATTCTTGCCAATATTCCATTTGTGCGTAATTTTGTAAGCACATGCGCATATTACTTGATTAAACCGAAAGCCTAGTACTTGAAATATTCAATTATCATAGCTGTTTATAATAGGCTAGAGGAGGTTAAAGAACTTTTAGCATCTGCTGAGTTAATACCTTTTTCTAGGGACTCCTTTGAATTTCTCTTTGTAGATGATGGTTCTTCTGATGGATTTAAAGAATATATAGAATCATATAGTTCAAGCAGTGGGCTGCAGTCAAGAGCAATATTCCAGCAAAATCAAGGACCAGGAAAGGCTAGAAATTTCGGAATGAAAGAAGCTAAAGGTGAATACTTTGTATTTGTAGACTCCGATTGTATGTTCCCACCACAATGGTTGGAAGAAATTGATAGTTATCTAAGCAAACATCCATTAGACGCATTCGGAGGACCTGATAGTGCTCACGAATCATTCTCGCCATTAGTGAAAGCTATTAATTATAGCATGACCTCGTTTTTAGGTACCGGTGGAACCAGAGGAGGAAAGAAAAGCGTGGGTAAATTTTATCCTAGAAGTTTTAACATGGGTGTTTCTCGTGAAGTATATGAAAAGATAGGTGGAATGAACATGCTAAGACATGGTCAGGATATGGATTACTCAGCAAGAATTTATCAAGCGGGGTTTGAAGTGGGACTTATTCCAGATGCTTTTGTTTACCATAAACGAAGAACTAGCTTAAAGAAATTCTTTAAACAAATCTTCAATTGGGGAGTTGCACGAATCAATCTAGGTACAAGTCATAAAGAGTTATTGAAACCTGTTCACTTTCTACCGTCACTTATTGTAGCCTCTTATGCCTTATTGTGTTTATTGGCCTTACTCTTTCCAGTCTTTGTTAAGCTTTTTCAATTAGTTGTCTTGGGCCATTTAATTGTTTGTCTAATTGCATTTGTTCAAGCTTTTTTAAAACATCGACAAATCCTTGTAGCTTTGTACGCTATTCTTACGCTGAATATTCAAGTTTTTGCCTACGGTGCAGGTTTGATTTATGCAGTTTATCAAAAAATGATGGGAGTAGAAGAAGCTTTAGGCTTTGTAAACAACTATTACGGTAAATCAAAGAAGAAATAGTAATATAGAACAGCATGACGCAAGATATATCTCAACGTATACAATCCAGTATTGATCTTAAAGCAGCCTTGCTCGAAGACAAAGCACTCCTTTCTGGTATGGAGAAGCTTGTCGATCAATTCGTTGAAACCCTGCATGCTGGAAATCAAATTTTAATATGTGGTAATGGAGGAAGTGCCGCCGATGCTTTGCATTTGGCAGCCGAATTTTCTGGACGGTTCTATTTGAATAGAAAGGCATTGCCAGTTGAGGCCTTGAATGTAAATGAAGCCGCGCTAACAGCTATTTCTAACGACTTTGGCTTTGATAACCTCTTTGCACGTTTACTTGAGGCGAAAGGCAAGAAGGGCGATGTTATCTGGCTGTTGAGTACTTCTGGAAATTCTCAGAACGTAATCAATGCAGCTAAGCAAGCTCAGGAAATGGGAATTGTGGCTGTTGCATTTACTGGAAGTAAAGAAAGCGTATTAGATCAAAGTTGTGAGTTAGTAATAAAAGTTCCAAGTACAGATACTCCACGAATTCAAGAGTGTCATATCTTACTTGGACATATAATCTGTGAACTAGTAGAAAAAAAGATGTTTAGTGAGTAAGAAAATCAAGACAATCGAAGTAGATGAAACATGGACTTTATTCTTGGATAGAGATGGAGTAATTAATAAGAACATTGAGGATGGCTATGTCACTTCATGGGAGGAATTTGAATTTTTACCTGATGTGCATAGAGCTCTGCGGTATTTCGGTATGCTTATCGGACGAATCGTTGTTGTAACCAATCAGCAATGTATAGCTAAAGAGATAATGACTAAAGATCAACTCCACGAAATCCACAATAAAATGGTGGATGAAGTTAAGGAAGAAGGTGGAAGAATCGATAGAGTGTACTATTGTCCAGATTTTGCGGAAGACGAGTCACCTTGTCGTAAGCCAGAGATTGGTATGGCTATGTGGGCGAAAAGAGATTTCCCTGAAATCGATTTCAACAAATCTATTATGGTAGGAGATAAACTTTCAGATATGCGCTTTGGCTTAACTTTAGGTATGGAATGTTTTATGCTGACGACTAAAGAAATCCCTAAAAATACTGGATTGACTAGAGTCGAAGCTCTTAGTGATGTGCTGCTGCATATCACGCTTTAAGCATAGAGTAACTCCGTTTACACCCCTCCTTGAAAAACTCCAATAGGTCAATTACTGCTGGGCGAGTTTAATGGGAAGTTAGGTGTTGTAGATTGGCAGTATCGCAAACAACGAAACTTCATTGATCAAAGAATTTAAGCCTTTTTTAAAGCAAAGTATGCAGAGAAGGAAACGTTTTTGCTCATCGAAGCGAAGGAACAGTTAGCTCAATATTTAACTCATCAAAGAAGAGCGTTTGATTTACCCTTATTTTTTGCTGGAAGTGAATTTCAACAAGCCGTGTGGCAAGAACTTATGCAAATACCCAATGGAACTTCACAGAGGTATAAAGACCTAACACTTTCTATGGATAAACTAAGGTAGCATGCCTGTGATAGCTAATGCAGACGGAGCGAATGCCATAGTTCTTATAGTGCCTTGTCTTCGGATAATTGGCTCTGCAGGGAAATTGGTGGGGTATGCAGGCGGGATACTGGCAAAAGCAAAACTTCTTGACATAGAGGGGGATTTAAACTCCTTAGAGTATAAACTATTTCACTAGATTTTTGTTTTTACATTAAGAATCGGCATGCTTAGCTAGGTTTGTTTAGATGGTTTCTAAATAGTTTATTGACCAATTTTAATTTTGATTCCTAGTTATTCATTAATTACCTTTAGGAAAAATTTAAGTACATGTCAAAATTGTCCACAATTAGTAGAAAAATTTTAATGGCTTTGTCAGGATTTTTCTTGATGTTTTTCCTGCTACAACATTTCACTATCAACATCTTATCTATAGTTAATCCAGATGCCTTTAATGAGGTTTCGCAATTTATGGGAACTAACTTTTTAGTTCAGGCTGTATTGCAACCCGTATTGATGTTTGGTATCATTTTTCACTTCGTGATGGCCTTTATTTTGGAAATTCAGAATAGAAAGGCTAGACCTATTGGCTATTTTGCTGCTAGTACCTCAGGAGGGAAGAAGGTAAGTAAGAACATGATCTATTCGGGAATTGCTATTCTCTTATTCATGGGATTACACCTTTATGATTTTTGGGTACATGAAATGATTATAAAGTATGGTCAAGGAGATATGACTGGTTTGAATGCAAACGGGGAACTAAGATATTATGAAGAGTTAGTTCATAAATTTCAAGATGTTTGGCGCGTAGTTATCTATGTGGCTGCATTTGTATTTTTAGGATTGCACACCAACCACGGATTTGAATCATCGTTTCAATCAGTTGGAGCGAATCATCCAAAATACACTCCAATTATAAAGAAAATAGGATTCTTCTATAGTATTGTAATACCTGCAGGTTTTGCTTTTATTGCAATTTATCACTTTTTAATCCATTAAAATTAACATATACTATGTCTGTATTAAATGCTAAAGTTCCTGAAGGAGAAATGAGCGAAAAGTGGGAAAACCACAAGGGTCATATTGATTTGGTTAACCCAGCAAACAAGAGAAACATTGACGTTATTGTAATTGGTACTGGTTTAGCAGGTGGTTCTGCTTCTGCAAGCCTCGCCGAACTTGGATATAATGTTAAGACTTTTTGTTTTCAAGATAGCCCGAGAAGAGCACACTCAATTGCCGCTCAAGGTGGGATTAACGCCTCAAAGAACTACCAAGGAGATGGAGATTCTAATTATCGTTTATTTTACGATACCGTAAAAGGTGGCGATTATAGAAGTAGAGAAGCAAACGTTTATCGATTAGCTCAAGTTTCTGGAAATATTATTGACCAATGTGTAGCGCAAGGAGTTCCTTTTGCTCGTGAGTATGGAGGATTATTGGATAATCGTTCATTCGGTGGTGTTTTAGTATCTAGAACTTTTTATGCTGCAGGTCAAACTGGACAGCAGCTGTTGTTAGGGGCTTACTCTGCCTTAAGTCGTCAAATAGCTACTGGTAAAGTAGAAATGTTTAACAGACATGAAATGCTTGATGTAGTAATCGTAGATGGAAAAGCTAGAGGAATCATTGCACGTAATTTAATTACGGGTGAAATAGAAAGACATTCTGCACATGCTGTAGTAATGGCAGGTGGTGGATACGGTAACGTATTTTTCTTGTCTACTAATGCTATGGGTAGTAATGTAACTGCCGCTTGGAAAGCATACAAAAAAGGAGCTTTCTTCGCAAACCCTTGTTACACACAAATTCACCCAACATGTATTCCACGTAGTGGAGATCATCAAAGTAAATTGACTTTAATGTCAGAATCTTTGAGAAATGATGGTCGAATTTGGGTTCCCTTGCATACAGAGGATGCAGAGAAAATTAGAAATGGTTCTTTGAAGCCAACTGATTTAGCTGAAGATAGAAGAGATTACTATTTGGAAAGAAGATATCCTGCATTTGGGAATTTAGTTCCTAGAGATGTTGCTTCAAGAGCAGCTAAGGAGAGATGTGATGCTGGATTTGGTGTTAATAAAACCGGTGAGGCTGTTTATTTAGATTTCGCTGCTGCTGTACTACGATATGGTAAAATTCAAGCAAGATTACATGATATAGACGAAACTAACACCGCTGAGATCGAACGATTAGGTAAGGATGTAGTTAAGTCAAAATATGGCAACCTTTTCGAAATGTATGAAAAGATTGTAGATCAGAATCCTTATGAAACGCCAATGATGATTTACCCGGCTGTCCATTATACAATGGGTGGTACATGGGTGGATTATAACTTGATGACCTCGGTTGAAGGTTTATACTCTATTGGTGAAGCAAACTTCTCCGATCACGGATCAAATAGACTAGGAGCTTCTGCACTAATGCAAGGTTTAGCTGATGGATATTTCGTATTGCCTTATACGATTGGGGATTACTTAGCAAAAGAGATTAGTACTGGAAAAATACCTACAGATTTGCCTGAGTTTGATGCTGCGGAGAAAGAAGTTGCTAGTAGAATTGAAAAATTAATAAACAATAAAGGAACTAAGCCCGTTGATGAATTCCACAAGCGCTTAGGGAAAGTTATGTGGGATAAAGTTGGAATGGCCAGAAATGAGAAGGGTCTTAAAGAAGCTATCGCTGAAATAAAAGTGATTAGAGAAGAATTCTGGAAAGATGTTTTTGTGCCGGGTTCTGATAAAGGATTGAATCAAGAGCTTGAAAAAGCTGGACGGGTTGCAGATTTTCTTGAATTAGGTGAATTGTTTGCTTTGGATGCTTTGCAAAGAAATGAATCTTGTGGTGGTCATTTCCGTGAAGAGTACAAAACACCAGAAGGTGAAGCGCTAAGAGATGATAAGGATTTTGCGTACGTATCGGCGTGGGAATACAAAGGAGACAATGTAGAGCCTGTATTACATAAAGAAGAATTAAGTTTTGAAGCTATTGAGCTTAAAACTAGATCGTATAAGTAGAATACTAGTTGTCTAGAGAGTTACTTAACTTGATAACTAGCTTTGTGAAATGGCTAGTTATAAAACTGATAAGGATTTAATAATATGGAATAAAGAAATTGAATTAATAGTTTTAATTTATAAGCTTACTAGTAATTTTCCACAAGAAGAGAAATTCGGAATTACTTCGCAAATGAGAAGATGTGCTATTTCAATTCCTAGTAATTTAACAGTAGCTTGGGGTAGAGATTCAATGAAGAGTTTTGTGCAATTCTTTAAAATTGTAAGCGCTTCTTTGATGGAATTTGTAACGGAAAAGGAAGACGAATTATTAAGCAAGTTGATGATTGAAGAATCAAAAATGATCAATAGCTTTATTAATAAAATTAAAGATTAAGAACTAGTAATCTAGTAAACAAGTAAACTGAAAAATAAGTTATCTAAATACTAATAAAATGGACTTAAAATTGAAAGTATGGCGCCAAGCAGGTGCAAACGATAAAGGACAAATGGTCGATTATGATGTAAAGGATATTTCTCCTGATTCATCATTTTTGGAAATGATAGATGTACTTAATTTAGAATTAGTGGTGAAAGGTGAAGAACCAATTGCTTTTGATCACGATTGTAGAGAAGGTATTTGTGGTTCATGTTCTATGTATATCAATGGACAGCCTCACGGACCAGGTGATAGAGTTACTACCTGCCAATTACATATGAGGTCGTTCAAAGATGGTGACACCATTACCATTGAACCATGGAGAGCAAGTGCTTTTCCGATCATTAAAGATTTAGTAGTTGATAGAGGAGCATTCGACCGTATTATTCAAGCAGGTGGTTATGTTTCTGTAAATACTAGTGGAAATACGCAGGATGCTAATGCTATACCAATTCCAAAGCATGATGCAGATGCAGCTTTTGATGCAGCAACTTGCATTGGATGTGGCGCATGTGTTGCCGCATGCAAGAATGCAAGTGCTATGTTATTCGTTTCTGCTAAAGTATCGCAATTAGACTTGTTACCTCAAGGTAAAGTGGAAAGTGACCAAAGAGTATTAAATATGGTTGCTCAAATGGATAAAGAAGGATTTGGCAATTGTACGAACACAGGAGCATGTGAAGCGGAATGTCCTAAAGGTATTTCACTAGAGAACATTGCTAGAATGAACAGATTGTATTCTAAAAGTGCAATATCGTCTAAGTAAGTTCTTAATAAAATCTAAAAAGCTTCGTTATATTTCTAAAGTAAATTTAGAGATTGCGAAGCTTTTTTAGTTTTACAATTAACGTGACAAAAAAATACACTAAATACAAGCTATGTTTTGTATTTTCGTTAAAGAAAATGAAAAGTAAATTTCTTTTAAAAATTATTGTTTTGATTGGCCTGGTAATGGCGAGCTTTGATGCCTATGCTACGCATAACAGAGCAGGGGAGTTACTCTATGAATATATCTCACCTTTAAGTTATCGAGTTACCGTCATAACCTATTCAAAGATTAGTGATTTAAGCGCTAATGCAGATAGGGACTCTTTACAGTTAGACTGGGGAGATGGTACATTAGAAAGGATAGTTCGAGTGAATGGCCCCCTAGTTGGAGGCATTCCTAATGGACAATTAATTGGCAATGACATCAAAGAAAACATTTATGAGAGTGATGTACATACCTATAGTGGCGCTCTTCCCTTTTACGTCATTTCAGTTACGGATCAGAATAGAATTGCGAATATTGTAAATATTTCTGGAGGCACAGGTTCTGTGAGTGTACCTATCTATTTTGAGGATACCTTAAAGTACATTCCACCAGAATTGTTTGAAAGTAATTCATCCCCTATATTACTTAATCCTCCAATAGATTTCGCGAATGTAAATGATACTTTTTATCACAATCCTAATGCATTTGACCCCGATGGAGATAGTCTATATTTTCGCTTAGTTCCTTCATTGGCTGGAAATGGTTTGGAAGTGCCGCTTTATGTCTTCCCAGATCAATTTCCTCCTGGACCCAATAATAGTTTTACCATAGATGTGAATACAGGTGAAATTATATGGGCAACCCCTCAGCAACAAGGAATATACAATATTGCTATCTTGATAAATGAGTTTCGAAATGGAAGATGTATCGGTACCATGTTGCGAGACATGGAAATAATCGTTGAGGCTATACTCGATGACCCTCCTCAAATACGAGCCCTTAGGGATACCTGTGTTATAGCGGGTTCTACTTTTTCTATAAATGTAAGTGCCCAAGATCCTAATGGGGAAATAGTGCGTCTATCAGCTTTAGGAGCTCCATTTATCATTACACCGTCTCCAGCAACTTTTCAAGCAGATACAGGCTTGAATCCTGTGGGAGTTTTTTCTTGGAATGTAGTCTGTGAACATATTCGTCCGCAGTTTTATCAAGTCGTGTTTAAAGCAGAAGATGAACCCAATGGGAATGGAGTTATTCTCTCAGATTTAGAGACTTGGCTGATTAATGTAGTTCCGCCGCCGCCTAGTGGCTTGAATGCGACTATTATCAATAACGATGTTTTATTGAATTGGGATGATCCCTATGATTGTATTAACTCACCTGATTTTCAGTATTTCTCTGTTTGGAGAAAAATTGGATGTGATAGTTTTGATATCAGTATCTGTGATTTAGGTTTAGGTAATACGGCTTACGAGTTGATTGCGGAAGATATATTAACCTACGATTATTTGGATACGAATGTTGATCGTGGAAATCAGTATTCTTATAGAGTTTTAGCTCATTTTGGAAAGAATCCTACATCTTCTCAAGGGAGCGTCTATAATAAAGTAGTAAGTGCACCAAGTAACGAGGTATGCGTAGAGTTGCCTTTGGATTTACCTGTAATTCTTAATGTATCAGTAGATATTACAGATACAACTAGTGGTGAGATATTTATTAATTGGACAAAACCTATCGCAGGGCCTAGTCTTTTGGATACTATCTTAGATCCTCCACCTTACGTTTTTGAATTGTATAGTTCTCAAGATTTTGTAGGAAGTAACTTGCAATTGATTACTAGTTTTACCGCGCTGTCATATTCGGCACTTATTGATACTAGTTATATGGATACCTTATTGAATACTTCAGAAAATGAGTATTCCTATGAGCTTCGTTTCTATGCAGAAGGAGGAAACGACACCTTAGGAAGCACCTCAGTTGCTTCTTCTATTTTCTTGACGATAGGTCCTGGAGATGAAGAATTAGCCTTGAGTTGGGAAAAAGATGTTCCTTGGCTAAATGATAGCTTTACAATCTTTAGAAGTGATAATATCAATGGAATATATGATAGTATTACAACGGTTCTCGAACAAAGCTATGTAGATACGGGTTTGCTTAATGATTCGTCTTATTGTTACTTTGTGCAAAGTAATGGCAGGTATACGAACACTGATTTACCAAGACCGTTGATTAACTTGTCTCAACGCGTTTGTGCTATTCCTATTGACACAACAGCACCTTGTCCTCCTGAAATGATTATCAGTAATGACTGTGAATCACTGCAAGGTCAAGCTTGGACACAAAGTAATTTTCAGAACAGAATATCTTGGACTGCATTAACTTGCGGCGAGGATGCAATAGAGTATAATTTGTATTATTCAGAAGATGAAATAGATTACCAACTTTTAAGTTCTACGTCCGACACCTTTTTTGTTCATCAATTGAATACCACTTTGGCTGGTTGTTATATTATCAATGCCATAGATGAAAAGGGAAATGTTGGAGAGTTTAGTGATACTTTATGTATTGAGAATTGTCCATTCTATGACTTACCGAATAGTTTTACCCCAAATGGTGATGGAGCGAATGATGTTTATACTCCGTTTCCGGGTTGGAGATTTGTAGCTAAGATTGAAATGAAAATTTATAATCGATGGGGAAGTGTAGTTTGGCAAGCGGAGAACCCAAACATTAATTGGGATGGAACAGATCAAAAGACGAACAAAGAACTAAACGATGGAGTATACCTCTATAGTGGTTTCTATTTCGTTTTACGAAGCGATGGAACCCTAGATAAAATTCCTTTACCTCAAGATGATGATGGAGGAGGATTTATTCACCTTATCAGAAACAACTAGTGTTGTTCATTCTTAAAAAATATTTTATACATGTTTACAGGAATAATTGAAAATCTGGCTAAGCTAGTTGATATCCAACTAGAAGATGGAAATGTGCACTTCACCTTTCAATCTTCGATAGCGAATGAGTTGAAGATTGACCAGAGCGTTGCGCATAATGGTGTTTGCTTAACCGTGGTTAAAATTGTTAACGATCAGTATGTAGTAACGGCTGTCAAAGAGACTTTAGACGTTTCTAATTTATCTGACCTTGTCATTGGAGCGAAGGTTAATTTAGAACGTTGTATGCGAATGAATGATCGCTTAGATGGTCATATCGTGCAGGGTCATGTAGATACTCAAGCTAGCTGTAGGCTTAAAGAGCTTAATGAGGGGAGTTGGAGATTTGTTTTTGAATATGAGGCCAGTAGGGATAAACTAATCGTTGAAAAAGGTTCTATTTGTATTAACGGGGTTAGTTTAACCGCATTTAATGTTACCAATACCAGTTTTGAAGTTGTAATTATTCCTTTTACCTATGAGCATACATGCTTTCAAGAATTTAAAGAAGGGGATAAAGCGAATTTAGAGTTTGATGTCATAGGTAAATATATAGCTCGTTTAAAAGAGATTTAATGGAAAAGAAAAGATGTGCTTGGAGTACTTCTGATGCATTGTACATTAAGTATCATGACGAAGAGTGGGGCGCACCTAGTTACGACGATGACTATCTATTTGAAATGATATGTTTGGAAGGTCAACAGGCTGGCTTGTCTTGGATAACTATCCTCAAAAAACGCGAAAATTATAGAAGGCTCTTTGCTGGGTTTAACGCGGAATCTATTGCTAATTTTTCTGATGATTATTTAGAACAGATTCTCTTAGATAAAGGAATTATTCGTAATCGTTTAAAGGTGTTTGCAATTAGAAAGAATGCCATAGCCTTTCTTAAAATTCAAAAAGAACAGGGTTCATTCTCTTCATACATTTGGTCATTTGTAGGTGGAAAGCCAATTACAAACAACTTTGAATCTATGGGTGATCTACCTGCAAAAACTTCACTTAGCATTCAAATGAGTAAACAACTCAAGAAATATGGATTCACTTTTGTTGGACCTACAATTTGCTATGCCTTTATGCAAGCCTCTGGAATGGTTAATGACCACACAAAGGATTGTTATAAGTACCACCAATAAAAAAGCCTCAATCTAATGAGGCTTTCTTAAATTCAATATGTTTTATCTTTTATCGAAGTAAAGTAACACTTCCTTTTCTGTCTACTACTTTTCCATCTAAGTATTCAACACTTACAAAGTAGGTATACACACCAGGGCTTTGTAATTCTCCCTTATAGGTTCCATCCCAAGTAGCATTTTGATTCTTACTTTCAAAGATCTTCTCACCTATGCGATTAAATACTTGCAGCGTAATATACTCAATACCTTCTCCGAATACTTCAAAGCGTCTATTCACTTCATCAAAATTACTAGGAGTGAA
>JBLHMK010000019.1:0-28543 GCA_047621945.1 Flavobacteriaceae bacterium
GGCGTGAAAATGGCCTCAGGTTCTTTTATGAATGTAATTCTGTCTACTTCCTTATCAAGCATGTAAACTTTAATCTGTTCTGATTGAGCTAAATTACCTCCTATGTATTCATCGTCATCATTCTTACCGAAGTAAAGACTCTCTGCGTTCTTATTGGAAATCATGGTCTTCATTTCGCTTTCAATGAAATAGGAGCTTATTTTTTCACCTTTTATTTGATCAAATAGTTTGCCTTTCGATTGCATACTTACAAAGCCATTCTCAATAAATTGGACTTGGTCTACTTGGTCATTGGCTAATTGAATGTATACCGTATCGCCAAGCATTTGATTATTGTCATTCCATAGAATCGGGTCATAGTATAGACGCATTAAAGTATCTTGAAATGAATAGAAAAGGCTATCACCTATGCCTTGTAAATTACTCTTGAAAATTCGAACATTATTGTAGCTCCAAAACTCTTTTTCACCATGTGTTTCATTCTCCTTGGTATGGATAATATCTCCTTTCAGAAATAAGGTATCTTCTTCTTGCACAACTTTCAGCATAGGACGATTGTACGCTATAATTTCTTGATTGTTTTCAAAGTATTCTGCAGAGTTACCTTCCATACCGGCTTCCATCTCGGTATCTATCCAATCAAAGTAATAGAAGGCTTTTCCATACCCACGAAAACGCTCGTAATACAGACTATCTGCATAAAGGGTTTGAGGCTCGTTGTTTATAACGGTTCCTTTACCGAAAGTGGCTATTTCATTTTTGGTATCATAACTACCTCTAATACAATCAATCGTACTACTGTCATTATAAATAGTAGTTGGTCCATAAAACTCCGCTACTTTGGTTTGAGTTAAGTAATGTAAGGTATCCGATACTAAATGATAATCTGGATCAGTAATGTCTACATTATCTCGAAAATGAACTATTTTATTATTGGTATAATAATAGGCTTTTTGACTGGTGAGAATGGTGCTATCCATCTCCACCCTTCCTCCTGATAGATAAGAGCCCACTTCGTTCTCTAAATCGTAGTAGAGGATATCGCTGAATAAGGTTTTGTTCCCATCTTCTAATCGAGCATCACCAATGAGTTCGGCTTTCTTGGTTTTACCATCATAATTTAATGAATTTGAATAAGCGTGGATACTATCTTTTTCCTGAATGTGAACATGTCCCCAAGCTTTAACGGTGTTGTTCACTTTGAAAATATAAGCGCTGTCACAAAACATCAGTGTACTGTCGTGTTTCATTTGAACTGCACCTACTAACTTCCGAATTTGAGAACCATCCTCAAGGGTGTTGAACTGAAGTTTATCTGCGTGTAGTATTTCTACCTCTTTGTAAGAGGAAGTGTCGGATGTGCCTTCCTCAGCAGACAAATCAACGCTTTGCTGCGCGAATGCACTGCTAGATAAAAAAATAAAAACTAGGACAAATTGCCATGAGTTCATAGGTATCAAACGAAGTAGTAAAAGACTTATTCTAAGTCAGCAGAGGTAATTGGTGGAATTTCCTTTTTCTTCCCACCGAATACATTAATGTTGATGTATCGTTTTGGATTAATTCGAACATCATTTAACAATACATTAAGACTTTCGGTAGACTTTTCTAGGTTGTCATACATTTGACGCTCATTAAGTAAAGCACCCAAAGTATTGTCGGTACTATTCATTTTGCCAATGGTCGTTTCTAGAGAGCTAACTGTACCATTTACATTATTCAAAGTTTGCTCTAGATCAAGTTTGTTTAAAGAAACACTTAAGTCTTTGAAATTGGTCATGATTTCATTAATGTTTTCCTCGTTACCTTTTAATGTTGAAGTTAAACTTTCAACATTCTTCAATAAAGCATCTAAGGTTTCTAACTGCCCATCTAAACGTTTATTAAGTATTGCTCCAGTTGCATTATAGGTGTCTAACACATCATTGATAGATTGAAGTGTATAATTTAAAGTTTGCTGATTTTCATTTTCGAAATCAAATAATGCATTCACATTATCCATTGTAGTACTCAATTTTTCAGTGATTGGAGTTAACTCCCCTCCGAGTTCTTCAAACAAACTTCCCTCAATTTTTGTACTAACCGTATCCCCATCTTGATGAAAGGTGGTCGTTTCCTCGTCATAAATCAGTTTTACATTCATTTCTCCAAGTAAATCTGCACTAAATAGAATTGCCAATGAGTTTGAAGGTATTTGAATGTTGTTTGATATTACCATTTCGGCCAATATCTTACCTCTATTCACTCCGTTATTAATCAGTTGTAATTCTCCCATCTTTCCAATTTGGTATCCATTAACAACGATTGGATCTGATTTATACATTCCTCCCACTTGGTCAAATATGGCGTAGTATCTAGAATTGTTATCGAAAAATCCCTTTCCTTTTAGAAAATTCATTCCAAAAACAAACATGGCGGCTACAATAAGGACGAATAAGGCTACTTTAACTTCTTTTGACACTGCTTTGCGAATTTGTTTGCTCAAAGTTAAACAAAAATTTTACTACGTTCTTGATAAATAAAAGCGAATATAAACGAATCGGTAAATTGTGGAGAAATACTAAATCAATTAGTAGAAGTGATGTCGTAAACTTGCACTCGTTGGCCTTTTTCAAAGGCAACAATGTACGCTCCTTGGTAACCTTTTTTAGTTACGTTGAGCAAGTCGGCCGAAGCGGCCTTATAGGTGTTATAGCTATTAACAACATATCGGTACACACCATTATCTGCTTGATTTACCAACACTTCTTTGAAGTCTTGGTAAACTTTTGAGTTATTATCGGCCTTATACTTCGATGCATATACTTGAATTCGATAAACTCTTCCTTCTGCGTCCATTGAATTACCCTGATTATCTACTTGAGCGTTTTTGTTGAGTTCGTTTTCTGCCCATTTGTCGTCTACAAATTCTTTGTAGTCTTTCACTGCCCTGTAAATAGCTGATGCCATATATTCCTGTCCTTGCGGAGAATTTAAGAATTTCTCTTCTTCTGCGTTAGATAGGAATCCTAGTTCAATAAGAATACTCGGCATGGTGGTTTTGTATAAAACGTAAAAACCTGCTTGACGAACGCCTCTATTATGTCGTTGAACTCGATCTTCAAATTGTCCTTGAATTTCAGAGGCTAGGAAAATACTTTGATCTAAATAAGCATTTTGAGCCATGCTCATCATGATGTGTCCTTCAGGAGAGTTCGGGTTAAAGCTATAGTGCTCATCGTGATTGTCTTCCAATTCAATAACTGCATTCTCTCTCTTTGCAACACTTAGATTAGCCTCAGATTTATGCAGACCTAACACATAAGTTTCCGTCCCATGTGCACTCGCGCTTCCTGCTGAGTTCGCATGAATGGAAATAAAAAGATCGGCATTACTTTCATTGGCTAGCGTAGAACGCTCGTGTAACTCTAAAAAGACATCAGAATCTCTGGTAAGTACTACTTCTACGTCAGGGAAGTTTTGTTTAACATAATCGGCTGTTTTTTTAGCTATACTTAAGACAATATTCTTTTCTTTTACTCCAGTAATACCAATTGCTCCTGGATCTTTACCTCCATGACCAGCGTCTATTATTACTTTTTTTAAACCTTGAGCATTCCCCTCTAATGGTAAAAAGAACAAACCAATTGCAATAATTAGAAATATTCGTATTGTATTCACGTTATTAGTTTTATTTTTGCTAAATCAATCAGCACAGTAGGATTTCATATAGAACTCCTATCAAAAGGTA
Organism: Flavobacteriaceae bacterium; assembly: GCA_047621945.1. Taxonomy (GTDB): domain Bacteria; phylum Bacteroidota; class Bacteroidia; order Chitinophagales; family UBA8649; genus JAFMKE01. Next base: position 3,731 of record JBLHMK010000019.1, read on the forward strand.
AAAATACATTATTTAACATTGCATATACAATCCTACAAATCAACATTTTTACGTTTGCTGTACCTTTTTCTAGTACACTTTCTAGTATATACGCAAGTTCTTTGCCAAAATGTAGTTGGTGATACAATTATCGGTAAAAAACGCCCAATACTTAATGGATTGCAAGATTCTACTGTTATTGTAACGAATGTTGACACCGTTGATATTGTGTTTGATGACGGGAATATTGATGGTCCTATTAATTATCATGCAGCAGATTCGATTGTCTATGACATGAAGAATCAAAAACTCTATCTCTATGGTAATGCTTACATGAAGTATACCGATATTGAAATGACGAGTGAAGAAATTGAATATGATTGGACGAGTGGCACTTTAGTCTCTCGAGGTAAAATGGATGAAAACGGCAAGCTGGAATCTCCTGCTAAATTTAGTGAGAAAAGTGGCGAGTATGAAGCCGATAGTATGCAGTACAATTTTAAAACCAAGAAGGGGAGAACCTTTGATGTGGTAACGGAGCAGGATGGCGCATACATTCATAGTGAGATTGTTCAGAAAAATGAGTTTGACGAGTGGTATGGGTTTAAAACTAAATACACTACTTGTAACAACAAAGAACATCCTCATTTTTATCTAGGCGCTAAGAAAAGTAAAGTAATTCCTGGTAAAGTGATGGTTACTGGTCCAGTGAATTTGGTGGTAGCCGATGTGCCTACTCCTTTATATTTACCTTTTGGTATTTTTCCAACAAAAACAGGCAGGCGTAGCGGAATTATTATGCCTACTTATGGGGAACAACCTAGTTTAGGTTTCTTCCTCAAAGACGGCGGGTATTTCTGGGCAGTAAATGATCAATTGTCTTTGACCTTTCTTGGCGAAGTCTATACTAGAGGTCGTTTTGGATTATCTGTGAACGCCAATTATCGTAAATTATATAAGTATAATGGCTCATTAATGCTGCAATATTTTAGGACTCCACCTAATGACAGGTTTGTAGATAATACGGGTTTAAATAATGATTTTAGTATTGATTGGAATCATACCATGGATGGCAAGGCAAGGCCAAATAACACCTTTAGTGCAAGTGTAAACGGACGAACGAGTGGATATAATTCTAATAGTTTGGAAGTCACTGAGAAGCTTCTAGAAGTTCAAGTTAACTCCAATTTAAACTATACAAGAAGGCTGTCTAAAATTAACAGTAGTTTTCAAATCAGCGCAAGGCACAATCAAAATTTTGCAAATAATTCAATTAGCATAACGCTTCCGGAATTATCATTTAATGCAAGTCGTTTTACCCCTTTTCAAAGAAAGATTAAAACAGATAAAAAAGCCTTTTATGAGAAGATTGGTCTGGTTTATACCGCAAGAACCAAAGCAGCAGTTTCTACTATTGATTCGATTCTTTTTACAAAAGAAAGTTTGGATAAAATTCAAGTGGGGTTTATTCAAACTGCTACTTTAGATATTCCTTTTAATTTGTTTAAGTTTTTTGTGATTAAGCCCTCATTCAGTTATAATGAACGTTGGTATTTTAAAGAAGAAACGAAGTTCTATGAAGCGAATACACAGACTGTGGGAAGCAGTATTAACAATGGATTTCAAGGAGTGCGAGATTTTAGTTTCAATACATCGATTTCCACTACGGTAACTGGACTTTACAATTTTAAAACTAAGCGCTTAAAAGCAATTCGACACGTCATAAAACCAACAGTAAATTATGCCTTAAGGCCAGATTTTGGTAAAGAGAAGTGGGGCTACTATGATTCGTACGTTAATGAGGAAACAGGCAGGGAAGTGGAGTATAGTAAATATGCTTTTCTAAATAATCTATACGGTACTCCTGGACAAGGCTTACAAAACTTAGTAAGCTTTAATCTTCGGAATAATTTTGAGATGAAAGTAATCGATAGGAAGGATACTTTGGGAGGGATGAAGAAGATTCCCTTGTTGGAACAATTCAATGTAGGAACTGGATATGATTTCACCGCTGATTCTTTGAAAGTTAGGCCTTTAGTTTTTTCAGCTCAATCAAGAATGTTTAATAATTTGATTTCATGGAATGTTGGGGCAAGCTTTGATCCTTATGCTTTAAATGACAATAGGGTAAAAGTCAATAGCACCTACTTTAGCACGAATAAGCGCTTGTTGCGATTTGATAATGCCTTCGCCTCAGTTCAGCTAAACTTGAAAGGGAAGTCGACCAATGACGCTCAGGTAAATCCAGATTATGGAACCGTTGATGAGCGGTCGTACATTGCCAATAATCCAAACTTGTTTTATGATTTTAATGTGCCTTGGTCCTTATCCGTTGGCTACCGAATGAATATTACGAAGGGCATAGCTGGGAATATTGATAGTACGCTTATAACGGCTAATGTGCTAACTTTTGGAGGACATATCAATATAACACCAAAATGGCAAATGAATGTAACTTCAGGATTTGATATTAGAAACAAAGCAATAACTTTAACGAATGTTCGAGTAGAGCGAGATTTACATTGTTGGGTATTGGCTTTTAATTGGACGGCTTTCCCTGTTGAACGACAAACATATGCAATTGAATTACATGTGAAGTCTCCTATCTTGCAAGAACTTAAGTTAAGTAGAAAACAACCACCAGGAACCACTACCTCAGTTTTTTAGTATGCATCCATTAGAAGAATTAGTTAAAATGAAGATGCCTTATGGGAAATATAAGGGGCGACTGGTATGTGATCTTCCGGAGTATTATTTGGTATGGTATCATGGAAAGGGGTTCCCAAAAGGAAAACTAGGAGAGCAGATGGCTACTATGTATGAGATTAGACTAAATGGACTCGAATATTTACTTAAACCTTTGAGAAGTAAATCGTAATTTTACACTATGATGAACGCCCAAGATTTTCAGAAGAATTCCTTCCAAGATTTGCAAGTTCTTGTAATAGGGGATGCCATGATCGATCGGTATTATTATGGGCGAATTGAACGTATGAGTCCGGAAGCTGAAGTCCCTATTGTAGATATAGATAAAATAGAAAACCGTTTAGGTGGAGCAGCTAATGTAGCTTTGAATATATCAAGCTTAGGAGCAAAAGCACATTTAATGACCATTGTGGGTAATGATGAAGAAGCGTTACTTTTTAAGCAATTGTTGAATGAAGCGGGTATCTGTAATAATCTAGTCGAAGCGAATAGACGGACAACTATAAAAACGAGAATTTACGAGAACAATAAGTATGTTTTGCGCTATGACATTGAAGACACCTATGACTTGGAGGAAGAAGCCATAAACAAACTTCTAGCTAACATAAAATTGGCCATGGAAAAAGTGCCATTGGGAGCTATTGTATTGCAAGATTACAACAAAGGAGTATTAACTGAGAGAACTATTGAAGCGATTATTTCCTATGCTAAAGACAACAATATTCCTGTTGCCGTAGACCCTAAAGAAAAGTACTTTTTTGAATATCAACAAGTCGATTTGTTTAAGCCCAATTTGAAAGAAGTTAATAAAGCCTTAAACGCAGATGTTAAAGGTGATGATGAAATAGGCTTAAAGAAGCTTTGTGGTAAATTGAAAGACAGCATAGCTGCAAAAAGCATATTACTGACCTTAGCTCAACATGGCGCGGTAGCGCTTGATGAAGTGGGTTTTTACAAAGTGGAAGCTCATGAACGTGAAGTCGTTGATGTCTCAGGTGCTGGTGATACGGTTATAGCGATGGCTAGTCTTCTTTTAGCCTTAGAATTTTCAACGAATAAGATTATGTTCTATAGTAATCTCGCAGGTGGATTGGTCATTGAGGAACGAGGAGTTAAAGCACTTGATTTAGCACTTTGGGAATCTACTTTAGGGCTTTAAGAGCCTCTAAAATTTCTTTAGGTTCAGCTCTGTTTCTGTAATCCTCATCAAGCAAAGTATACACGATCTCACCATTAGTATCAATACGGTATGTAGCGGCTAAAGGCAATTCATTACTTTGGTCATTATTGTATTCATGCAAGCCAAAACCATTTTGATAAGCATCTGCTAAGTCGGGGATTAAAGTGAAGACTATTCCCTACTCCTTAGCAACAGTATTGTTCAAATCGCTCAAGACTTCAAATTCTAAAGCATGTTTCTCAGCAGTTGATATTGAACTATCGGGAATTTCAGGTGTAAGTGCTAGTAAATTGGCACCTGCTGTTTTAAAGCTTGGTAATTCTTCTTCCAAGCAGTGTAGGGTAAGCTTGCATTACGGACACCATCTACCTCAATAGCAAGTTAAGATAACGGGTCCTTTACTTAAGTAGTCTTCTAGACTTACTTCACTATCCGTAGCATTTTTCAAAGTAAAATTCGGGGCAATATCTCCAAGTTTGTTTAGCACTTTCAAGAATAGAGCTAGTTAAGAAATCTTTAACACCTTCCGAATAAAGCTCCTTTTTCGGCGCTAGCTTTTTCATTAAACATAGCTTTATTATTATCCTAAGATAGATTGCAAGGATTGGTAAGCTTCATTCATTTTTGTAGAGTCTATTGGCAATTCTGGATTGGCAGATGCAGAAGTTGAATCACTAGGATTTCAAGCAATTAAACTAACGCTAAGAAGTAATAAATATGATTAATTTCGCATGTCGAGAAAACCAATTGAATTAAACTTTAGTTCCTACTCGCTTAATTTATCTATTTGCTGAAGTAAGTCTTCTGCTTCTGCCTGTTTAGCGTCGCTAGCCTTTCTATCAATCTTTGATAGTTTAAAAGCCTCTTCTACCGCTTTTTGATACTTCTCCTGAAGTTTTTCTAGAGGTGATTTCTTTTTGAATATTCCAAACATAATTTCTTGGTTTGATTACATAACATGAGAAAGCATGAAGATGTTTGAAAGCTATTAGAATTAATTCTTAGCTATTCTTTTATTCCACTCTGAACACTTTCAAATGTACTATACTCTGCTAAGCCTAGGTTGTGAACTAAACGACGTTCCATGAAATTTTTGAATGCCTCATTATCAATAGCTTGAACCACTTCCTGAGCAAAAGCGAACACAATTAGCTTCTTTGCTTTTTCCCTTGGAATCCCTCTAGTTTGAGCGTAGAAAATTGCATTTTCATCGAGTTGACCACAAGTGGCCCCATGGCTGCATTTTACATCATCTGCGTAAATCTCTAATTCTGGTTTGGTATTAATAACAGCATTTTCACTTAACAATATATTCTTATTGCTTTGAAAAGCATTCGTCTTTTGAGCACCTTCCGCAACGTATACTTTTCCATTAAAAACAGCGGTCGATTCTCCATCTAGTATTCCTTTGAAAGTTTGAAAGCTTTCACAGTGAGGGGCATTGTGCTTAATCAAAATTCGACTATCTGTATGATCTTTATCTTCATTAATAAACACACCATTTAAGGTAGCTTCACCATGTTCTCCATTTAGGTTAACTCGAAAATTATTCCGAACAAACTCTCCTCTAAAGTTTAAGGTCGTTATTTTTATTTTACTCCCTTTGCTTAACTCAAAAAATTTGTTTCCAATAAAATGAACTTGCTTACTTTCTTCTTGATAGATATTGACTTTTAGTCGAGCATCTTGTTCAACGAAATACTCCGAAAAGTGATTAATATTGAATGCTTCTTCTTCATCTAAATTTAGATAATCTTCAATAATTTCAACTTCACTATTTTGCTCTAGTACAATTAGATTTCTTTGGCAGGTTAAACTATCTTTTTGTTGATTGTATCCTAGGTGAAGCATCACGATAGGTTTCTTAGCTTGCGCATTCTTTGTAGCGTAGATAAATATTCCACATTGAGCAAAAGCCGTATTCATTTCAGAAAAAGCATCTGGATGGTCCTTGCTCGTTTCGTTATAATGACTTTCTACGATATCTCTAAATTCGTTTCGAGCATCACACATACATGAGATATGAATGCCATCTTCATCTTCTGAATAGCTTGATAGGTTCTCCGCAAAAGTTCCATTTACGGTAACCAGTAAATGCTTGTCAGCTAAGTATTCATGTGTAAAATACTTAGGCAATTTATGAGGAATACTACCGTCAGTTGCCGGAGTCAAATTTTTAAAATGCTTCAAATTACTGTATCTGTATACTTCCGATTTTCTATCGGGTATACCCATTTTTTGAAATCGATTAAAAGCTTGTGTTTCTAAACTATTCTCTGCTTTATTTAATCGCTCAAAAGCTTCTGTGTAATTATTTTCTACTGCAATCATTTCTATGATATATTGATGAAATTAGATAATGGGAGACTATACCGCTAGTTCTTCTTTTATCCAATCGTAACCTTTCGCTTCTAATTTTTTTGCTAATTCTTTATCACCGCTTTTCACAATCCTTCCATCATACATTACATGCACGAAATCTGGAATAATGTAATCTAATAAGCGCTGGTAGTGTGTGATAATAACAAAGGCATTGTCTTTTGTTCTTAGTTGATTAACGCCATTAGAAACAATTTTAAGTGCATCAATATCAAGTCCTGAATCGGTTTCATCAAGTATAGCTAATTTGGGTTCAAGCATAGCCATTTGAAAAATCTCATTTCTTTTCTTTTCTCCACCAGAAAATCCTTCATTTAATGATCGACTCATGAATTTTTGATCGATATCGACCAACTTCATTTTTTCTTTCATCATTTTAAGAAAATCACCAGCTTTCATTGGCTCTTCTCCTAAATGTCTTCTTCTTTCGTTAATTGCAGCTTTCATGAAATTTGTAGTGCTAACACCAGGTATTTCTACTGGGTATTGAAAGGCTAAGAAAACACCTAGTCTAGCTCTTTCGTCTGGGGCCATTTCTAAAAGATCTTCACCCATGAAAGAAATACTTCCTTCACCAATTTCATAAGAATCTCTTCCCGTAATTACATTAGCTAATGTACTTTTTCCAGTGCCATTAGGGCCCATTATAGCGTGAATTTCACCCGGCTTAACTTCAAGGTTAAGTCCTTTGAGAATTTCTTTATTTTCAATACTTGCTTTTAAATTTTCTATTTTTAACATGCTCGATTTATTATGAGTTTCTTCTATTTTATACAATTGGTAATGAGGTTTCGTTGGCTTAGCCAACAGAACCTTCAAGACTTATTTCTAATAATTTTTGTGCTTCCACGGCAAATTCCATGGGTAGGTTTTTAAATACTTCCTTGCAAAATCCATTGACGATAAGGTGAACTGCTTCTTCGTCTCCTAATCCTCTTTGATTACAATAAAATAATTGGTCCTCACCAATTTTAGAAGTAGTAGCCTCATGCTCTACTTTTGCAGTTCTGTTTTTTATCTCTAGATATGGGAAGGTGTGTGCGCCACAAGTTTCTCCCATTAACATACTATCGCATTGAGAGAAATTATAAGCGTTCTCAGCTGTTTTGTTTATTTGAACAAGTCCTCTATATGAGTTTTCACTATGACCAGCAGAAATACCTTTAGAAACTATTCGGCTTCTAGTGTTTTTGCCAATGTGAATCATTTTTGTACCGGTGTCTGCTTGTTGATAGTTGTTTGTTACCGCCACAGAATAGAACTCACCTATAGAGTTATCTCCTTTCAAAATACAACTTGGGTATTTCCAAGTTACCGCACTTCCTGTTTCAACTTGTGTCCATGAAATTTTGGAGTATACTCCTTTACATAATCCACGTTTTGTTACGAAGTTGAATATTCCACCTAGTCCATTCTTATCACCTGGATACCAGTTTTGAACAGTTGAGTATTTGATTTCTGCTCTATCATGCGCAACTAATTCAACAATAGCCGCGTGCAATTGATTCTCATCGCGTTGAGGAGCTGTACAACCTTCTAAATAGCTTACATAACTATCATCTTCGGCAATAATTAAAGTACGCTCGAATTGACCAGTATTTTCTGCATTGATTCTGAAATAAGTACTTAACTCCATCGGGCAACGAACACCTTTCGGGATATATACAAAAGAACCGTCGCTAAATACCGCTGAATTTAAAGCGGCATAAAAATTATCTCTAGGAGGCACTACTGTACCCATGTATTTTTTAATCAAGTCTGGATGTTCTTGAATAGCTTCAGAGATAGACATGAATATTATCCCAACTTCTGCGAGTTGTTTCTTGAAAGTTGTAAAAACAGATTCGCTATCCATTACAAAATCGACTGCAACTCCAGCAAGAATTTTTTGTTCTTCAATAGGAATACCTAGTTTCTCATAAGTTCTCAATAATTCAGGATCTGCTTCATCCAAGCTATTTAACTTCTTTTTATCCTTAGGGGATGCATAGTAGCTTATATCTTGAAAGTTAGGCTTCTTGTATCTCACATGCGCCCAATTCGGTTCTTCCATCTTTTGCCAGATAGCAAAAGCTTTCAATCGATAGTCTAACATCCATTGCGGTTCATTCTTTTTAGCAGAAATGAATCTAACTACATCTTCATTCAAACCTTTTTCAGCAATCTCTTGCTCAATGTTCGTGGTGAAGCCATACTTATAATCTCCTGTGGTGGCTTCTTCTAATATGATATCGTCTTTGCTCATAGTTTTGTTTCTGAGGGCAAAAATAGCCTCTAATCTAGTTTAAAGAAAGCCTTATTTAGACTAAGTCCATTTAATAGAGATAAAACCCAATTTTTAACTAAATAGTTTAGTAAACTGAAAGTATCTTATTGAATAGCAATAGGGCTTCGAGAGGGGAGGCCTGTTTCGACCGAGAAGTGCTTAATTTTTCGAATTCTCTCTGGCTTGCTCAACCATTTTACCCATTCCAGCGCCTAAGCTTAGAATATTCTTCATGGCAACTTCAGATTTCACCTTCAAAATTTCTACTTCTGATTTATGAACCATAAATACGTATCCATTAGTAGGGTTAGGAGCGGTAGGAGTAAATACGGTCAATGTTCCATCGGATGTTTCTTCTGTTACAAAACCCGTCATCTTTACGCCATTTCCAAAGGGCTCAATAAGAACTACCTGAGAAAATGCAGTTTTGTCCTTCCCGAAAAATTGTTGAACTGTTTCCTTAATAGCACTGTAGAGAGGTAATCTAGATAAGGCTTGCTCTTCAACCCAGTTAAACATGCTATTGCCAAATTGTGTGCGAACCAATAAGCCTATCAAAAAACAAATAGCTGTGATGATTCCAAAAGCGAATATTTTAATAAGTACTTCATTCCAACGTTCAGGGAATAAAGTCGATATGGGGTCAATTATGCCATCAAAAAAACTAATAACCCACTTGGCCAATATAGCAAATATTGCCATGGGAAGGATAACTACTAATCCTCCTAAAAAGGTAGTGGCTAAAAAGTTTTTAAAATTACTCATCGTAGTTGATCTTCAAAGTTGAACTTGTTGGGTGTGACTGGCAAGTTAAGATATACCCAGCTTCTATTTCTTTAGCGGTTAAAGCTTCTGAATCGTTCATCTTGACACTTCCTTCCGTCACTTTAGCTCTACAGGTCGTGCACGCTCCAACCATGCAAGCAAATGGAGGATCTACATTAGCATCTAAAGCAGCATCCAAAACCGTTTCTGATTCTTTTACCTCAAGCTCAAAACTAGAACCATCATAAATAATTTCTACTTGACTAGTTCCTGAGAAATTTTCATCTGCTTGACCAACAGTTGCTATTTGCTTTTCACTTTCACTTTTTTCCGTAAAGTACTCTCTGTGAACTCGTTCTGTAGGTATTTGTAATTGCTGTAAAGCACTACTTACACTGTCCATTAAACCTCCAGGGCCACACATATAGAATTGAGCCAGAGCGAAATTTAAATCTGTATGTTCTTTAAGTAATGAAAGACACCTCTTACTGGTCAGCATACCTTCAACAAATGAAAGCTCTTCACTTGCTTTCTTACCAAAACCTAGGAAGCCACCTTCTTTTTTTGGCTTATCGAATACATGAATTAAAGTAAATCGTCCTGCAAATTCTTTCTTAAGTTTTTCTAACTCCTCCTTGAAAATCACTGATTCGCTATTGTAGTTTGCATAAAACAAGCTTACTTTAGCATTAGAAGAAACGGTTAAAGCTGTTTTTACAATAGAGAATAAAGGCGTTATTCCACTACCACCTCCAAACAAGATGTAGTGTTGGGTGTCATTTGCCTCAATTTCTGCTTTGAAGTTTCCCAATGGAGTCATTACTTCTAATTCCTCTCCTTCCTTCAATTTTTGATTGAAATAAGTAGAAACTTTCCCTCCTTTTACTTCTTTAACAGCAACAGTCGGCTCTTCATTTAGAGCTGGTGCCGAACATAAGGAATAAGATCGATTACAATCTTCCCCGTTAACATTTACCCTGAAGGTAATGTATTGACCAGGAACATAAGCGAATTCTTGTTTGAGTTCAGAAGGAATATCAAGTGTTATTGCAACTGCATCTTGAGTTTGTCTTTGAATACTTTTTACCTTAACTAGGTGGAACTTTGACATGTAATGAGATTTATCTTTTCTTAGAATAGTTGCTAAAAAGCGAAACCTTTTTAGCAGAAATGGTTAAATACTTGCTTAAGATGATCGGCAATCGATTCAGCATTGTTTCCTTCAATTTGATGACGCTCAATAAAGTGAACTAATTTTCCATCTTTGAACATTGCCATACTTGGTGAAGAGGCTGGGTAAGGAGCCATCAACTCTCTTGCTTTGTCAACAGCTTCCTTGTCAACGCCAGCAAAAACAGTTACCAAGTTATTCGGTAATTTCTCATTGTTTACTGCAGCTTTTAAAGCTGGACGGGCTGCACCTGCTGCACATCCGCACACAGAATTCACTACTAGTAAAGTTGTTCCTTCGGTTTGACTAAGGGCTCCTTCTACATCGCTTGCATTAAGTAATTCAGAAAAACCTATAGCGGTTAAATCTTCTTTCATCGGTGCTACTAATTCTGGTGGATACATATATGTGATTGTTAATGATTAATTATTAATGTTTAATATTTTAATTTTCAGTGCTCAGGGAGCATTCCCCGTTCAATACTTAGCGCTTTTCAGACTAAAGAAATCCAAGTTCTAACATCGCTTCTTCGCTCATCATGTCTTGATTCCATGGCGGCTCAAATACTAATTCAACACAAGCTTCTGTCACTCCCTGCACACCAGCAGCTTTATCTTCTACTTCTTGAGGAAGCGTTCCTGCCACAGGGCATGAAGGGGATGTTAGTGTCATGATGATTTCAACATTCCTAGTATCGTCAATATTTACTTCATATATCAAGCCTAATTCGTATATGTCTACTGGAATTTCAGGGTCATACACTGATTTCATTGCTTCAATGATGGCTGCTTTTAATTCCTCTTTATCTCTTAGTGTTTCGCTCATAGCTAGTTTCAAACAAGATTACTTAGTTTTGCGTCTTTAATGAGAAACAAAATTAACAATTTAGAGTTCATCTAAATAACAAATTTATGAATTATTATTTTATCACAGGTTCGAGCAGTGGGATTGGGAAGGCCTTAGTTGAAGAGTTATTGAGGTATCCTAAGCATACGATAATTGGACTAAGTCGCACGAATACCCTCCTTGATAAACACTTTGAACATCGAAAAATTGATTTGTCCAAGCTTGAAGAAGTGAATGCTTTTGAGTTTGATCTAATTGAAAAAAATGATAGGGTTGTGCTTATAAATAATGCCGGCACCCTTGGAGATATTAGCTACATAGGTCAACAAAGTGATGAGAATATTGTAGTATCAACTATGGTTAATTTTACCTCTGCCGCTATTTTGATGAATAAATTTATAGCAGCCTATCAACACCATGAGGGCGAAAGAATAATTATCAATATCACATCGGGAGCAGCAGATAGCCCTTATGATGGTTGGGCGAATTATTGTAGTGCTAAGGCGGCTTTAAATATGTTTACCCAGGTGATTCACGAAGAACAACTATTGACAGATAATCCGGTTAAAGTTTTTGCTATTGCTCCGGGAGTGGTCGATACCTTGATGCAAGATGCTATAAGGGAAGTAGAGCAAGAATCATTTAGTAGAATTGATAAGTTTAAGGCATTAAAAGAAAACGATCAATTATATAAAGCTAAAGATGTAGCCAAAAGAATAATTGAAATGACCTTGGATACCAAGACTATTCCTTCATTGATCTCAAGGATACAGTTGTGATAAGATTTGTCTATATAATGTTTGGATTAGCAGTGAGCTTGAATGTTTCAGGTCAATTTGCTGAGAGTTTTGATGCATTCAAGAATAGTTCAGCACTTAACGGGGCTTTTGTTGGAGTTTGCTTCATCGATATTTCAACAGGTGAAACGGTTTACGGAAATAGTGACCATAATTTTTTCTATCCAGCGTCTGTTCAAAAAACGATTACTACCGCTGCTGCGCTGGGCTTACTGGGTGAAGATTACTACTATGAAACTAAGGCTTTATATTCAGGTCTTATAGAAGAGGGAGTCTTGAAGGGTTCTATCATTATTAAAACATCCGGTGATCCAACAACTAATTCAGCCTATTTTAATCCAAATTTTAAAGCCGATTTAATACAAGCCTTGAAATCCAAAGGGATTAAAGAAATAGAAGGAAGTATTTTATTTGATTCTAAGGATGGAGATCATGGTACCCCGCAGTCATGGTTGTATGAAGATATTGGAAACTATTATGGAGTAGCTCCTCAGCAGTTTAATTACAAAGACAATTTATATAAACTGACCTTTCAACAAAAAGCAAATGGGGTTCATCCAAGTATTGTCAAAACTCAACCGACGGTGCCTTATCGTTTTGATTTGAAATTAACTTGTAGTTCTTCGCAAAAAGGCGACCACGCTTTCATACTAGGTGCACCGTTTTCTGAAGAACGAGAAGTTGCAGGAACCATTACCGCTGGAACTGGTACTTTCACTATTAAAGGGGCTAATGCACATCCTCAGTTTACACTTATTGAAGAGTTGAAAGAAGAAATTAAGATAGATGGAAAGAAATTGATTAATGGTAAAACACAATTCTTGTGTTCAAACAAAAGTCCAAGCTTAAGTGCTATTATTCAAGTTACTAATTTCGAAAGTATCAACCTGTTTGCTGAAGGCATTTTAAATACTTTAGGATTAGATTTCATCAATGAATATTCGACTGATGCAGGAATAGAAGTTTTGATTAATTACATTGCTCAAAAAGAGTTAGATACTAAAGAAATCATCTTAAAAGATGGAAGCGGCTTGTCTCGCTTAAATGCCATGACCCCGCACTTTGCAGCAAATTGGATTTGTGAGCATTATGAAATTGAAAGTTTCCGAAATAGTTTATCTGTTTCTGGAGAAACGGGAACCATGAGGTATCTTAACCATGCGGGAATAAAAGGTGCAATACATGCTAAAAGCGGATCTGCTGAAGGCGTGGTTAATTATGCTGGATATTTTAAAGGGAAGGATGGGAAGAACTACGCTTTCTCTATTTTCATTAACCAAGCTTACCAATCTAGATACTCTATTCGAAGAGAGATTGGGGTGTTCCTAGATAGTCTAATTTAAAGTTCCCCTAATTACTTGATAACTCTTTGTTTTCCGGTTTGAAAATTTTCAAGAAAACATTGAATACAAACAAAGCGACTAAGCCGACCAAAAAGCCCGCAATAAAATCACCTAATATGGTTGGTAATGGCTCTAGAGTATGATGGAAAAAGGGAATGTTGTGGGAGAATATGCCTCCGGCAACCAATATCATCGCCAGGGTTCCTATTACAGATAGAGCTCTAATAATAAGCGGTAAAGTTTTCACTAAACCAGTTCCTATAAATTTTGAAATGCTTGATTTCTTGTCGTTTAACGCAATGAGTTTATAACCCAAATCATCCATTCGTACGAGTAAGGCAACAAGCCCATAAACTCCAATTGTGGCTATTATGGCAACCACGGTTACAACAGCAATCTGTATGTTAAGTGGACGTTCAATCACAGAACCCAGGGCTATGATTACAATCTCAATGGATAGAATAAAATCCACAACGATGGCAGATTTTATCTTTTTACTTTCTAGGCTTAAGAGCTCTTCTTTAGTCAATGTTTTGACTTGCGCAACGCTTTCAATAGCCTTTTTGTGAAAAAAATATACGTAAATTTTTTCAGCCCCTTCATAGGCTAAATACACTCCTCCAATAATTAAAATAGGAATAATAGCTGAAGGTAAATACGCACTTAGTAGAAAAGTAATTGGCAGAATAATAAGTTTATTCAAAAAGGAGCCTTTCATTATTCTCCATAAAACGGGCAACTCCCTTGAGGATACAAAGCCAGATGCCTTTTCAGCGTTAACGGCTAAATCATCAGCTAGAATACCTGCTGTTTTTTTTGTTGCAATTTTACTCATTGCAGCTACATCATCCATGAGGACTGCCACGTCATCCAACAAAGCGAAAAATCCTGATGCCATATTATTTATTGATTAGTGTGTACTATTTAGACAGTCCGTCTATTCTTCTTCCACTTATTTTCTTTCGCTGGCACGAAATTATCCTCCGTATTGGAAGAACTAGAATTAAAGATGTGATTAGCCAATAAAGCAGCTATTCCCATTTCTTCTTCACATTCTTTATTCAAATCTTCTGGTTTGAAGTGGTCTTTTACAAAGCCTGTATCGAAATTTCCAGAAACGAATGCTTCATGATTCATCACATAAGATCCGAAAGCTAAAGTGTTTTTAACTCCTTTGATGTGATACTCCTTTATGGCTCTTTTCATCCTGCCAATAGCAGCTTCTCGATTCTCCGCGTGAACAATCAATTTAGAAATCATTGGATCGTAGTAAATTGGAATTTGCATCCCTTCTTCAAAACCATCATCTATTCTAACACCTGGACCTTCAGGTTTTTTATAAATCTCTAATTTTCCAATATCTGGCAAGAAGTCGTTTTGCGGATCTTCAGCATAGACTCTTAATTCAATAGCATGGCCATTAATTTTCAAATCGTCTTGGGTGAAACTGAGTTTTTCTCCCCTTGCTACTTTAACTTGTTCTTTCACTAAATCAATACCTGAAATCAATTCACTCACAGGGTGTTCCACCTGTAAACGAGTATTCATTTCTAAGAAGTAATAATCCATATTTGCATCTAGTAAAAACTCCACAGTTCCAGCGCCCACATAATCGCAGGCCTTAGCTACATTAACTGCATCTTCACCCATTCTCTTTCTTAATTCGGGAGTTAACACGGCAGAAGGAGCTTCTTCAATTACTTTTTGATGTCGACGTTGAATACTGCATTCTCTTTCAAATAGATAAACAATGTTTCCATGTTTATCTGCTAGAAGTTGGATTTCAATGTGTCGGGGCCCAAGAACATATTTCTCAATAAAAACAGCACCATTACCAAATGCTGAAATGGCCTCGCTTATTGCTCGATTCATTTGGTCTTCAAACTCTTCCTCATTTTCAACAATTCGCATGCCTTTACCTCCACCACCTGCAGAAGCTTTAATCAAAATTGGAAATCCAATTTCACTAGCTCTTGCTTTTGCAGCAGGAATATCTGAAATAGCTTCCTCTGTACCTGGAACCAATGGGGTATTGTATTTGGCTACTGCTTCTTTAGCTGATAACTTGTCACCCATGATCTCCATAGCATGAGCCGATGGACCAATAAAAGTAATTCCCGCAGCTTCTACTTGATTGGCAAAAGTTGAGTTTTCGCTTAAGAAACCAAAGCCAGGATGAATGCCTTCAACGTTCAGTTCTTTACAAACTTCTAGTATTTTATCGCCTCTTAAATAGGAATCTTTAGAAGGGGCAGGACCTAAAAGAACAGCTTCATCTGCCGCTTTAACATGAGGCGCATCGCGATCAGCTTCGGAATATACAGCTACGGTTTGAATATCCATTTCTTTTAAAGAACGAATAATTCGTAGGGCAATTTCTCCACG
Organism: Flavobacteriaceae bacterium; assembly: GCA_047621945.1. Classification (GTDB taxonomy): domain Bacteria; phylum Bacteroidota; class Bacteroidia; order Chitinophagales; family UBA8649; genus JAFMKE01. The sequence continues at coordinate 19,548 of JBLHMK010000019.1, forward strand.
ATTGGCAACAAGAACTTTTTTCATACAGCAAAATTTGTGTTGCCAAAAATACCATTCTAAAATTAAAATTTAAGCTCTTTTAGAATTTTAAAGTAAACACGATTTGAAGCGAGAATATATAGTAGGGTTTTAATTGAATGATAACAAAGCAAATCGTCTATCTTTGCGTGATGAAATTTGCCAAGCAGGTTTTGGATTTTGTGCGCTTAGAATTGAAACTTGAGTTTCGATTGAAGTATGCTATTGCGGGACTACTTATGTATGTGTTGTCAACGGTATATTTAGTTTATTTTTCTCTAGAATATCAAGGTGTTCGGGAAGATTTACTGCCGACTATTTGGTCAATTTTCTTTTGGTTAATTGTTCTGTTTACAACTGTAAACGCAACTTTTCAAAGTTTTTCTAAACTAACGCAAGGCAAAATGTTGTTCTATTATACATTGCTCTCCCCGCAAGTATTTATTACCTCCAAGCTTATCGTTAACGCCATGATAAGCCTCTTTTTATCTTTATTGACAGGCTTAATTTTCATTTTCATACTAGGAAATCCTAGTCAGCAAGCCTGGGTCTTTCTTTTAAGTCTTTGTATCGGGACAGTAGGCTATTCTTTGCTCTTTACTTACATCAGTGCAATTGCTTCAAAGTCAGGCGGTAATTCATCGCTTGCAGTGGTGTTAGGCTTTCCTTTAGCACTTCCTTTGTTGAGCATTATCGTTAAGTTGTTTAGCGAATCATTTAAACCTGAGATAAGTGTAAATTTTGATAACAATTTGTGGATAGCTTTAGGGTTTAATTTTATTCCTTTGCTATTAGCACTTATTCTATTTCCGTATATTTGGCGCGACTAATAACCTATGGCAAGTTTTTTAAAACAGTATTGGTGGAAAATTATTGGAATCAGCTTTTTGCTATTTGCAATAGTTGGTGGACTTTGGGTTCCCTTGTATCACGGTGCTGAGGGGCTTAGTTTTCCTAATCTTCCTATTCTAAATGAATCTATTCGCAACTTGTTATATCATGTTCCGATGTGGTTCGCTATGGTTTTTTTACTGTTGCTTTCTTTTATTTATAGCCTTTCATACCTGGGAAAACCAGATCGTTATAAAGATACTTATGCAGCTGGATTTGCACAAATAGGTGTTTTGTTTGGTACCCTTGGTATCTTTACTGGAATGATTTGGGCTAAAAGTACTTGGGGTGCATTTTGGACGAATGACCCAAAGTTAAATGGCGCGGCGATAGGCATGTTGATTTACATAGCGTATTTAATCTTGAGATCTTCGATTGAGGATGAAATTAAAAGGGGGAAGTTAGCGGCTTCTTATAATATCTTCGCCTTTGTCATGTACATTGCTTTCATTTTCGTAATCCCTCGATTAACGGATTCTCTGCACCCAGGAAACGGAGGAAACCCAGCTTTCAGTAGCTATGATTTAGATAATGCATTACGAATTTTTTTCTATCCAGCAACACTAGGGTGGATAGCAATTTCCTTATGGATTTCATCCATTTGGATTAGATACAATTCTTTAGAACAACAACTTGATGATCATGATGAATAAAACTGTGTCCCTTACTATTTTGAGCGTTTTCTTTAGTCAATTAGTTTGGGCTCAAGAAGAACTTAGCTATCAAGCATTGCTTAATCAAAGTAACAAAATGATTGCGGTAATTCTGGTTTTGGTAATCATATTGTTAGGAATAGGGCTATTTTTGTTTTTTATGGACAAGAAAATTAGCAAGCTAGAAAAGAAAATCAACAAGAAATAAAATTTTAAAACAACCAAATCAATATTATGTCTAAACCGACAACATTTTATGAAAACGTAGAAAGGAACTTTGATAAAGCTGCTGCCTACACAAAATTGCCTCAAGGATTACTTACGCAAATTAAACTTTGCAATAGTGTCTACAAGATGAAATTTCCTGTTAAAACAGGAGGGAACGATGTGCAAGTTATAGAAGCATATAGAGTTCAACATTCACATCACCGCATGCCTACTAAAGGAGGAATTCGTTACAGTATTCATGTTAATCAAGATGAAGTCATGGCGCTAGCCGCTTTAATGACCTACAAGTGTGCAATTGTTGACGTACCATTCGGTGGAGCAAAAGGAGGAATTAAAATTAGTCCTCGAAATACTTCAACCGCAGTTTTGGAAAAGATTACGCGTAGATATACAGCTGAGTTAATTAAGAAAAACTTTATCGGTCCAGGTATGGATGTTCCAGCTCCTGATTATGGAACGGGGGAAAGAGAAATGGCTTGGATTCTTGATACCTATTTAACACTAAAATCTGCTGAAGTTGAAGGCTACGGATGTGTTACTGGTAAGCCAGTATCGTTAAACGGAATACGTGGACGTACGGAAGCAACTGGCAGAGGAGTTGTTTATGGTTTAAATGAAATAGTAAGCTATAAAGAAGATATGGAAGCCATCGGCCTAACTACAGGTTTAGAGGGTAAAAGAATAGTTGTGCAAGGTCTAGGGAATGTGGGTTTCCATGCGGCAAACATCATTACTGAGTATGGTGCTATAATAATAGGAATTGCTGAAATTGAAGGAGCAATTTATTGCGAAGAAGGTATTAATGTCAAAAAACTATTAAAATATCGCAAGTCTAATGGATCAATAATTGGCTTTCCAGGTTCAACGGAAGTGAAAGGAGATAATGCAGGATTAGAAATAGAATGTGACATTCTAATTCCAGCTGCCTTGGAGAATCAAATTACCATGAAAAATGCGAATAAAATCAGAGCGAAAATCATTGCTGAAGCAGCAAATGGTCCTATCACTCCGGATGCAGAAGAAGTGCTATTAGAAAAAGGGGTCATGATTATTCCAGATATCTATATCAATGCAGGCGGGGTAACAGTTTCTTATTTTGAATGGTTGAAGAATTTATCGCATGTTCGTTTCGGACGTATGAATAAGAGATTTGAAGAATACACTCAAAATAACATGTTAGACGTTATTCAAAAATCTACGAATAAAACCATTTCTAAAAAAGAAAGAGGATCAGTTGTTCGTGGTGCTAGTGAAATCGATTTAGTTAATTCAGGATTGGAAGATACCATGATTGAAGCTTATCAAACTATTAGAGAAGCTAGACGTAAAAATAAAATATCGGATTTAAGAACAGCGGCATTCTATGTATCAATTGTGAAAATTGCGGATGCGTACGGAAGTATGGGAATATTTCCTTAAGCAAATTCGAAATAGGGGTTTGGAACCTTTTAAAGGTTCCAAACCTCTATTTTATTTTAACTCCAAAGAGTCTCTTTCTTCCGCTATCATACGAATCAATTTTGGATAGCTCTCGGCTGCATAAAAGTTGTTATGCCATAGAATTGAAAGTACAGTAGTTTCAGCATTTTTATCGATGAAATTTTGAACAGTTTTCAACTTCTCTTCATCACCTTCTTTTCCCATAAAATAATGGAGAGAACTGTCCATGATTAGTAAAGGTATTTCCCAGAAGTTATAATATTGGAATGTAAAAGGATTAAATGGTTTATAAGGTAACCCATACGAGTTTCGAAATCCAATTCTCTCTGAAAACCCCAAGGAGTGATCAAACTGAATATTACTTTTTGAAAGCTTTTCAAAATCCTTGGGCACATTGAAATTTAAATAATGGAAGCGGTTATGTTTAGACTTTAACATCTTTAACTCATCTTCTAAACTTGAACTCCCAATACTCTTATGAAGGCCTAGAGAGTGAAGTGGCGATTGCTTAATTAACTTAATGACTCGCTGAACATATTTAGAACTTAAGGAATAGTCACTGTTGTTTATTTGGCTAAACTTAGTTTTTCCTTTTTTAACTAAAAAGAAAAACAAAGAAGGCACATTTAGTTTTTTTTCTGCCAGAATAATCTCTTCAATATTTTGATTGGGGTCCTTACCCTTGATCTTCTTTATAACGATTTTAATTGCTTCAATTAGCTTGAGTTGTAACAAGGCTTTTTTTATTTCTCCTTTCCAACCGTTGTTTAAAAAATCAATATCATGACTCAGTAAATATTTGGAAGGAAGCAAGGGTATTTTTCGCTTGAATATCTTTAAGGCTATCTCCTGGAAATACTTCAGGACTATTTGGTCTTCTGTACATGAAAACTTGTATTGATAGCTACTTTTAAATTGAAACCGCCCCAGTACATCTAATTCATAAGAAGCGTATTCTTGCAAAGAATTAATCAGATAAAAACAGCTTGCTAGGTAATCTTTATTTTGCTTTTCTATTACGAGCGCCTCTTTATCAAACCATTTTTCATGCATAAAAATATGGCTGTTAATGTTTTCTAAAAAAGTACTTGAAAGAATAAAGTCCGATTCGCCGTCTAATCCAATAGAAAAAGTAGTGGCAGTAAAAGAAAAAGAATTGAAATTTAAGAAGTAATAAAAATTGTCAAAAACATTGTCAACCGCTGCCTTTACGTGTACGGGAAGACTATCCTTGTATATAATATGAAATGGGTGTTGGTTCAAATTGAGTAGCTTGTGCGTTTACTGACTATTTTTTTTTAATTTTACACTTGCAAATATATGTTTAAATGAATAGATTTCTTACGTTCTTACTGTTGATAGTTGGAATGTCATCTTCCTTGGCACAGAATAAGGCCACTATAAAAGGATTAGTAAGTGACGAAAATGGAGAAGCTGTATTTTCAGCAAATGTAATAGTTGATGTTTCCAAAGGCTGGGCGGCTGTTACTGACTTTGATGGGAAATTTAAAATTGATTTACCTCCAGGTGAATATTATGTTTTAGTTAGATACATCGGATACAAAGAGTCTATTCAGCAGATAACATTGGATGATGGTGAATCTAAAGATCTTAATTTTTCATTGACAAAATCAGAACAAGTTATTGGGGAAATTGAAGTATATAGTCCAACAAAAAGAGGAATTGTAGCGGAAAAGGAAGTAGTAAGTGTGGAGACCATCTCAACAGAAATTCTTGAGAATAATATTATTACTATTGGTTCAGACGCAGTGGATAAAGTTGCGGGGGTAACCTTGTTAGATGGGCAAATTAGTATTCGTGGTGGAAGTGGATATGCTTACGGGACAGGAAGTAGAGTGATTTTAGTCATCGATGAAATTCCTTTATTATCTCCTGAACGTAATGAAATCTTATGGGACTTTATTCCCATGGAAAATGTAAAGTCTATTGATGTTGTAAAAGGTGCTTCTTCGGTTCAATATGGTTCTGCCGCCTTAAATGGGATTGTTGCAGTTACAACCAAGTGGCCCACAAAGAAAAAGGAAACTAGTGTAAGTGTGTTCGCTGGAATATTAGGGAACCCTCCTATTGAGGAAGCTAAGTGGTGGGATCGTACTGATATAATTTTTGAGAAGCCACATGATATAGGGGTTCAATTTGCACACTTGCGACAAATCAATGATGAGATGGATTTTGTATTTTCAGGAGCGCTGATTTCCAATCAATCTCATATCAAAAATCAGTTTAACAAGCGTGTAAGAAATAATATAAAGTGGAGATATTCTCCTAAGAAAGTAGAAGGATTGACGGTTTCACTTAACTCAAACTTGCTTTATAGAAACAATGATCAATTCTTTATTTGGAATAACGAAGAAGAAGGAGCTTACCAAGGACAATCGTACAATGATAGATACTTTAGATACAGTTTGGATCCCGTGGTAAAATATTTTTTTAGAGAGAATAATCAATTTAGTTTTATTAATCGAATCTATTATGATCAACGCTTGAATAAAGGAGGAGATAGACAATATTTCGGTTTGAAAATATTTAATGATTTCCAATATAAAAGGACCTTCAAAAATGGTGATAAGGAAATGCAAGGTAGTTTTAGTGCTGGCCTTGTGAATAATCGCGATATATTAAAAGCGAGATCTTTTGAAGACTATTTGGGACCAGGGAATACGACATTTACATGGAACACACTTAGCACGTATTTTCAAGGAGATTATGGATGGAGAGATTTAACTGTGGCTTTTGGTGGGCGATTTGACTTTGTAACTTTGGATAATCAAACTAAAGCTTCTAAACCTGTATTTAACGCAGGGCTAAGTTATGAAATAGGTCATAAGAATTTTGTTCGCTTTGGGTATGGACAGTCTTTTAGGATTCCTTCATTGGCAGAGCGATTTGTTAAAGAGCCAATCACTTCCGTCAGTTTAGGAGGAGATCCGATAAGTATATTTGCTGGACCAAACCCTGATATAAGACCAGAAACAGGGTACACTTATGAGATTGGTTTCAAAAAAATAATTAAAACACCTAAGTTCGAAGCCAAAATTGATGCTGCTGTATTTTATCAGCGATTTTTGGATTTTACTGAATTTACTTTTGGTCAATACAATGACCCTATTGATAGTTCATCCTATATTGGCTTTAGGCAAGAGAATGTGGCTGATGCAAGAACCTTGGGATGGGAGGCTACCATTAGTGCCACGAACAAGTTTAAAAATGCCGCTTTAACTTATCAATTTGGGTACACTTATAATTTTGTTGCCAACGCAGATGAAGATACGGTATATCAAAAATTTGGAAATTTAGTCAAAGGAGCTTTTAGTGGATTTAAAATAACTGATGAAGAATACGCGGCATTTTACGATGAGGGCGATCAAAATATTCTTTATGGAATGATGCGTTATCGATTTAGACATACAATTAAGACTGACATCAATGTGGATATCAAAAAAATCTCTTTCGGTACTAATATTCGTTATTACGGATTTTTGGATAGAGTCGATGCTATTTTTGCATTGTTTATTCCTGGCATTCAAGAATTTCGTGATTCACAAAACTTCAAGGGAGATTTTGTCGTTGACCTTAGAATGAGATATCATTTTTCGGAAAATTTCACACTAGGATTCATTTGTAAAAATGCTTTAAATAATGATTATCAGCTACGACCGGCTAAGCCTGATGCACCGCGATCATTTACATTTCAAGGTAAATTCAGCTTTTAAAAAAAAATATAGGCAAGCACCTTTGCATTCTTCCCCAAAATAGCTTATTTTTAGAGGTCAATTAACGGCTTAAATTAAGACTATGCAAACTACACGTCCACTTTTAATAAACATATTTATGTTCATTTTGTTCTTAGGCTACGCTCAAGAACAGAATTCTTTCGAACATGCTATTTGGCAATGGGTGGAAGGCTCTCAAATTAGCGACAAGCAACTCAATCAAGTTGCCCCGCATTTTCCTCACCCGCAAAAGGTAGATTATAACAAGGAAGCCTATGACCTTGAGATACTTACGTGGCAGAAACTGTTTTGCTTCGAGTACGAGGCTTTAATTAATGCTCCTGAATTAGTGGCATTGAATCCTTACTATACAGAATATCAAGATATCATTCAGGTCCCCTATTTCATTCGTCCTCTTTCAAGTTTTGATAAACCCGTTAAGAAGGATACTGGGAATTCTTTTGATGATCAATTGGCTTACGAATTAGATTTGCAAGCGTGGTATTTTGTTTTTGAACCTGATCAGTTTAAACATATTTATAAAATAGATGAAAATTTTTCTGAGCATTTTGATGCAGATGCTTATCGAACCCAAATCATTAAGAAGATCGAAGAAACAGAAAAACAAAAGAAGTTAAATAACAAGGAGATTAATTAATTCTATACTATTTAACTACTGAAACTATAAACCCCAACACTAACTCTAAAACATAACTCATGCGTAAAATTTTACTCTTAATTTTTACAGCTACCATATTCTCGACTTACGCTCAATCATACGGTGATGGATGTATGGACGTTCTCTTTGTTGCAACAGAAGCGTATAACCAAGAATATGAAGATCCTTTCTTTGATGATGAATCCAATTGGCAATGGTGGTTTGCTGATGCGGGAAATTTTGATGGAAGTGGCTGGGTTGGAGGCCAATGTTTAGCTCAAGGTGGTTTTTTTCAAATTGGTTGGTGGAATCATACTAACTATACCGTATATAATAATGCGTATGGTGTAGCTGGTCCAAATGCAGTAACCGTTCCTACTTACTATAGTTTAAGAGGTGCCTATGAAGGGGATGATTGCGGTGGAAGTTGTGATTCAAATACAAGTTGTTTGTTTGATGATGATGATTATCGATATGATGAAACGGTAAGTAATCTCATTAACTATCGTTTTGCACCTCCTAATTCTAATAATATTTTCCAACGTGTTACCACCGTTCATGGAAGCTCAGATTTTGGTGGAGAGTTTTATGTTAGATATACTTCTCCAAGACCCTTGGTTACAGCAAGTAATACGCAAATATGTTCAGGAATAACAACGGCTATTACCCTAAACTTCTCAGGAGCTATTTTCGGTGGAAATTATGTGGTTTATGATGGAGCTACTGTTGTTTATAATGGCTCTGCTTCAACAACAACTCTGAACGTTAATTCTTCAAAAACATACAACGTTCATACCTCAAATGGAGGTTTAGTGAATAGAAGTGATTGTTATTCAACCATTAGCATTAATGCGGTGAATTGTGATTTTAATTGTACTACGAATGCGAATGTTACTTGGAATGGTAGCTATGATTGGAGTGCCGGGAATAGTCCTAATACTTCATTTACTTCACCTGGTAATTTCCCCGCCAATTCATATATTAGTGACATTAACGTTGATATTAATTATTTAAAAACTGACGGGTCATGTGTAACTCCTCTAGCAGGGGCGGCTTACCATGGTGAGACTCATTTTAGATTGCAAAATTCAACTTTGGGAAGTATTTCTTTAGTTGAAGGAAACTTTATCGGTAATACGTCCTTGACTACACCAATTACCATGACTTTTGACGAAGATGCAGCAACTTCAGTTGCTGGATATACAGTTACAGCAGGTAGTAATGGGGTAGTCTTAAACCCTATTGGAAACTTGGATGCTTGGAATTGGAACATAATCAATCCTGCACAAACATGGAATTTACATGGAGGTGATGATGCTAATCTTGATCCTTTATGTACAAATTTTTATAATCTAACTGTTTGTGGTTGTAAAA
>JBLHMK010000020.1:0-27599 GCA_047621945.1 Flavobacteriaceae bacterium
TATTTTAACGAAGTTAATAATTATTGAAATTTAAGTATAAAGTAGTCCTTAACTTTACTAAGCTAAATGTAAAGCTAGGAAGTGATGAAGAAATGGATGTTAGTACTGTCAATCGCTGTGTTTACCACAGTTATTGCTCAAGAAGAAGAATATGAAGTAGCGGTAATAGGTTTCTATAACTTAGAAAACCTTTTTGATACCGACACTTCGATGCACACGATAAATGTGGATAAATTAAATGCTGGTGATGCCGATTATGTCACTGCGGAAAAGTTTAACGCTGACAAGTATTATGAGTCAGCTTGGATTAATGTCTATGAAAACCTTTCTATTTCTAAGAGTAATACTGATTATTCGCTTTTACCTAAGGTGTCAGTTGACGCTTTAAGATATTCTAAGCCTAAAAAGAAAGATTACGAGTATAGAGAAGATAAAACCATTTCAAAGAAAGATTTCAACGCCCTAGTTGAGAGCGATGAAAAATGGTTTAACAAGAAAGAATTCAAAACCTTAATCAAGGAAAATGAAACCGTTACAGTTCCAACCATGGAAGTGGTAGCCAAAGTAAGAGATTCAGAAAACACTGCCCAAGGTGCTAGACAAAATACACAAGTAATTTATGAAGACAAATTAAATAAGCTAGCAGGAGTTATTGCTTCCCTAGGAAGCGAGTATACCCCAGATGGTGCTGCACTTGTTGGATTAGCGGAAATTGAAAATAGAAAAGTACTTGAAGATCTAGCTGCTACTAGTGCATTGGAAGAAAGAGGGTATAAGATTATTCAATATGACTGTATGTACTCTAGAGGAGTGGACGTTGCTCTTTATTACCAAGATAAATACTTTGAAATTTTAGAGACCCATACTTTACAAGTTCCAATTTTTAATGATAAAAATGAAACTGACAGATACTATACTAGAGATATTCTATGGGTAGAAGGTAAGCTGTTAGGTGAGACGGTGCACGTATTTGTCAATCACTGGCCATCTAGAAGTGGTGGAGAAGCTAAATCAGCTAAAAACAGAGAAAAAGGAGCCCAAGCTGTAAAAGAAGTAGTTGATAAACTTATGGCTGAAGATCCCAACACACAAGTTGTTATCATGGGTGATTTTAATGATGACCCAACAAATAATAGTGTTAAAGGAATCCTAGGTGCTGCTAAGAAAGTAGAAGATGTAGAAGCTGGAGGGATGTTTAATCCTTTGTATAAAGACCATAAAAAAGGATATGGTTCTTTGGCTTATAGAGGGTCTTGGAATTTATTCGATATGGTTCTAATCTCTTCTTCATTTGTAGATGATAAGTCTACCACTTGGAAAATGCAAGATGCTGAAGTGGTTTATAATCAAGATTGGATTAATCGCTTTGGTGGTTATGAAGGCGGACCTAATCGTTCTTACGGTGGAAATTATTATCTATCAGGATATAGTGATCACTTGCCTTCTGTAGTTTATTTGAAGCGTTTGGCTAAAAATGATAAAGATAATGACGGTATCGCTGATGAAGATGATGATTGCCCTGAGGTAGCTGGACTTGAAGCTTTTGATGGCTGCCCTGATACTGATGGAGATGGCATTAAAGATTCAAAAGATGCTTGCCCTGAGATAGCCGGACCTGCAGATAATGAGGGTTGTCCTTTTGAAGATCAAGATGACGATGGTGTTTTTGATAAGGATGATGAATGCCCAGAAACTAAAGGATTAAAAAGCAACAAAGGTTGTCCTGAGCTAGAGAAAGAAGTTCAAGAAGCTGTTCAAGCAGTATTTGACAACTTAATATTTGATACCGGTAAATCTACCATCAAAACTTCAAGTAATGATGAATTAGAAACCTTAGCAAAAATACTTACTGAGAATACAAACTTGTTATTGACTATTAGTGGTCATACGGATAATGTTGGTGAAAAAGAAGACAACTTGCAGCTTTCCAAAGACAGATCAATTGCAGTAAAAGATAGATTAGCATCATTAGGAGTAGAAAGCGAACGAATGACCACTTTATTTTTCGGTCAAACTCAAGCAATAGCGAGTAATGATACTGAAGCTGGAAGACAAGCAAATCGTCGAGTGGTATTTGATTTAAAATCGAAGTAAGACCAAGTACTAGCTACAGAGAACCGATATTGACATGAACGTTTTATTGCAAATAGAAGCTATTTTATTTACCACAGAACATGCGGTGAATATGGAGGATATATTTAATGCTTTTGCAGCCAACGATCAAGAGGTTTCTGAAGAAGAAATACTCGATTGTTTAAAGGAACTTAAGGCAAAATTTGTGGGTGAAGATTTTGCTTTTGAATTGGTGAAATCTGGAGGAGGCTACCAATTTTTAAGCAAGGCAGATTACCACGAATGGATTTCTAAATTCTTACATCAAAAAGCCCATAAGAAATTGTCTTCAGCGGCAATGGAGACGCTTTCCATAATTGCATATAAAGAACCTGTAACTAAGTCTGAAATTGAACAAATAAGAGGAGTAAATGCAGATTACACAGTGCACAAGCTCTTAGAAAAAGAGTTGATCAGTATAGCAGGCAAAGCAGATTCACCAGGTAAGCCAGTGCTTTATACGGTAAGCCCTTTCTTCTTAGATTATTTTGGAATTAACTCAAGTGATGAGCTTCCGCAATTGAAAGAAATAATGCCACAAGAAGAAAATACAATTGGTGAATTAGAGTAATTCTTTTATCTTGAATCTCATTAAACTATGAGTCCAATATTACTCCTTAAATGTAAGACCAAAATTTTATCATCCATCTCGATGATATTGTTTGGTATCGCCCTTTTCCTTGGCGGAAGTTTCTTAGTCTATACCGGTGGAAGTTGGTGGTGGACTATTCTAATTTTGTTTGGAATTTTTTGCGTTTGGACCTGGAGTTCTATCTTATTCAAAGGAAGTATGACCTTAGTGTTTTTTGTCAAAGACGAGTTGATGTATTTTACTTATGATCGGACTAAGATTGTCTTAAATCGACTGGATGAAATAAAAGAAACTAAATTCTATACCCATTCCTTTGAATTACATTCGATACAGAACTTTTGGCGCTATGTGTTAAAGGTAAATGGGGGTACTACAACAGACAATCTTCACTTTATGTATGAGGGTGAAAAAATTGAACTAGCAGATTTAAATGCAAATGAAGTAGAGCTCAACGATAAAGATCTCAAAGAGATTGCAATCTTTTTACATGCGCACAATCCGCATATTAGCATAGGTAAGCCTTAGTACTTTATCATTTTTTGCGTGAAGATCCTTTCACCCACCTTTGCGTTTAATAAATATACCCCTTTCTCCAAAATGGATACATCAATACGCTTTCCAGCGTGCTGAAGAACTCTTTTACCCATGAGATCATATATTTCGACTATCCCCTCTCCTTCAATATTGAGCTGGACAAATTCACTAACAGGGTTAGGCGAAATAGATAAAACATGCTCATTTAAATTTTGAACGCCTACTGAACTTTGTTGCCTCCAAGTTAATTTCAAAAGCTTATCACTTTGAATACCATTTGCTAAGATTCCACCTGCCAAATACAGTTCATTTGGACTTATTTTCGCAATCCCCCTTAAATCCATAGGCAGAGAAAAACTACTATCCACTGCATAATTACCCATTTGACTAAGCATGATTATATTTTTGTTCGGGTTCACTACTCCACTCCCATTGTACGCCACTGCATCATAATTGTATGTGGTGGTGCTTCCACCAATAAAAAATATAGAATCATTTATAGAAGTGCAGGCCATTCTATAGCCATCCACCTGACTATCTAATGTATCTATGGACCAAGTAATTTGGGCGGGATTGTTTGAATCGATGGCTCCTTTTCGCAATTGAAAAGTAGCTGGAAAGTTAACGCCTAATCTTGCTCCACCATAATAATAGAGGGTATCTCCCACAATGGTTCCTGACGAACCAAACACTTTATATAGGTTGTTGTTAGGCACTGCAGTACCTACTTGCCATTGATCGGAACTTGGATTGTAAATTTGAACATTAGGAACATTGGTCGTATTGCTCCATCCAGTTACCACATAAATGAGACTATCTTGCCACACGGCTTGCACATGGTCATCTATAGCTACTGGAATGTCCATCCCATCTGCTAAGAATGCATTTGTTGATACTTGAAAACGGTGCACTTTACTAGATGAGGTTTCCGTGCCATTAGCTGCTACATAGTAACCTCCAATAATATAGATAATATCGCCAATTCTATTTGCAGAAGCGGCTATTTTCCCTCTTGTATCTGGTACAGAATCTAGGACTTCCCAATTATCGCTTTGGGTGTTGTATCTCCAGGCTTTCAAATGAATACCTGGCTCGCTCAAACTTGCATCAATACCCGTAAAAGAATAAACATAAGGCACGCCATTTACAAAGCCTTCACATACCGCATTATTACTAACGGATTCAGGCATAGGCGACATCTCTTCAATAGTGAAGGGAAGTTGACCAATGCATGATGCACTCAGCCAAAAAATAAGCGCTATGGTATTTATTAGTTTCAAAAGATATTTGAAAGGGCAAGGTTTGGAACCATGCGCAAATCCTTATCCGCGACGTCTTTCTAAAAGAACCATCATCATCAAGCCTAACAAAGTTCTCATCTCCTCGCCTTTTTCATACTCCGCTATATTATCATAATTGAAGCGACGGCCGAAGAATGATTTCTCTTTGGAGAATCTACCTACTAAAGTTCCATCAGGACGTTTTACTGTATAGCGAGGATTGAAAAAGTAACCGGTAAACATGTTAACTATTGGAATTTGCATAAAAATACCATCCCAAAGTTTCGTCCAAGGATTTTCTTCCTCAATTAACAAATCTTGATTTCCTTCTTCATCAAACAACTCGTATTTAGCTTTCCATAATGAAGCCCATCCTTTTCTACCTACTTTACCCAAGTTCACTCCGCCCTCTGCCGAGGTGAAATTGTAAACGGTATTAAAGTCTAACCATTTATCTGCTTCAATATAAAACAACTCTTTAGCTTTTGACTCATCAGAAAATACAATCACCTTCTCTTTAAGCTTGAACATCTTTTGACGCACATAGGCAATGGTTTGACCTTGACTATCTTTAGCAGTAAAGTCATTGCTAAGTGTACTGATTTTAAATTCAAACTTTAAGGGGTAATTAAACATAGTTGAGCTATTTAGAAGTTAAAAAAAAAGGCTTAGCCGAAACTAAACCTTTAAAAGCGGGTGGAAGACGGGATTCGAACCCGCGACCCCTGGAACCACAAACCAGTGCTCTAACCTACTGAGCTACAACCACCATATTTTGGGAACGCAAATATAAAGCTAAATTTATTATATCAATTACTTTCTTCACTGTAATTTACACTAATTGTTCTATGTACAGGATTATAAGGGCTTGGAACCAAATTTCCTTCGGCATCTAACAACTCTAAAGAGATAGAATTCTCCCCTTCTACTAATCCTTCAATAAAATACGGCTCCCACGTTTCAATGTCAAAACTAAGCCCATTGATTGTAGCACGTACCAAATAATTTTTGTCTTTTAAATCCGTATTCACTAGAAAGAAATCAAGCATTACTTTTTCAGCATCAGCTCCTGTATAAGTCCCTTTAGGGCGACTATAAAATAGATGAGGGGCAGTTTCATCAAATTCATCTATAGCATCACCCGAATACAACTCTGTCAAGATATAAGCATCTTTAGATTTAATACTCATGTGATATGAACGAGAAAGAAATGCCAGTAAAACATTATTCTCAGCAGGTAATTGCTTTTTAAACTCCGCATTATAATGAGCAGTATAAGGTGCATTATTCAAAATAAAATGAATATGCTGTCCTTTTCCTGAGTTTGCACATTGCCCACTCAAGGGGTCAGAGGTATTCACCCCTAACTCATAATTTTCTACACCAAATCTAAATAGCACGCTATCTGGGAAAATTGGATCTCCCTCCCCTGGCGCGATTAAGCTTAAAGAAGCTTCTTCAAATTCAGTTGCTAAAACATTTGTGCTTAACTTTATTCCATCCTTTTCCATCAGTAAATCGATAACTTCAACCACGTCTTCATCTACTTTTGGAGCAGAAGAATTCTCTTTGCAAGCAAAAAAAGTTAAACTAACTATGGCTAGAATACTTATATATTTTTTCATTGTCTTATTTTTGTGAACGATTAAGGTGTAAAAATGCTTAAAGTAATTAACAACGCCAAGTAATTCAACTCTGATTTATAAAATCATGTCAACAAAACCAACCATAGCTACTGAATCATTCAAAATTGAAGGGATGACCTGCATTAATTGCGCGCTGAACTTAGAGCGCTCGGTTAAGAAGGCAGGTATCGATCAGGTGCATGTTAATTTTGCGAGTAAGGAGTTGTTATTTGAAAGACCTGAAAACGTGAATGATGAGCTGATTTCAAAAGCTATTCAAGATGCGGGGTTCTCTATAGCAAAAGATAACAAAATCACTAAATGGTTTGAAAAAGTTCTATTGGCTTATAGTTTTATAATTGCTATCTATTTTATGCTAATCATGTTTCTCCCTTTTCACGTGCATCCTATTTTAGATGCGGTTTTAGCTGGAGTTTCCTTGCTTATTGGATTTTACAAATTTGGTAAAGGAGCATTCTTTTCTATTAAATCAGGTTCAGCTAACATGTATGTTCTCATTCTGTTAGGTGGAACTACGGCCTTTTTCTTTAGCCTCTATTTGATGTTGTTTAAAGCAGGTCAGCATTTGTATTTTGAGACCACTGCAGTATTAGTGGCCTTGGTGTTAATTGGAGATATCCTAGAAGATAATGCAGTTAAGAAAACAGTAAGTTCCATTTCAAACCTAGCAAAAAACAAAGTTAGCCTAGCTAAGAAAATCGTGAATAGTACTATTGAAATGGTCAGTACTAATTCGCTTAAAGTTGGAGACCTTGTGCAAGGTAACCTGGGTGATGAGATTCATACTGATGCAAAGGTGATCGAAGGCACTGCCTTGATAGATGAAGCCTTAATTACTGGTGAATCCATTCCAATTTCAAAAAATGTGGGGGATCTACTTTTAGGTGGATCTAGTATTGTTGATGGGAATATCAGTTATGAAGTAAGCAAGAATGCACACCTATCCACTAAAGCAAAAATAGATAGCTTGGTTCAAAAAGCTAGCGGACAGAAAGCTAGTGTTCAAAAACTAGCCGATAAAATTTCTGCCATTTTTGTTCCTTTAGTCTTAGTAATAACCTTAGTAAGCTTCCTAGTCAACTACTTTGCTCTTGGTGTTGGCCTTGAAGACGCTGTACTAAGAAGCATTGCTATACTGGTCATCTCTTGTCCATGCGCCATGGGTTTAGCAACCCCAATCTCTGTTATTGTAGGTTTAGGTAAAATGAGTAAGGAAGGTATCCTTGTTAAGAATCCAGATGCCTTTGAAAACTTAGCCAATTTAAATCAAATCATTTTTGATAAAACAGGCACTTTGAGTACAGGTAAGTTTGGGGTTAAAGAATTAAGCGTTCATGGTATAGCTAAAGAGGAAGCTCAAGGTATCATTAAAACAATGGAAAGGAAATCTTCTCATCCCATTGCGAAATCCTTAGTTACTTTTTATGCAGATGTTGAAGACTCTTTGGAACTTAATACTATTGAAGAAGTAAAAGGAGAAGGGATGATTGCTCAATCAGTTTCTGGCGACAGTTATATATTAGGAAGTGCTTCATTTACCAAACAGAATAAATCGGTAGGTGATTTATTCTTACTAAAGAATGATGTTCTCGTTGCTCATGTTCGAATTGAAGATGAATTGAAGGAGAACGTAAAAAGTACGCTAGATTATTTCAAAAATTCGAATGTTAAGAATTTAGTACTAAGTGGCGACAAGAAAGAAAAATGTGATGCACTTAGTGAGAAATTGCAAACAGAAATAATAGGAGAATTAAAACCAGAAGATAAGCTAGCACTTATATCAAAAATGGAAGGTCAAAATGTGGCTATGTTAGGCGATGGTGTAAACGATGCTCCTTCCCTAGCCATAGTTAATGTTGGAATCAGTTTTGCTGATGCTTCGAATATGGCTATGCAAACCGCAGATGTTATTTTGATGCGCGATGACATGAATGCCTTAGTTAAAGCTCACAAAATAGCAAAGCTAACTTATCGAACAATTAAGCAAAACTTATTTTGGGCTTTCGCTTATAATCTAGTGGCAATACCTCTTGCAGCTTTTGGAATTATAAATCCCATGTTTGCCGCTTTCTTTATGATATTTTCTGATCTAATTGTTGTTGGGAATGCCTTTGTATTAAAAGGGAGAAAAATTTAGCTTTAAATAAACTAATTGTTGAAGACTTTGTTTACATAGAAAGTGACACAAAAGTTTTCTTCTTTTAAAACTTATAATGTAATTTCGCGATGAGAATGGATAAATCGTCTAAGACAATAGAAGCACAAACTCAGGACCAAGTGGAAGCTAAGAAGTGTCCGCTACCCTGGTGGAAGCGATTGGGCTTTTTAGGATTCATGTTTTTCTTTATCAAAGGACTAGGATGGATTGCTATCTTTTCAATTTCTTATGTTTGGGGACCTGAAGCTCTAAATGGCATTAAAGGATTCTTTTCTGGTCTTTTCTAAAGATCTTTCTTCCGTACTTTCAACACCCATCTTATAGAAAATTATGTACATTCCACACAGGTTCAAAGCCATGTGGAAACATTACCTCATTTTGCTAAACATTAAGTACTAGTTTTTTGTTATTTTTAGGACGGCAAAAAATACCTCATTCAAGACCTATAGACTTTATATGAAAAAATTTATATTAATTGGCTTTGCATTTTTAGCAATCAGCCAAATTTCAGCACAAAGTATTTATCAATGGTACCAAGATGGGGTGCTAATTTTCCAACTAGATACTGACACAAAATACGACATCCACTCGAAGACTTATGAAGTCAATTTAGATGAGGTAGCTTTCCTTCAAGACATGAGAGACATTTATGGAATTACTGAAGTGTCCAGAATACTTTATTACCATCCAGATCCTAAGCTAAACCATACTTTTCAGGTTAATTTCACGGAAGCTCAAAAAATAGATGCTTTTATTGAAGAAGTTGCCAAGTACTCATTTATTGAATATGCTGAAAAGAAAGAGTTACATGTTAAATCCTTAACCCCTAATGACCTTGGTGCAAACTCAAGTTCTGGGACAGGTATGTGGCATTTATACAGAATGCAAGCCCAACAAGCATGGGATTTAAGTACAGGAAGTGCTAGTGTCGTTGTAGCGGTTACGGATGATGCGATTAAAACAACACATCCAGATTTGGCAGGAAAATTTGTAGCAGGAAATGATGCTACGGATCAAAACAGCACCGATCCAAATCCTTGTGGCGGAAATGATGGTAACCACGGAACTCACGTAACGGGTACCATCGGAGCCAAGAGCAATAACAATACAGGTGTTGCTTCTATCGGTTTTGATGTAAGTATTATGCCAGTTAAAATCGGTAGATGCTCAGACGGTTCTTTGACCGCAGGTTATGAAGGACTTGCATGGGCAGCTAACAATGGAGCAGATGTAATTAATATGTCTTGGGGAGGTGGAGGTTCTTCCAACTTTGGTCAAAATACCGCCACTGCGGCCTATAACCAAGGAGCCATTTTAGTGGCAGCCGCTGGAAATGATGGAAGTACATCTCAACTTTATCCAGCAGCTTACACGAATGTTATTGCTGTTGCTTCAACAAATACGTCCGATGCTCGATCTTCTTTTTCTCAATACGGAACATGGATTGATATTTCCGCTCCAGGTTCTGGCATTCTAAGTACAGTAGCCACGAATAATAGTTACTCTAGATATGACGGAACTTCAATGGCCTCTCCTAACGTATCTGGTTTACTAGGACTTATGAAGAGTTATGCGCCAAATGCAAGTAATACAAATTTAATAAACTGTTTGTATTCAAGCGCTGATCCAGTAACTTCAAATGCGAGTCAGATGGGTGCAGGTCGAATAAATGCATTTGCAGCTTTACAATGTGTAAGCTCATTTACTCTTCAAACAGATGCGGGAATAACAGCTATTGATGCGCCTGCTAGTACGATATGTGGTAGTACCTTTACTCCATCGCTTACTTTAAGAAATTTTGGTAGTAATACCATCACTAGTTTAACCATTAACTACACTTGGGGTGTGGTTAACAGCAACTATAGCTGGACAGGGAGTTTAAGTTCTGGACAGAGTCAAGTGGTAACTCTACCGATTCAAAGTTCTGCGGGAAGTGGAAACTTTACATTTACAGCAAGCGCAAATCTAAGCGGCGACCAAAACGCAGCAAATAATAGTTTAAGTAAAGCATTTATTCTTGACCCTAATGGCCAAGTAGCTACTTTGAGTTTGACTACGGATTGCTATGGTTCAGAAACTACTTGGGAAATCATTGACAATACGAATAGTGTGGTTGTATCTGGAGGACCATATTCGGATGTAACAGGAGGTCAAACTTTTACAGATTCCTATTGCTTGCCTATTGGGTGCTACACCTTCAATATTTATGATTCTTACGGAGATGGATTATATGGTAGTCAATGGACTTGTACCGTTAACGGAAATTATTCAATGACTGGAGCAAATGGTGGAAACCTATTCCAAATGACTGCTGCAAATGGAGACTTTGGAAATGGTACTAGCCATAACTTCTGTATTATTAATCCATCGGTAAATGATGATGCTGGAATTACCGAAATCGTTTATCCTTCAGGTATAATTTGTGCAGGAACTTTTGCACCACAAGTTAGAATACGAAACTTTGGAAATAACAATATTACCTCGGCAACCATTAACTATAATGTAGGAGGTGCCAATCAAACTTTTAATTGGACGGGCAACTTGAGCACTGGACAAACGCAAGTAGTTACCCTAGCTAGTATTACAGCCAATTCAGGTAATATAACCTTAACAGCAAGTACCCTAAATCCAAATGGCAACACAGATCAAAACAGTCTAAATGATCAGAGTCAAGCTACATTTAACGTTTTATCTACAAGCTTAGGCTTACCGTTTACGGAAAGTTTCAGCACGAATTCTCTAACGAATGGTACTTGGTCTTTAAGTAATCCTGACAATGATAAAACATGGGAGATGCTTACTGTTTCTGGAACGACACCAGGAACAACCGGAGCAAAAATGGATTTCTTTAACTATGCACAATCTTCTCAACGAGATGGATTGATTAGTCCTTCACTAAATTTCAATGGATACACTAGTATCAATATGACATTTGAGCATGCTTATAGAAGATTCAACCAAACAACTACTGACTCATTAATTGTTTATGTCTCTACTAATTGTGGAACATCTTGGCAAAGAGTTCTCAGTGCTGGTGAGGATGCAAGTGGTTCTTTTGCAACAGCATCAACGAATACCAATTCTTTCAATCCTGCTGCTTCAACAGAATGGTGCATGGGAACTGTTGGTGCAGATTGTTTCGCTGTAGATTTATCTGCATTCGCAGGAAATGAAGTTCTTGTTAAATTTGAAGGATTCAATAGTGGTACTGTAGGTAATAATCTATACTTAGATAATATAAACATAACTGGTGTAGGAGCTCCATTGGATGCAGACTTCACTTCATCCACTCAATCAATTTGTGCCGGTGCATCCATTACCTTTAATGATAATAGTGTAGGAACTATTACCTCTCAATCTTGGTCTTTCCCAGGAGGAACACCGAGTAGTTCATCAGCTGCTAGCCCAAGTATTAGCTATAACAACACAGGTACATACAACGTTACCTATACGGTAAACGGAGCTGGTGGAAGTGATACTGAAACCAAAACAGCCTACATTACGGTAAGTGCTTCACCTACAGCTAGTATTTCTGGAAACTCAAGTATCTGTTTAAATAGTTCAACTGTTTTAACGGCGAATGCCAATGCGGGAAGCGGAAGTATTACTACCTATCAATGGTATTTAAATGGAACTGCAGTAGGAAGCAATACAAGCACCTACTCTGCAACATCACCAGGAAACTATACGGTAGAAGTGAGTAATAGCAATAATTGCGCTGTTACTTCTTCTGCCTTGACTTTAAGCTTATCTGCTTTACCTACTGTTAGCCTAACAGGTAGTGTAGATTTCTGTCAAGGGGGATTTACGACCTTAACAGCAAATGCTTCTTCACCAAGTGGATCGATAACAAACTATGAATGGAGTAATAACAATGTAGTTGTTTCTAATGGTACAAGTTCTACTTACGATGCCACTCAATTAGGTGGATATACTGTTTTGGTTAGCAATTCATTTGGCTGCACTACCCTTTCAAACGTAGTCAATGTCATTAATGAAATTGCTTCTCCTACAGTTACAATCTCCGGTGGAAATATTTTTTGTCCGAGTAGTACAACTGTATTAACTGCAAATGCGAATCCTGGACAAGGAAGTGTTACTTCTTACCAATGGTTGCAAAATGGAGTAAATGTAGGTGCAAATTCTTCCACTTACACCGTTTCTAATGCAGGCACATACCAAGTAGTCGTTACAAGCTCATCTGGATGTGTGGGTAGCTCAGCTAGTTATATCATTACAGAAGCAAGTCCATTCAACGCAGATTTTGTAACAACAGATGCTGCTTGTGGTTTAAGCGATGGAACAGCTACAGTAAGTATTAATGGATCTAGCGCTGGATACAGCTTTTCATGGTCAAACAACCCTAGTGTAAATATGTCTACTATGAGCAATTTAGCTGCTGGGATCTACCAAGTAGAGGTAACGAATAATAGTACAGGATGTTCAGATTCTTATGATGTTCAAATCAATAATTTAGCTGCGCCAATTATAGATAGTACGTATGTGAACCAAGCGACTTGTTTAAATGGCAATTTGGGTTCAGCAGAGGTATTTGTAAGCGGTGGCGTAGGAAGCTATAGCTACGATTGGGGACCCGGAATGCTAAATGCTTCTAGTGTTATCAATTTAACACCGGGCACTTATGCTCTTGAAATTACAGATGCTGCTATGTGTCAAGCTACGTTTGGCTTTACCATCAACAATGCTATACCACCAGTGTTAGATACCGCTATTGTTGGTAATTCAACTTGTAATGGAATAAGTAATGGATCAATCGATCTTTTTGTAAGTGGTGGAACTGGAAACTATGACTTCCAATGGAGTAATGGTCAAATGAATGAAGACTTGCTTGGATTAGAAGCAGGTATTTACAGCGTAAGCATTACAGACTTAACGACTTCATGTACAATTATGGCTGATGTAGCTGTGGTGAATACCTTTAGTTTAGGAAACAGTTTAACTGTAAATGACAACTCAGCTACACAGAGCAATAGCAGTATTACTGCGATGGCTTCAGGTGGAATTGCACCTTATTCTTACTCTTGGAATAGCGGAGCCTTAAGTGGCGACTTTATAGACAACCTAAGCGGCGGTCAGTATGATTTGACCATAACAGATGACAATGGATGTTTAACTTATGATACAGCAAGTATTGGCTTTGTTGGAATTAATGATATTCAATCGATTACTGAAATCAAGCTATATCCTAACCCAACATCTAGCGGTGCTCAACTCTTCTTACAATTAGAGAATGAGAACACCGTTCAACTTAGCATCTTAAATCCTTTAGGTCAACAAATCTGGGCTAAAGAATTGAATGGTTTCGAAAGCGGAAATGTAACTCTACCAACTGAAGCATTAGCTGGAGGAGTTTACTTATTGCAAGTAATTATTGAAGGTGAACGAACTATACTAAGTTTCAATAAAATAAACTAATAGCTAGGTCAGTAGTTCTAAAATACGAATCTAAAATTGCTGTACCTACAATCATTTTGTTTGATGTGGCTTGGGCGGTATTCATTCTTATCGGGTTTGTTGGATTCTATTTTGCTTAGTAACTCTTCTTCTGCTTGGGCTTGTTCCAGCAGCAGTAGCTTAAGTCTTTGTTGCTTTTGCTTTTGACTGCTTGCCTCATCACCCACATGAAGAAATGGATAAATCCCTAAACACTCAGTTTATTAATATTCTAGGATTAAGTGTTTTACTCTTAAGCCAAAACTACCCCCTCATACATCATTTGCAAGCGCGTATTCCATTCTGTGAGTAGAAGAAGTACTATTTAAATAATTAATAACTTTAATCCTTTAATAATCTGTATTGTTTATTTAGGACTAGACACACCCCTTAATTAGTCATTTCGACGATAGGAGAAATCTATTAAGTTAGGCATGAAAAATAAGCTATATAATACAATTGCAATAGTGCTAACTTATTTATTTTTAAAGATTTCAATTTATATTCATAGACAAAAGATTTATTCATACCCTAATTACTTTTATTGGTATTCATAAGCTTCGGTTCTCCCTTTGGTCGATATGACGTTCATAAGAGGTCGAAAAACAGTGAATAAGAATCGATAGGCCATTTGGTGAAAAAGCGATGCCATCCTTTTAGAGGGATGGCATCGCTTTTATTCGTAATCACTCGCGAGTCGCGAGCGAGGGTATTCTGACGCTACCTTAACAAGTTCATTTTGTCTTTCCAAGCTTGAAGCTTTCCTGCTGCTTCTACTACTTTCTTGTCTACGATTTCTTTTAGTTTTTGGGCACCTTTAGAAGGACCAAAGAAGGCCATATTTTCTTCAAAACGATGTAATTCCTCTTGAATCTTTTCAATCTGCGTTTGAACAAACATTTTTTCAGATTTCAACTTAGATTCAGCATTTTCATCATCCTTAATGGCTGACACTTTAGCCTCAAATTTGATCATCCCTAAAGAGTCTTCATCAATTTTAAGCGTTTTAGCTGCTGCTATAACTGCTTTATCAAAAGAAGCTTCAGCAGCTGCTATTTGCTTCTTAGGGACATAGTCTACTGCTTGCCATTCAGCAATCAAAACTCTTAACTCCTCTTCGGTCTTACTTTTTGCAATATTCGCAGCTACTGCTGCTTTCTGTTTGAAGTTCTCTGCTTGTCGGTCGTCTAGTGTATCGTAATATTCTTTCTTCGAGTTAAAGAAACCATCACATGCCTTACGGAATTGTTCCCAAAGCTTCTGATCTTGTTTGTATTGAGCGTGACCCATATTTTTCCAGTCACGCTGTAATTTTATTAAAGCCTCCGTGGTATCTTTCCATTGCTTAGAATCCTTCAATTCTTTTGCTTTTTCAATCAACTTATTCTTTGCTTCAACTACTTTCTCATTACTCTGCTTCAATTCATCAAAAAAGACATTTTGTTGCTTTCTTAACTGATCAGACATCTCTTTGAACTTCGCCCAAATCTCTTCTTCCTTAGCACGGGCGGCATATCCAGAAGCTTTCCATTCTTTATGCAACTCATTAACGAACTTGCTAGACTGAATCCACTCTTTAGGTGATTTATAGGACACTGCATTAGCAACTAGTTCTTCCATTTTTAGAATCAATTCGTGCTTCTGTTCTAAAACTTTTCCTTGTGCTTCTCGAATAGCCTTGTAATGGTCTCTAATCTTATCATAGATACCATTTACCATATCCCAATAGCCAGTTTTCAATTCTTCCCAAACTTCATTGGAAGTAGGCCCAATTTCATCCCATCGGCCTTGTAAGTTCTTAATCTCTTTTTCCATTTTACGGATACTGTCTTGTCCCGCTAATGCCTTAAGTTCTTCTAGGACTTCTTTTTTCTGTATTGCATTTTTCTTGAAATCATAGTTTTTCAACTCGTCATGAATACCCACGTTGTAGTAGAATAAATCTCTGTAGTGACTATAATCGTATTGCAGTTGTTTGAAATTGGCTTTATTTACCTCACCCACTGCTGTCCATTTATCACGTATGGCATAAAATGCAGTAAAAGCAGCTCCAACATTCGTCATCTCTTCTTCAACTATCTTTTTTAGTTCTTTAACTAAATCTTCTTTTGCTTTTAAATTTTCCTTTTCAGCATCAGCTAAGGCTTTCTTATAGGCCGAAACTTTATCTAAATAAATATTGTACAACTCCTTCCAACGATTATCTAAAGGATCTGCTTCAAAAACAAATTGTTCACCTTCTTCTTTTTCTTCCTTTTCCTCAAAAGCTTTTGCTTGCGCACGTTCCTCTACTTTAGTTAAGGCGTGGAATTGATTCTTCCATTCTTGTACATTAGACTTCTTCTTTACTACATCTTCCGACTTCACTAAGGATTCAAAGAGTGCAATAATCTCCTCTTTACGGAGCATTACAGCCTCTTTTTCTTCTTGTTTAGCTTCCTTTACTATCGGAACTTCTTCTTGACCCTCATGGGTAGACTCTTGCTCTTGCAATTCCTGCTTAACTTCTTTCTCTACCGCATTTTGATCGGGCTTTTGCGCCTGCTCTTCAGACTTTTGTTCTTGCTCTTCCATTGTACAAATTTAATCACAATTTTTCACAAAGAAAAAGGGTGACACGTGCCACCCCTTTTCCTTTATCTTTTTATACGAATTATTACTTCTGAGAATCGGCATAACCGAATACTTTCTGCAGTAAATCAGTTGTTCTTGAAGAAACGTTATCTCTAATTTTCAATTCTTCTTTAGCCACCATCATAAACAAACCATCTAAGGCTTTTTCTGTAACGAATGAGGTTAAATCTGGATTTACCTTCTGCACAAAAGGAATTTTGTTATAACGTACAATTACGTCTTCCCAATATTTCGTTGCATTCACTTCATTTAAACTTCTATCTATTATCGGAGTAAAACGAGCGTTCAATTGTTGTAAAGTAGATGACTTTAAGTATGAAGTTGCTGCTTCATTGTCTCCTAGCAAAATGCCCATTGCATCATTAATTGTCATTGATTTAATAGCAGTTACAAAGATTGGCGCAGCTTCTTTTGCCGCTTTCTCTGCTCCTCTGTTAAACGACTCAATAGCTTTATCGACCATTGAACCTAAACCCAAATTACGCATGGCATCTTCAACCTTTTGTGCTTCAGGTGGAAAAAGTACTTTAACCAAAGGGTTCCCAAAATAGCCATCTTTATCTGCTAATCGATTAGCTCCAGCAGCTATACCAAACTCAAGCGCTTGTTTAAGTCCACTTCCAGCTTCTCCTGAAGTTGGTAGGTAACTACCTCCTCCACCAGTTAAAACCTCACCGGCCTGTTGTAAAATG
Source organism: Flavobacteriaceae bacterium (assembly GCA_047621945.1). GTDB lineage: Bacteria > Bacteroidota > Bacteroidia > Chitinophagales > UBA8649 > JAFMKE01. The sequence goes on from JBLHMK010000020.1 coordinate 17,103, forward strand.
TTACTAGCTGTATCACAGCCACTAAATAGCATGGCAAAAACCATTAATAAAGGAAGAATCTTTTTAAACATAGTTATCTTATTTTGAGTTAAGTTTGTCAAAAACATTGCCAAATTTACGATTTTAACATCAAAGGCAATAATATTTAATGAAATTGGGATAAGGCATCTCAAATTAAAGCTATTTATGAAGGCGAGTATACTAACCATTGGAGATGAAATATTGAATGGGACCACTGTAGATACAAACAGTGCATTCATTGCGAAAGAGTGCGTAGCAAAGGGGATTTCAATTGGAGGAATTTACTCCATTTCTGATTCTTATGATGGAATATATGAGGGGCTAGAAATTGCTCAGAAAAATTCTTCAATTATTTTCATCACAGGAGGTTTAGGTCCAACGAAAGACGACATTACTAAACAGGCATTAGCCAACTTCTTTAAAGCTACTTTAGATTTCGATGCGAATGTGTTTGAAAAAATTGAAGCCTACTTTAAAAAACGAGGTGGTAAGCAGGTCGAGTTAAATCGGAAATTAGCCATGATTCCAAGCAATGCCGAACTAATTGAGAATGCTCGTGGGACCGCAATGGGTATGTGGTTCGATCACGAAGACAAAATTTATGTTTCCATGCCAGGTGTGCCTCATGAGATGAGACACATGCTTAGCAATTTTGTATTGCCCAAAATCATAAGAGAAAAACAACTCCCGACTATCATCAATAAATATATTATGTGCGCGGGTATAGGTGAAAGCGCTATTTATGAGCGAATAGAAGACATTGAAGTGAATCTTCCAAAAGGCACCAGTTTGGCTTATCTGCCTAATTTAGGAAATGTGAAATTGCGCTTAACTACGGAAGTAAGCGAGCATGCAAAAGAAGCCCTTATAGAATTAGAAAAAATTCAAGAAGCCATTCGGGAGCGCATCCCCAAACATGTCTTTAGTTATAATGAGAATGATAGCTTAGCCAAGTCACTTGGTGAATTGCTAGTTAAGCGGAAAGAAACACTTTCTACCGCCGAAAGCTGCACGGGAGGATATATTTCACATCTCATCACAATGATTCCTGGAAGTTCTAAATACTTCGAAGGAGCCATAGCTGCTTATAGTTACGATATCAAAGAAAAGCTATTAAACGTCAAACACGAAACCTTAAATTCGGTTGGAGCTGTAAGTGAAGAGACCGTAATAGAAATGACTAAGGGGCTTCTGGAGCAAACAGGCACAACCTATGGAATTGCCGTAAGCGGTATTGCTGGTCCAGGTGGAGGAACAACCGACAAACCTGTCGGAACTGTTTGGATTGCCGTTGGAAACAGAGATTCTATTCAAGCTCGTTGTTACCATCTTACTCAACAAAGAGAATACAATATAAAGATAAGTGCACAAGTTGCCTTGAACATGCTTCGAAACTTTATATTGCATAATGAGTCTTAATTTTTAGGATTTCGTATCTTTACAAAACCAACCAAATCGACTACTTTATGTTAGAAAATAAAAAACCATATGACTTTCCTACCAATAAATTGGTGCAGGAATATGATAAATATACTTCGGAAGATCACGAAGTTTGGAACATTCTTTTCACCAGACAAATGGAAGAGTTAAAAGAAGATGCAACTCAAGATTTCTTTAAAGGTTTAAAACTATGTGGTTTCGAAAGTGACAAAATTCCTCATATCAAAAGTGTTAATGAGCATTTAAAGAATTCTACAGGATGGAGAACTTTTGTTGTTCCAGGATTAATAGATGACAAACCTTTCTTTCAGTATTTAGCGAATAGGAGATTTCCTGTTACCACTTGGATCAGAAAAAAACATGAGCTAGAGTATTTAGAAGAGCCAGATATGTTTCACGATGTGTTTGCACACGTACCTTTGTTAAGTATTCAAAGTTTTGTAGACTTTGTTCAAGGTCTTGCTAAAATTGCATTGAAGCATATTGACAATCCTGAAGCAGTAGAACTAATCAGTCGTTTGTACTGGTTTACTGTTGAATTTGGATTAATAAACGAAGATGGCCATTTAAGAATTTATGGTGCTGGAATATTATCTTCAATTGGAGAATCTGAGTTCTCTGTGCACGACAAAGAAGTTCCTAGGCACCCTTATGACGTGCGTCACATTATGCAAACGCCTTTTTACAAGCATGACTTTCAAAAGCAATATTTTGTAATAAAAAGTTACGAGCAGTTATTTGAAAGCCTGGAACACATAGAAGATATCCTAGTAGAAGAATTACAAGTAAGTTAACACCTGTTAAAAATCCCCTTATATGCCCAAGTCGAGTTTCAAAGAGCGCTTTCAGTATAAGTTTGAAAAAATAATAGATTCTGGTCCTCTCGCCATGATAGGATTTCTAGGCCTGCTTTCCGCCATTATTGTAGTTATCTCAGGTGTTTTTATTGCTTTAACAGGTATTCCAAATAGCGATGGAGAAGAGATGGGCTTTATTGAAAGTATTTGGCAAAGTTTCATGCGTGCTGTAGATGCAGGTGCTTTAGGAGCAGATAATGGATGGCCTTTAAGAATTGTCATGCTTCTTGTTACTATTGGAGGATTATTTATACTCGCTACCTTGATTGGTGTACTAACTGCTGGATTGGAAGAGAAACTAGATGATTTACGTAAAGGGAAATCGAAAGTATTAGAAGAAGGACACACTTTAATCTTAGGTTTTAGTTCTAAAATTTTCTCTATCATTGAAGAGCTTTCAATTGCCAACGAAAATCAGAAAGATGCTAAAATAGTTATACTAGCAGATGAAGATAAAGTGGAAATGGAAGATGCTATTCGGGAGAAAATAGACAATTTACGAACGACCGAAGTAATTGTTCGAAGCGGAAGTCCATTAGAGATTTCTAGTATTCATGTAGTGAATCCCTACGAAGCCAAATCGATTATTGTGCTTTCTCCTGAAGAGGTTGAGAATCCAGACACACATGTAATTAAAAGTGTTTTAGCTATTACGAATAGTAAAAAACGAAAAGAAGGGAAGTATCATATTGTTGCTGAAATAAGTGACATGGAAAATTTAGAAGCTGCTGAATTAGTTGGTGGAGATGAAACCAATTATATCTTTTCTGAAGATTTGATTGCTCGTGTTACCGCTCAAACATGTCGACAATCAGGATTAAGTTTAGTATATTCTGAATTAATGAAATTTGAAGGAGATGAGATTTATTTCCATGAAGAGCCTAAATTAATTGGTCGCAGTTTTGGAGATGTCTTGTTCCAATATCAGACTTCAAGTGTATTTGGTCTTTACACCAAAGAGGGTAAAGTTTTAATCAACCCTTCCAAAGATAGACTGATGGACATCGGTGATAAAGTTATCGCAATTTCTGAAGATGATGATACTGTGATTCTACAAGATCAAGTTGAATATGATATTGTTGATAGCCTAATGCAAAGCTATGAAGGCGAAAACTTGAAAAAAGAAAAAACCTTGATTCTAGGATGGAACGAAAAAGGGAATCGAATAATTGAGGAACTAGATAATTATGTTGCCGAAGGATCGGAAGTCGTTGTTGTGGCGGAACAAGATAGTTTAGCTGCGAACCTAAAAGAACTTCAAAGTCATATAAAGAATCAGCATGTTAGTTTTATTGAAGGCAACATTAACCACCGAGCGAGTTTAGAAGAACTTAGAGTCGATAGCTTTGATCATATCATTGTGATGAGTTATACCGAAAACATGAATATTCAAGACAGCGATGCCAAAACATTGATCTGCTTATTACACTTACGTAATTTAAGCGAGCACTATGGCAAAGAATTTAGTATCGTTTCAGAAATGCTTGATATTCGAAATAAAGAATTGGCAGAGGTTGCTAAAGCGGATGACTTTATTGTCAGTGACAACTTAGTCAGCTTGATGCTCACGCAAATGAGCGAGAACAAGGACTTGAAGAAAGTATACGACATCTTGTTTGAAGCAGATGGTTCTGAGATTTATCTCCGTCCAGCTAGTCAATTTGTTCGATTAGGTGAAGAGTTGGATTTCTATACCGTTCTAGCTTCTGCTCTAAAAAGAGATGAAATAGCTATTGGATATAGACTATTCAAGGACTTTAGAGATTCTAGTCAAAACTACGGCATTGAACTTAACCCTAACAAGTCAGACAAGATAGTATTTGAAGAAGGTGATATGCTTATCGTCTTAGCTGAAGATTAAGTCTCCTGAAGCCTCCAATCAATTGAACGTGTTTTCCGGTAGCCTGACATTCTAAAACAAAAAAGGCCAAGCCTCCGAGTTTGGTCTTTTTTATATGCTTAGCTTCGTGCATGCAAAACAATTCTCTGTTTATATTGTTATTATTCATTAGATGTTAAAGAACCAATGGTATATTGCGTGTTTTGATGATGAATTAAAACCTGAGACGCTAGTCAAGCGTAAAATTGTAGGGGAAGAAATCGTCGTGTTTAAAAACAAGCAAGGAGAGGTTAGCGCCCTGCAAGACCGATGTTGTCATCGAAATGTACATTTATCAGAAGGAGAAGTAAAAGGTGGTCATTTGAAATGTGGCTACCACGGTTGGGAATTTAACACTGAAGGGAAATGCGTTCATATTCCCATGCTAGAAGACAAGCTAAGTATCCCGAATACCGCTTGCGTTAAAAACTATCCCCTTCAAAAAAAGTATCAAGCCTATTGGGTCTATTTTGGAGATGAAAGTAAAATGAAGGAAGCTATACTTCCTGAAATGCCAGAACTCGATGAATATCCATTCGTACACAATAAACACACCTTGAAGGCGAACATTAAATTGGTTGCCGAAAGCTTGTTTGATGCACAGCACATCAACCATGTGCATAAAAACAGTATTAAGACCTTATTAGGGAAGCTAAGAGAACCTAAAACGGAATACACTATAGATATTAAAGATAAAAGTCTTTACGGCAGCTATCAGCGCATAAACAACAGCAGTATTTTCGAAAAGATTTATTTTGGCTGGGACGAGTATATTGAAACGAAGTTTGCCTTTTGGTATCCCCATTCAAGCATGCTTGACTCCTATTTTCCAAAGCACATGCATTTCCCTGCACGACGCTTAGTGATCTATGAACATTTTTATGAGATCGATGAAGGTGAAGTGATGATGATTCAAATCACTGCTTGGAAGAATATCTTCAGATTCAATCCACTTTTTGCAAAATGGTTTATGAAACGTAAAAGCGATCAAATCGTGGAAGAGGACATTACCTTTCTCGAAAGCAACAAGCACTGGCACGATAAACAAAAGCTGACAGATTTAATTATTAAAGGTGACGAACCAAGCATAAGCTTTATGCAGTTATGGAATAAAAACTTTAATGCAAGCGATGAGAAATTGGATTAAGAAAAGACTGAAAGGCTATCAAGTGCCTTTAGCAACTCCCGATAAAAGTAAATCCACCACTTTAACTACCAAAAAGAAAGTTGCGGTAATTGGCGGGGGAATAGCGGGGATATCAAGTGCTGCTACCCTAGCTGAAAAAGGTTTTGACGTTCAACTTTTTGAGAAAGCTAGTTTTCTTGGTGGGAAAGTGGGCTCATGGGAATTTGAATCCAATGGCGAAACCTTGAGAACCGAACACGGCTTCCATGCATTCTTTAGACAATACTTTAACCTATTAGAATTCTTGAAACAAATTGGCGCAGACAAACATTTAATTCCGATTGATGACTATGTTCTCTTGTATGAGAATAATCAAAAGCAAGGATTTAAGGATGTTGAAACTACTCCAGGTCTTAATATTCTAGACTTAAGAAAATACGGTGTTTTCAATTGGATTACTTTAATCAGTCCATTTAGTATGCCGCTATTAGGGCTCCTTCAATTTGATTTCAAGAAGACGTTTAAAAAGTTTGATAAAGAGAATTTTGCTCAATTCGCGAAACGAACCTTTATGCCTAAAAAGATGCAGTTAGTCTTTAACTCATTTGCTAGGGCTTTCTTTGCCGAACCCGAAAACATGTCAATGGCTGAGCTGATAAAAGGCTTCCATTTCTACTTCTTAAGTAATGACAAAGGCTTGATCTATGATGTACTAGACAGTGATTTCCAAACTAGCTTTATCGATTACTGCATCAGCTACTTAAAAGAACACAAGGTACAAATTCACCTTAGTCGAGGAATTGATCAATTAGAATATATAGAAGATAAATTTAAAGTCAATGGAGAAGATTTTGACTATTGTATTCTTTGTACCGACGTTAACGCTACGAAAGCGATAATCGGTCAATCAAAAGGCTTGGAAAACTATCCTAATTTGAACCGGCAAGCCGCAGGTCTGCAAAACTCAGGCAAGTATGCGGTTATTCGTTTGTGGACAGATGCATTTGAAAAAGATCAGCGTCTACCGTTTTTCATTTTCACCGATCGACTTAAATGTTTAGATAGCGTGACCTTGTATCACAAGATGGAAAAAGAATCGCAAGCATGGAGTAAACAAAATAATGGGGGCATTTTCGAATTACATAGTTATGCCGTTCCTGAAGGGATGGATAAAGAGACTTGTAGAAAAGAATTAATGAATGAACTGTATCACTATTTTCCTGAACTTAAAGGAATGGAGATTAAGCACGAATATTATCAGTTTAGAAATGACTTTTCTGCCTTTCATACCGGACTGCATGCTGATAGACCAACAGTAGAGACCGAAGTTCCTAGATTGTTCTATGCGGGAGACTGGGTGAAAATGGACAATTGTGCTATGCTGATGGAAGGTGCTTATGTTTCTGGCGCACTAGCGGCTAATCATATTCTAAAGGCCGAAGGAGTTCAAGAAAAGACACTAGTTCAAGTACCAACTAAAGGATTATTCGCATGAATATAGATACTCATTATTATTATCTACTCGCCTTAATTGGAAGCATCTTCTTTCCTTTTGTCTTGAGCTTTGATAAGAAAGTTAATTTTAAACAATACTTCCCTACTCTTTTGAAAAGTCTCAGCTTAGTTGCTCTGCTATTCATAATTGGCGATATCTTATATACCTACTTAGGAGTTTGGGGTTTTAATGAAAATTTTCATTTAAGCCCGAAATTGGTAAATCTGCCTTTGGAAGAAGTTGGTTTCTTTCTAGTTATTCCATTTGCCTGTTTGTTTATCTATGAAGTAACAAAAGCCTACCTCCCCATTCAACCTTCCCCATACTTAGATAAAGGATTACTCATTCTAGCTTTTAGTTTTGCGATACTGGCTATAATATTTACCGAACGATTGTATACTACTGCAACATATAGTTTTACCGCTATAATTTTATTCTATCTGCGTTGGAAACATCCGCAAGGAAGAGTGTACTTACTTCTTGCTTTTCTTATATCCATCTTGCCATTTCTAATCGTCAATGGATTCCTAACCGGAATGTTTACCGATCAAGCCATAGTATGGTATAATGATGCAGAGAATTTGGGCACTAGAATTTTCACTATTCCCATTGAAGATTTCTCCTATTCCTTCAATCTAATTGCTTTGAACATACTGTGTTTCGAATATTTCAAAACTAAGTAGTTTTAACCTCCATTTAATTCTAGTAAAAAAACCTTAGTTTTGTTAGCCTAACTATATCATTATGAAGAAGATTATTACGGTATTATTTAGTGTTTTAATGTTAAGCGCAGGTTTCGCTCAAGGGATTCAATTCTTTGAAGGGAGTTTTGAAGAAGCTCTTGTTCAAGCTGAGAAGGAAAACAAGCTAGTTTTTGTAGATGCGTATACTACTTGGTGCGGACCTTGTAAGTATATGAGTAGAGATGTTTTTACAGATGAATCTGTAGGTTCATATTTCAATTCAAAGTTCATTAATTTAAAATTAGATCAAGAGGAAGGTGAAGGACTTGAGTTTGCAAAAACTTATGAAGTAAGGTTTTACCCAACTTTGTTATTTATTAATGCAGAAGGAGAATTAGCCCATAAGGCAATAGGCGCGAAAGATGTTAAACAATTCATTCAATTAGGAACAGATGCTAACTCTAAACAAGGTCAACTACTCTGGTTGCAAACTCAGCATAACAGTGGTAAGTTAAGTCCAAAATTACTTACTAACTACGCAAATGCTCTACAATCGGCAAGACTACCTGAATCTGAGGAAATAGCTTTGGATTATTTAAAAACTCAGAATAATTGGGGAAGCGACGAAAACATAAATTTCATATTAAGACACTTTCCTAGTGATGTAGAAGGCAAAGTTTTTAAATATATCCTAAAAGAGAAAGACCTGTTTGTTAATATGCTGGGTGATGCTAAAATTTTGGATAAAAATATAAACTTATCCATTTCAAAAACATTGGGTGCAAAGGGAGATTTAAGCGATAAAGAAATAGATGAATTCTATGAATCATTTTACCCAAAATCTTGGGAGAAAGAAGCGGAAAACTATAAAGTATCTATACTGGAAAAAAGTAAACTAGACAAAGACAAAGATGAGTTTATAGCTAGAAAAATATCCTTCATTGAAAAGTACGGTTCAGATAACTGGGGTGAACTGAATGGTTTTGCTTGGAGAATTTATGAAGAGTCTGAAGACAGAGCACAATTGGAAGCTGCGAAAAAGCTTGCTAAGCAATCTATAGAATTAGATGAAAACTATTATAATACGGATACCTACACATGGATCTGTGTAAAGTTAGGGGATATTGATAGTGCTATGAAATTTGGTGAAAAAGCGAAGAAGTTAGGTCAAGCAGAAGATGCAGATGTTAGTGAGCTAATTAAATTCTTAACAACACCTAGAAAATAACTAATACATAAGACTTTAAATAGATTCGTTAATAGCTCTTTATTAAAGAACTCCTATCAAGCTCCGACAATAGGTATTCGCTAGCACGTACATTTTTTCAGCATTCGGAACTCTAAAGCGTTGCTTTAAAACATCTTGAGCAGATGCTCGACGTATTTTTTCAAATAGTTTCAAATAATATTTATAAGCTAAGTAAACTCCAACTCTGCTAGTTTCTGGCAAACTCAATATAGCCTCTCTTGCATTATTAAAATCTATTTGGATATCCTCTTCTATAAGAACTTTTTGCTCTTTATTGAAATTTACAAAATCAACTCCCGGAAAATAAGATCTTCCCCGTTCTTCAAAATCTGCTTGTATATCTCTTAGAAAATTCACCTTCTGAAATGCTGCCCCTAATGCTTTTGCACCACTTTTCAAAGATTGAAAGAGTTCATCATTTCCTTCTGAGAATATCCGTAAACACATCAAGCCTACAACTTCTGCAGAACCATAGATGTATTCGTTGTAATTTTCTGCATCATATTCTATTTGATACAAATCCATCTTCATACTCTTGAAGAAAGCGCTTAACAAAGCATCGTCAATTTTATAAGCATTTGCCGTCATTTGATAAGCGTGAATGATAGGGTTTGTACTCAATCCTCTTTTCATCGCTTGGATAGTTTCTCTTTCAAAATCCTCCAACAGTTCCTTTTTGTCATGTTGATGAAAGCTATCCACTATCTCATCAGCCAGTCTTACTAAACCGTAGATGTTGTAAATGTGCTTATGGAATTTTTTATCTAACATTTTAATACCCAAGGTGAATGAGGTACTGTAGACATGTGTGATTCTTTTGCTACTATTTTCTGCAAAGTTATTGTATAGCGCGATCATAGGGTTATAAATTACAATGTTTAATAGAAAGTTCAGCTGCCAATTTGCCAGATATTAAAGAAGGCGGTACACCAGGCCCCGGAACGGTAAGTTGACCTGCAAAAACTAAATTGCTGATTTTTGAATTCATCATTTTCGGTTTGAAAATGGCTGTTTGATTTAAGGTGTTTGCCAAACCATAGGCGTTACCCTTGTAGGCATGGTATCTATCTTTAAATTCCTTGTGGGCAAAAGAACGTTTATATAGTAAATCTTTAGTAGATAATTTTTCACCTGTATAATCGCTAAGACGCTGTAACATCATATCTAAATAGCGGTCATGAATTTCATCATTACCTTCTAAATCAGGAGCAACAGGCATTAATAAGAATATATTTTCACATCCTTCCGGAGCAACAGTACTGTCAGTCACAGATGGAGCACAGGCATAAAACAAAGGCTCTTCAGGCCATTTAGGATTTTCATAGATATCCTCGCCAAATGCGGCAAAATCTTTATCAAAAAATAAGTTGTGATGTCTCAGGTTTTTAATCTTCTTGTTAAAACCTAGATAGAAAATTAGAGAAGAAGGTGCCAGAATTTGCTTATTCCAGTAAGCTTCATCATACTGTCGGTAGGCTTCGGGAATCAAATTTTGTTCAACAAAGTTATAATCCGCAGCAGCTACAACACTTTTCGCTTTAAAAACCCCTTTGCTTGTGATCAGCGAAGTAACAACACCTTTATTAATTGTCAGTGTTTCAACTGCCGTATCTAAGGCAAATTCTACGCCAAGTTTTTTGGCCACAGAATACATTCCTTTTATGATCTCGTGCATTCCCCCCATCGGGTACCACGTACCTAATTGTAGGTCAGCAAAGTTCATTAAACTATACAACGCTGGAATTTT
>JBLHMK010000021.1:0-27148 GCA_047621945.1 Flavobacteriaceae bacterium
ATTGAATAGCAAATCCATTTAAATGAATATCTTCTTGCTTATTGATAAAAATACTTGGATGACTTAATGGAAGTCCGTCGGCAATTAGAATTTGAGTTCTAACAATATCTATACCTGTTACTTCTTCGGTAATTGTATGTTCTACCTGAATTCTAGGGTTGACTTCAATGAAGTAAATATTCTCCTCTTTATCAACTAAGAATTCAACCGTACCCGCGTTATAGTATCCAACATACTTACCAATTTTTAGTGCAAACTCATACAGCTTATCCTTTGTTTCTTGCTTTAATGATGGTGCGGGAGCAACCTCAACTACTTTTTGAAATCTACGTTGAACCGAACAATCCCTTTCATAAAGGTGCACTAAATGCCCTTGATGATCACCTAGCAATTGAACTTCAATATGTTTCGGGTTTTCGATAAACTTCTCTAGAAAGATGGTGTCAATACCAAAGGCCTTTTTTGCTTCACTTTTCGACTCGTTGAATGCCTTAACTAGTTCATCATCGTTTCTTACTACACGCATTCCCCTGCCCCCGCCACCTGCAGCAGCCTTTACCATTATAGGGTAAGTGATTTTTTCAGCTTCTTTGACTGCGGCTTGTGCATCGGCAACATCTAACTGACTACCTTCAACAACTGGGACATTTGTGGCCCGAGCAATTTTCTTTGCGGCCACTTTATCTCCAAGTTGCTCCATTGATTCTGGAGAAGGACCAATAAAGATGATTCCTTCGTCCCGACATCGTTTAGCAAAAATTACATTTTCAGATAAAAAACCGTAGCCAGGATGTATCGCATCAATATTTTTTTGTTTAGCTAAACTAATTATCTCCTCAATATCTAAATATGGCTTTAAAGGCTCCTCAAGCTCACCAATTTGATAAGCCTCATCTGCCTTATAGCGATGTAAAGAGTATCGATCTTCATAGGTATATAATGCTACTGTTCGAATTTTCAACTCGGTAGCTGCTCTAAATACTCTTATGGCTATTTCACCACGATTGGCAACGAGTAGGCGTTTTATTTTTAAATCCTGCATAGTTACACAAATATACAATTCAGACTTCGTAATTAGCAAGTATTCTTATGGGTTTATCCACGCATTTTAGGATACGAATTAATTCAATGCTCGATTAGAATACCTGCCCACATTAAGGCATGCTGATTTAGGCCTTCTCTGTTAAAATGGCAATCATCGTAACGCCATTCAAAACCTAAAAGATCTGTATTCGGCCCGTTGAAAACACCTAACGCATCATTAGCCAAAGCAATTTGAGCATTTTGTAGAAAAGGGTCAATTGGAATCCAAGCACAACGAGTTGCTGCTGCTATAAAAATCGGCGCATCTATTCCTAGAGAACGAATGTAACGAGTCAGAAGTATAAAATTAGTAGAATACGCTTCCGCATTTTGAATAGGATCAGCACCTGGGCTGAGTGCACTATTATTAGATTCCCCTTGATGCCAAAGCACATGAGTGACCTTCAATGGCTCATTTTGTAATGCTTGGATTTGATTGGTAAGCAAATAATTAAGATTTCCACCTGGAACCCATTGTTCAATTGCTGTTCCACCTCTTGCTACTGGTGCAACAATAATGTGCTTAGCAAAATCTTTCTCCAGTAGTTGGTCTGCCATCCTTGACCATACACTTCCTCCAGCCCCATCCGAGCCATGCAAAGGATCCTTAAGTTCATAGAAATTACCCAGATCAAAATTGCTCATGTTTTCGCAATTAGGCACATATAGCTGATTGCCAAAATTTGCCGCATTTGATTGCCCTATTACTAAAATAACGGCCGTATCGAATTGCGCATTATCTACCGCACAAAAATATCGATTCTCCCCTTCTAATGGCAAATCTTCCGAACACGCCATAAGCAGTGCTAAGCATAAATAACTGATTAGTCTTACCATAAGCTTAAAATAAGAAGAGCCATTCAAAATTTGAATAGCTCTTCTTCTAGTTGTTTTAAAAATTGCGCTTACTCACTTTTGTTTTTCTTTCCTCCGATGGAGTACTTAAAGGTGTGAGAAATTTTCATCATTGCGTAGAATCCGATAAAAGGAGTTCCTGGGAAACGTTGAAATTCATTATTAGTAATGTTATAGAATGTACCACTAATGATTGTATTCTCTGAAAAATTAGGGCGGTAGGTGACGTTTAAATCTAATAAGTTAGCCGCACTTACGTCTCCAACATAAATTGCAGAATTTGCAGGGAAAGCATCTTGCCATCTCCAGCTAAGTCCAGCTCCAATACCTGTTTCACCGATATTAGCTGCTTCAACAGCAAAAGATGTTTTGTACTTAGGTGCATTTAAAGCCACAAAGCCACCTGAAGCACCAGCCAAAGGAATTCTGTCTTTATTTACAAAAGAGAACATTCCTGAAAGTGTTAAAGTTGTTTCCTTAATTTTCTCAACATACGTAGCACCTAAATCAGCTCCAGCTACATCAACTTCACCTAAATTAACATAGGTTAGAATCAAATCTGAATTGACTAAATCATTATCAGGAGCAACAGTACCTAATGAGAATGCATTTGTTGCACCAACTAACCATTCACTAATTGAAACTCCACTAGCTTGGGCTAAAGAATTCAAAGCTCCAGTGATTAGCGTATTTGTCCCTGCTAAATTCGCTTCTACTACAGGAATAAGTTCCTGAGCTAAAGCAGCATCCTCATACATTACTCTATATGATGCAGGAGAAAGAGGACTTACGAAGTTGCTAATCCGTGTATAGTACAAATCAGCAGAAACGAATAGTTTATCTTTAATTATTCCTTTATACCCTATTTCCATTGTTTGGGTAACTGTACTTTGAATAGCGTCTAAATCATTTAAAGCGGTATAGTCATATTCTTCATTTGTAATAAAGTCAATTACTTTTCTATCAACGTTATCATTTAATGAAGAACTTGCGGTAGATAAATTACCTGTTAAGTTTACCAATTCATCTTTAACAAAAGCTAGTTGAGCCACATCTGGATTCTCCCCATAAAATTGAGCAGCAATCAATCCTGTTAATGAATTTAAGAATCCATCAAAGTGCACATTATTATTAGACAAATTACTTACACTATACCACTGGTTGTCATAAGGACTCTTGAACTGAGCAAACCCATCTCCGCCTCTATTGTAATTGAAACCTGAAGGATTTCCCAATCCCCTAGCTATAATTCCATTTGGAACAAACAACTGTGGTAAATCTAATGCAGTATTTAATGCAGAAGGTGCACTAAAGGCTCTGTTATATGTAATACGCGCTGTATGTCGAGGAGTTGGCTTATATACCAATGCGGCTCTTGGCGAGATAAAGAATTCATTAATTCTATCTTGGTAGTCACCTCTTAAAGCTCCTAAAAGATCCAATTTTTCGTTCACATGATATTCTGCTTGACCATAAGCACCTATTTGATTAATGTTATCATCATCTTCATATCGACCATAAATCGTTCCATTTGAAATAGGACGAGTTAAGATGGCATCAAGCCCATAAGTAAAGTCAAACATTTGCTTGTACTTTGAATTATGTTGTAGTTGGATACCGTGTAGTTTTGATTTATCTGCCAGCGTTTGAAACTGATAAGGTTGAGGATCTGTAGCATCAACTTGACTAATCAGATAAGTGTCACCAGAATTACTTGCATTCACAAAGTAGTTCAAGAATAAGTTTTTCCATCTAGCTCTTAACTGTCCGTAAGTATAACCCCATCCGACACCTTGCGCGGCCCCTAAACCAGTTAATTCTAAGTTAGTGGTATTGGCATAACCAGCGCTAAACGTTAAATCAATGTCTTTCGTTACCGCATAATCAATACGAGCGTCAAAATTATATTTTTGAATAAAAAAGTCGCGATCGAAAGATTGAATGCCTTGCGCCGTATCCACTTCAAAACGAACGCCATCCTTTACCGTTCCAAAGAGAAATGATGAACCAATTGCCGGTTCTCTTGGGTCATAATATTCAAAATCATGCCCTTGCATATATCCAGCAGAAACCTTAAAGCCAATTTTATCATTAATTTTTTGCGCATGACGAATACTAGGAGCCCAAACACTTCGACTACCACCAGTCATACTAATTGTAGTTTCCGCATTATGATCACCCTTCATATTAAGAGGTGACTTGGTAATGATATGCAATACCCCGTCAGCCGCATTCGGCCCGTACAAAGCTGAGCCAGGACCACGAATAACTTCAATTTTCTCAATATCATCATTTCCACCAGGCATTAATTGAAAAGCATTTACTTTCAAGGAAGGTACCTGACCGATTCTATTATCAACCATTGTTAGCATTGATCCAGAAAAGATATTATTAAAACCCCTAACAGAGACATTTGAAGAAACTAAACCTGTTGGCATTACATCTACACCAGGAACACTTTTCAAATTATCTGTTGCTACAACAGCTGCTGTATTCTCAATTTTCGTTGAGTTAATTAGTGTAACTGAAGCAGGAGCATCTAATACTCTCTCTTTTCTCTTTGAAGCAGAAACAACAACGGCGTCTAAGCCAATCTCATCCACTTCCATTTTATGATTAATTTTGCCTCCAGTGTAAGCAACGGTTTTATCGCGATACCCTACAAATTTGAAGACTACTGATGGATTTTCAATAGTTAAGTCTAGTGTATACTTGCCGTCGAAATCTGTTGTTGTTCCGTTGTAAGTATTCTTTTCAATTACATTAACCCCAAAAAGAGGCTCTCCATTTTCATCTGAAACGGTTCCTGTAACTGATTGGGCGATTAGGCCGTACATCCCTAAAAGACATGTGATTAGCACGTACATCTTTTTCATATTGTTAAATTTGGTTAAAGCAAATCTAGAAATATTTTCTTTAGTTTGCTACTTAATTACAAACAAAAGTGCTAATAGGTGTACTAATTCGTGTAACTATTACAAAAAAGGGACAAAACAAGGGCTCTACCTAATTTTAAACAAAAAAAACATCCGTCAAGAACGGATGTTTTTTTTATGATTTTAAAAGAATCTTATTTATTAGATCCTGCTTTAATTCCTGGATGTGGAGAAGCTGGACTACTTTCACCTGCATCACCTGGTGCAGCTTGTTCCAACATCACTTTTCTTTCTTTGTACTGCTCTATGCTTGAAGTAGCTGCTGCGTTTGCTTCACCGTCATATTTAGCAATAAATCTACTCTTATCGATACCATACTTCTCATTAAGGTAGTCAATTACAGCGTTAACTCTATTCCATGATAATTGCTCATTATACTTTTCATTATCATCTTTATCTGTCATACCTGTTGCCTTAATTTTCAAATCAGGGCATAAAGTCATCTTATCCGCTAAGTTGTATAAATGCGCATAAAATTCAGGTTTGATATTGTACTTGTCTTTATCAAAATGCACTGATGGTAAGATTACCTCATCACAATTAAAAGCCGCATTTGCGTCGAACGCAGGAGGAGTTGGAGGCAATTGAGCAATACCTTTTTCATTTACAGGAACCCCTGGTGGTGAAAATGGCTCATCATCATTTACATCTAGAACACCATCAGCATCACTATCCAGAGCAATACCTTTTGGACTTACAGGAGCTCCTTCTGGAGTGTCTGCTTCTTGATCTAACCTATTTGGAACACCATCTCCATCATCATCTTTCAACAGCTCTTCTATCGCTCTTTCTGGATCGTTCTCCGCAATTTTTTGGTAGGTGTAATGCATCGGATTTAACATAGTTAAAGGCTCCGTTTTCTTCTTTCCTACTAATTTAAAACTAAGGCCAGTTGTAAATGTAGAATACGTATCAAAGTTTGCCGTCAGTGTACCTGTTTCTTCCCATCTCATCCCATCTAAATCATCATTTCTAGTAGCCATCATTCTAGCTTCGATATCCAAATCTACCACTCTACCTAATCTAAATGTAAGACCTGCACCCCCTCCAAAGACTGGCAGGAAATCAAAACTTGAACCTAAGAATCCTTCCCCTTCAGCAACCGATCTTTCCGCTCGGGTTTCATACACTCCATTTCTCAAGTCGTTCAACGCATTATTGACATCCTTTTTCGATCCGTCAAAATCTATAGTTGAATAATCATAAGCGTTACCATTTTCATCCAATTGATCATACCAAGTAGTAAACATCATTCCACCTGCAGAAGCAAATATGTTAAATAAAACTTTAGTTCTTTCCTTGTGATATTTAACATTCCCAAAAGAGACTAAAGCGTCCATGGTCATATCATGAGCGACCGTGTGAGAATTATGAGCTAATTTATTGATGCCGTTAGCTGTGTAATTCGTTCCAATTTCAGGAACAATCCTTGAAAATTGAGAAGAAATACTGGAAAGCTCAGTGTCTGTATTCCACATTTCCATAAAGTGGTAACTCATCCTTAAAGCAAACATATAATTGAAGGACTTTTTAACATTCACTCCTACCGTGTAGCCAGGAACAAAGGGCTTCGCCCCCCCCAAGAAATTAGGACTAATATCACCATTTACTGAGGCCAAGCCACCAACGACCCCTAACTGCCAAGCATTTTTGGGTTTTGCTGGAAAGTAATATTCTTTATTCACATAAGCATCTTGCTGCTCTTTCTTCTTCTTTTTTTGATTGAAGCCTTGTTCTACATCGTAAAAAGGCATAGATGGTTTGGAAACTTCTCGTCGCTCTTGAAGTTGATAATCATCTCCTTCAGGTTGTGAAATGAATACAGCCTCTATTTCACTCTTATCTTTAGACTCCTTTTTGCTCTTGGTCTCTTTGTCCGCTTTCTTATCTTTTGCGCCACCATCTTGCGCGTAAGCACCGAAGACAAAAAGTGAACTTAACATTATTATTAATAGATTTTTCATAGTCTTGTTTAATGTAAAATACTTTTAATTAATCTTTTAAATAATTAACAAATCTAATCTTAAAATCAAACAAAACCAACAAATTACAAGTTTATTTAATCCTAATATTATACTACCCAAGTTTTGTTTCCTCTGATTAACGTACTGATATACGAGCTTTTAACGGCAGTAGTTTCGTTAGTTACTTTACTTTCTAATTTTGCTTGAGCGAAAACAACTCCAAATATTTTTGGAAAAGCTACATCCCGCTCAACAATATTACAAAGTATGGAAGCTTTTAATCGATCTGATTCATCATGAATCCATAATTCATCATCACTAAAATCCTTTCTTTCTACAATAACAGGCTTTAAGCCATCAAATTTCAATGCCAACTCTTGATTATCACCAAAAACTAGAGGCTTACCATGTTCCATGAAAATTGTCTCAATCTTTTGAGAGCTCCTATCTGAGTATAATTGAAATGCCCCATCATTGAAAATATGGCAATTTTGATAAATCTCTAACAAGCTTGTTCCCTCATGCCCATGAGTTCTTTTCAGCATTTCTTGCAAGTGCTTTGCTTCACGGTCAATCGAACGAGCAATAAAAGTTGCTCCAGAACCAAACGCCAAACTTAAGGTATTGAAAGGAGTCTCCGTACTTCCAAAGGGACTCGACTTTGTTTTTATATTTTTTTTAGACGTAGGCGAATATTGGCCTTTAGTTAGTCCGTAAATTTCATTATTAAATAGTAACACATTCAAATTTAAGTCGCGTCGTAATAGATGAATCAGATGATTACCTCCTATAGACATTGAATCTCCATCTCCTGTAACTACCCAGATATCTAAATCTTTTCTACTTAAGCGTAATCCACTTGCAATAGCCGTAGCTCGACCATGAATACTATGCATTCCATAGGTATTCATATAGTAAGGGAATCGAGATGAACAGCCAATTCCTGAAATAAAAACTGTATTTGCAGGATCAGCATCAATACTTGCCAAGACATTCTGTGTTTGTTTAAGTATCGCAAAATCTCCACAACCAGGACACCATCTTAAGTCTTGATCACTAGCAAAATCTTTAGCTTTCAGTTTATCAATCATCGAGACCTCCTTTTAAGCATTTTTGAGAGAACTCAAGCAACTCTTGTTTCTTGAATGGAACTCCTTTTACCTTATTTATTCCTACAAAACTATTTTTAGGGTATGTTAATTTTAACAGTTTTATTAATTGTCCACTATTCAATTCTGGAACTATGATTTGCTTAAATGCAGAAAACATATCTCCCAAATTCTCAGGGAAAGGATGAATAAAATCTATCTGAATTTGAGATGCTTTCTTTCCTTCCTTTATCAATTCTTTCACTGTAGACTGGATTACACCTGTTGTATTCCCCCACCCCACTAGCAATAAGTCCCCACTTTGTTCTCCAACTAAAAATTCTTGTCGTGGAATAAACTTAGCAATAAGCGCCACCTTCTCTGCACGAATATTAGTCATCTCTTGATGATTGTCTGGGTCGTAGCTTACATTACCCGTATCCAGTTCTTTTTCTAAACCACCTATTCGGTGCTGTTTATTAGGCGTGCCGGGCTTAACCCATTTTCTCACCAAATTCTCATCCCGTTGATAAGGCAAGAATCCTTCTTGTTCCAATTCTTCTATAGACATGTAAGGCGCAAGTATACTTGGCATTTCTTCTAAGCTTGGGTACTTCCATGGTTCACTTCCATTAGCAATATAGCCATCACTCAATAAAATTACAGGAGTCATATGTTCGACCGCTAGTTTACAAGCCCAATATGCAGCTTCAAAACAATGCGAAGGACCGTGAGATGCTACAATAGGTATCGGAGATTCTCCATTTCTACCATACATGGCAAAAAGCAAATCTGATTGTTCTGTTTTTGTAGGCATTCCAGTAGATGGACCAGCGCGTTGCACATTCACAACGACCAATGGTAGCTCAAGAATTAAAGCTAAGTTAATCGCTTCTGACTTTAGTGCTAAACCTGGGCCGGAGGTGCCTGTTACGCCTAAAGCTCCGCCAAATGAAGCTCCAATGGACGAGCAAGCAGCGGCAATTTCGTCTTCTGCCTGAAAAGTTTGGACACCATTTTTGGTGTGCTTGGCCAACTCATGTAAAATGTCTGATGCAGGTGTAATTGGATAACTTCCATAAAACAATGGCAATTTCGCACTTGCAGAAGCAGCCATTAACCCATATGCCAAAGCCTGATTTCCCATGATGTTTCTGTATTCACCAGGGGGAAGTGAAGCCGCATTAACCTCCGTTTTATACCTACTTAGTTCTGCTGTTTCTCCATAATAAAATCCAGTTTCAACAACTTTGATATTTGCTTCTCTTAGCGCTTTGTTGTTCTTAAACTTTTCTTCTAAAAAATCCTTAACACTTGCAATGTCTCTATTGTACATCCAAAGAATCAGACCTAAAACAAACATGTTTTTACTTCTATCTTTTTCTTTAGCATCCAAGGGGGAATCACTTAGGGCTTCTTTTGTCAACTTAGTTGCCTCTACTACTATTATATCATAATTAGCAAGCAATGGGGTCTCTAATACATCCTCATCTGGGTTAAACCCCGCTAATCGCAAATTCTTTTTATCAAAACCAGCTGAATCTATTATTAACACTCCATTTTTTTTCAGCCCGCTAATAGAGTCTTTTAATGCCGCAGCATTCATAGCCACTAAGACATCAAATTCATCTCCTGGAGTATGTATCTCATGGCTACCAAAGTGAATTTGAAAACCTGATACTCCATGGATCGTTCCTTGAGGGGCACGTATTTCCGCAGGGTAATTGGGGAAGGTAGCAAAGTCATTACCATGCAAGGCTGTATTATCAGTAAACTGAGAGCCTGTCAATTGCATTCCGTCACCTGAATCACCTGCAAACTTTATGGCGATATTCGTACGCTGTTTATTCATTAGTATGCTCGTTCATTTTTACCTTCAACAAAAAATACAAACGCTCGGTTCACTACACGGTAACCTCCTGGGGTAGGATAGTTTCCTGTAAAGTACCAATCGCCCAAATTCTTAGGGCATGCCTTATTTAATTCTTCTACACTTTGATAAATTACTTTCACTTGTGAGAAAATATGCTCCGGTCTCACTATCTCACCAATTTTATCCGATATCTCATCGTCTGTGAATAAGTTATATAACTCCTTGACATAGTTCTTTTCTTTGGCAGTCCCATCTTGCAAAGCCGTCTTACACTTTTGGTAAACCTCATCAATTTTATACTCAAGTTCTCTATCCTTCAATAGTGCAAGTAGTGCTCGAAAAGCAATAAAATCATGCATTTTACTCATATCGATTCCATAACAATCAGGATAGCGTATTTGCGGAGCTGAGGACACCACAACAATCTTCTTAGGACCTAATCGATCTAAAATAGACAAGATGCTTTTTTGCAAAGTCGTCCCTCTTACAATCGAATCATCAATCATGACTAGTGTGTCTGTATTACGGTTAATAGAATCATAAGTGATATCATAAACGTGCGATACCATTTCGTCACGAGCGGCATCATCAGTAATGAAAGTTCTCATCTTAACATCTTTGACCGCTATTTTCTCTACTCTTGGTCGAAGGTTGAGCAGGTGATTCAACTCCTCACTTGGCATGTTAGGACGTTTTTCTATTTCTCTTTGTTTATGCTTATTAATATGTTCTTCAATTCCTTTAAGCATTCCGTAAAATGCGACCTCCGCAGTGTTAGGAATAAAAGAAAGTACGGTATTCTCGTAATCATAATTAACTTCCTTCATCACCTTTTCTGTAAGGCGGTATCCTAAATCTAGACGCTCTTTATAAATTTCTGTATCTGTTCCTCTTGAAAAATAAATCCGTTCAAAGCTACATGACAGAATCTCTCTAGGAGCTAGGCACTCTTTAAGCGAAATGTTTCCATCTTTTTTGATAATTAAAGCGTTACCAGGAGGAATTACTTTTACCTTATCAGAACTCACATTAAAGGTAGTTTGTATGGCTGGTCTTTCAGAAGCAACCACTACGATCTCATCATCCATATAATAATATCCCGGTCGAATACCATTAGGATCTCTTAAAACAAATGAATCTCCATGTCCAACTAATCCTGCCATTAGATACCCCCCATCAAAATCTTTTGCGGACATTTTAAGAATGCCTTCAATATCTAATTCCTTTTCGATAAAGGTTGACAAGGTTTTATGGTCGTAATTTTCAGAATTATATTTATCAAATATGCGTTGAACATCTCTATCTACGTAGTGTCCAATCTTTTCCATTACAGAAACTGTATCTCTTTTTTGAATAGGGTGCTGCCCAATCTCTACTAAGAAATCAATCAATTCATCTACATTAGTAAGATTGAAGTTTCCGGCCATTACTAGGTTTCTACTTCTCCAGTTATTTTTTCTGATGAATGGATGACAAGACTGAATACTATTTCCGCCATGTGTTCCGTATCGAAGGTGGCCAAGAAAAAGCTCGCCAGCTGAGGAAACATTCTTTTTTAACCACTCTGCATTCAACTGGTTTTTTGGAATTTTACTCGTTTTTTCATTAACCTCCTTAAACACCTTTCTAAAAATGTCCTGAAGAGGTTGTTGCTTAATACTTCGGTGTCTATTAATAAATTGTTCACCTGGAACAGTGTCAAATTTGACATAGGCTAAGCCAGCACCATCCTGACCTCGATTGTGTTGTTTCTCCATCAATAAATACATTTTATTTACCGCATAAGATGCTGTACCGTATTTATCAATGTAATACTGTTGAGGTTTTAGAAGTCTTAAAAATGCTACACCACATTCGTGCTTTATAGAATCGCTCATAATCTTAAGAACGTAAAGGTAGATAAAATGGTTTTTAATAAACCAATAATATAGTTTTGTCGTTTACCTTTACATAAACAAATGTGGATAATGGAAAAAGAGCAAGTAAAATTCGTAGAAATATATACTGAAAGTACCCCAAACCCTAAGATGTTGAAGTTTGTTTCGACTAATGTTTTATTGCCCAATGAGATGCTAGAATGTAAGGATAAAGAGGAAGCTGTTCTTTCTCCTCTTGCCCAAGCCTTCTTTGAATTCGATTATATCGATAGTGTATTCATTTCAAATGATTTTGTGACCCTTTCTAAAAAGGAAACGGAAGAAGAATGGTTCGAACTTAGTTTTGAACTTAAAGCCTTTCTAAAAGATTACATATTAGCTGGGAAAGAAATTGTTAGTCCTGCATTTTTTGAGCAACAAAAGGAATTACGCAAAGAACAGGCTAAGGTTGTCGGCATTGATGCTCAAATTATAGAGTTACTTGACAAGTATGTTAAGCCAGCTGTTGAAATGGATGGAGGAAATATTGAATTCAAATCGTTCGACGAAGGAAAAGTAACCTTGATTATGCAAGGCGCATGTTCAGGTTGCCCGAGTAGTTCTGCCACTTTAAAAGATGGTATAGAAGCGATGTTAAAGCGCATGGTTCCACAAGTCACCGAAGTTGTAGCTGAAGCAGGATAATATTTGAATATTTCCTTGATTTAGTTCTTACATTTAAGCTAAATACAATTCATGCCACCCTTTGTAATCATAGCTGCTTGGTTTTTAGTCCTTGCTATTTCACTTACTATTCTGCTAAAATCTGCAGATTATTTTGTGAGTATAGCAGAACAATTAGGTAGAAAATTTAATGTTCCCGCGTTTATTGTAGGTGCTACAGTAGTTGCTTTTGGGACATCTTTACCTGAATTGGCTGTGGGTGTAATTTCTGTATTAAATGATGAACCGGATATTGTTACCGGCACAGTAGTAGGTTCCAATGTGAGTAACATTTTATTCATAACAGGAATAGCCATTCTACTTAGTTCTGGATTTGTCATTCGATTCACCCAACACCGCATCGAATTCTTACTTTTAATATTTATCACTCTATTGGTTTCATATTTCCTCTGGGACCAATCATTCAATATCATTGAAGCCATAATTTGTTTGATTTTACTAGTTAATTATTTAGTTTATGTAGTTGGTTTTTCGGGAAGTAAAAATGTAACATCAGCTAAAGGGGGACATGAGATTACATGGAAACAATACTCTTTTTTTAGCCTAAGTGTTTTTGGGGTATGGTTGGGAGCAAAATTTACCACAGATGCCATAATGACCATTAGTAAAATGCTTTCTTTGGGGAGTGATGTCATCTCTCAGACGGTTGTTGCTTTAGGGACCTCATTGCCAGAGCTAGCGGTAACAGTAAGTGCTGTCCGGAAAAAACATTTTAGTATAATTTTGGGCAATGTAATGGGTTCAAACATATTCAATTTATTAGCTGTTTTGGCAGTGCCTGCAATAGTGGGGTTTGCGAATAATAAGCCTTATTTCGTAAGTGATGATGGATTCAATCAATTTGGGATACCTATTCTCTTAGTCGCAACAGCCTTGCTTTTGCTCACGAGTTTCTTTAAGCGGACCCCAAGAAGCTTTGGCTTACTTTTTATTCTTCTCTACATCTTCTTTATGGTTGGATCTTTTCTAAAGATTAAGCTGTTTAAAATTTCAGAAGGACTTATTTAATTGGCTTATTTTCCTCGTCAGTTTTAACGATCTTTTCTTTTAGGCTATCAGGCATTTGTTTGATATAAAGATCTTGCTGAGGAAACGGAATGGTAATATGGAATTTTCGAAAACCCTGATCTATCATAAAACGTAAATCACTTCTCACATCTTCAATACGCTGATACTCATTGGACCAAAAAAGTAATTCAAAATCAACGGATGAATTATTAAACTCTACTAATCTAACAAACGCTCCTGGAAGTACTTTACTGTGTCTCTCGGCACATTCCAGCAATACTCTCTTCACCAATTGAACATCACTACCATAAGCAACCCCCACCGCCACAGTATGTCTCACGGTATCGTTATCATGGCTAAAGTTTATTACGTTATCGACTGTTATTTTTGAATTAGGGACAATTATAGAAATATTCCTTCTTGAAGTAATCAAGGATGTACGCAATCCAATTTTCTTTACTTCCCCCATGGTATTACCTACTTCAATCCAATCTCCCTTTTGCACGGTTCCTTCCATTAGCAGAATCACTCCTGAGGCAAAATCATTAAAGGTTTGTTGCAAACCTAGACCAATACCTACTAATAAAGCAGCTCCCGCTGCCCAAAGCACGGATAATTTCAAGCCCAAGCTTTGAAAAACCAGCATAAACGTAAGCGTGTAAACCACGTATTTAATTAACTGGGAAATGGCATATCTCCTACCTTCTTCTAGCCCTTTTCTTTTAAAGTAAGAGTTAAGAACAAATTTCCTAAACAGCAGAAAGGCAAATGGCAGAAAGGCCAGCACAAACAAGGACAACACAATATTACTCAAGTGAAACACGTGTTCGTTCCAAGTAAAAAGTTCTACATCCAAGAATTCTTTCATGATTATTAACTATTATAAAGTAAAAGTATTACTTATTTAGTTCTAAATAGAATCCTATTCCAGCAAGACGAGTTCTTTATTGTTCGATCCTTGCGATTGATCTAAAAATCATAACCCAAAGCCACTTGGAAACGAGGTTTATTTACCTTGCCAGTATCATATCCCCAACCAAGGTCAGCTCGAAAGAAGTAGCCCATCAGTTCCATTCTCATCCCTATTCCAAATCCCATCACAACAGGCTCCTTATAAACATCTAGTCGAGCTACAGCCGTAGGGTTTTCTGGAGAATTTTGACGAATCTCTTGAGCGATATTGCCTTTCCCAAATGGAGACACGCCTTCCCAAGCTGTTCCTACATCAAAGAATCCAATTAACTGAAAATTCTCAAGCAAACTAGACTTTAACTCTCGCTTACTGAAGGCAGAAAAGACTGGAATACGAATTTCACTATTGATTACCGCGAAACTATTTCCATTACGAATATTCTGCTGGAAGCCATGCATATTAACAGCTAAGCTTTGGTACGCATAATTATTATCAGTATTGACAATCGTCGTTTCATTAAAATTCGGAAACAACATCCCCTCTGTTCCTCCCAAATAATAAACCATCTTTTTCGTCCCCACCGAAGTGCTATAAGCAAAACGATTAGCCCAGATGATAGTTTTGTATACCTTTTGATAATGTCTAGCGTCAACTCCCCAAAGCATTAAATAAGAATTATTAAAAATTGGCACTTGAACTTGTTGTTTCAAAATGGTATCCTCTCTTGTGGGAAACTCTTTTTGAAACTCATAGTAGACATTTACCTTGAAACCATACATAATGTTTTTAGCAACAGACAGGGTATGGTCATGAACAAACTCTACCCGATTATACACCCAATTTTGACTTCGATTAGCTTGATTTAGGGTAAACTGATCAGTAGATTTTGTAATAAATCGATCATTTCGAAAACCAATCTTCAATCTTAAGCTATTCAATTGATTGAAAGGGTAAGTCAACTTAGTTTCTAAAAGGTTCGTTTTCGTATTTAAGACTCCAAAAGGGTTCGCATTTGGTGAAGTGTCCAAACTAGGACTAATTTCACTTAGGTTTTTATGATAAAAAGTTAAGCTTTTGTCCCAACGTTTTTTGTAGTTTTCATAACTAAAAAAAATCTCCATATTTTCAAAAATTCCAATTTTAAAAGGCAGTGCCTGCCCATTGACTTGAGGGTTTAAGTTTCCAAACAAGGGCATTCTAATTCCTCCATAGAGCTTATGATCTTCAAACAAATCGGTGATTCCAAATCTTAGCATAGGATTCAATCCTGGCTGACTAAAGTTAGGGTCGTTGGGATTGAACGGTTGATAATTATTTACTAGTAAAGAATTATCAAGTCCTACTGAAATATTATCAGTCATGAACTTAAGAAAATACTGTCGGGTGCGGGTGAACTTATATTCATCGCTAGAATTCTCCGGCAAGTTAGCGTCCTTATTTAGCCATGCCGCCTTGTGTGCTTCAGAGAGCTGCTCCCATCCATCAAATTTACTTTGGTAAACGATTACCTTTTCTTTTTTCTCTTCAACTACTGCTTCTAATTCCTTCGCCGATTGAGTAGCTTCCTTCTTCAATCTTTTCTTTTCCTCTTTTTCTATGAGCTTATTCATATAAGTTCCATTCACTTCCGAACCTGAATAGTTATAGTCTATGTTATTTAATACGAATACCTCTTTCTGATTAATACTAACCAACTCAATCTGAGCTTTATCAAATTTCCCCACACTTAACTCTTCTATATTGATGTTATAGTGTTTGTAAAGCTTATTAGCTCCCTGCATTTTATACACTGGAACTACGTGTTGACTTTTGATTGCTTTAAGGGTTTGATTCTTGGCTAAAGCACCTTGCAAGTCAATTCCTTGATCAATTACAATCGAGTCTATTTCCCCCAATTCCTCTTCAATCGTATATACATACTTCATTCTATCATCCACCTTAGTCCGCTCTAAAGACCCTTCATACTGAGCCAAAATTCCACTAGCATCACTTAAAAAAGTATAGGTAGAATCTGTGAACGCTTGGGGGTATTGTTCGTTCGCTAATGGCGTAAAACTAAGCTGCGAAAACGGCTGTACTGGATTATTAAAATCATAAAAGAACACGTCGAAATTGTTGTTTGGAAGAATGGTATCTAACCTTCCTTTCACTAACTCATCACTTGGTCTGTTTGATATAAATAAGGCACCTGATCGTCCTTCTAACTTAACAAATGAAGGCTGCAAATCATCGTAAAAGTCATTGGTTATTTTAATCACCTTGTTTGTCGGCATGTAATACTTAAAAATATCAATCTGACTCATTTGCATAGCAGATAGCAGCAAGTTTCTACTATCCTCTGCATAGCTAAAGTCATAGACCTTCTGAAACTTTCGCATAGGTTCAGGCTTGTCTTCTTTTTTAAAGTCATCCTCTACCACATAATGTACTAAATTGAACATGTCCTTCTTCTCGTAGACTACCGTCAATTTTTTCCCTTTAGGTTCCCAGGCAAGCATGGGGTTTGAAAGATCCGTTTCCAAAGCGGTGGTTCTAAAACCTCCATTGATCAGCGCTTTTGTTTCTTTCGTTTCAAAATTATATACGAAGACTTTCCATCTACCGATGTCGTTTATAGTATAAGCCAAGTACTTTCCATCTGGGCTCAATTTCCCTTGATGTTTTACAAAGGCTTTATGCTTTTTTAGCGGAACAGCATTTGATTCTTCCACCTGATCATAAAGTTCTTTTTCTTTCTTAAACTTCTCGAGATTCGAATAGTACCATTGCTCTAAAAACTTATCTTGATACATGCCCGTAACGAAAAGAATTCCATCCTCTACACTCCTATTTACCTTCGTTAAATACAAGAGATTACCGACTGCGTCTTTTCCAAATTGATCTTCAAGGTAATGCCAAATTGAATGTCCAACCAAATCCATTTCATCTGGAGACAGTTTACTTAGATTACTAAAACGACCAGATAGGATTCCATCTCTTAGTTTATTCTCCATATCTGCACTCCAAGGGGTTCCTGTAAACTGAACAAGACCTTCGGTAAACCAATTGGGTAAATTTAAGAGTAGACTATTCTGAATAACTTCTTGAAAACCACTCCCTTTTGACATTTTCCCAATATGGATTCGGGTGATTCCTTCTTTAATTTGACGATCTATATCGCTATGGTCCCCATTGAAATACACAAAGAGTTTGTTGTTTTTCAATTGTACGGTTCCACTAACGGACTCAACATCCTCTTTGATACCAATATTAGTTTGATGCATATCAGAAATGTCATTGTATACAATCAAGTCCAATTTTTCTGGAAGCTTTACGTTCAATAGGTCGTTGACCTCTTGAAGACACTTTTCAGAAGAAAGAATAGCGTATTTTCCCATATCTTGTCCTCCTTGATAAAAGTAGATACGGAAATTATCGGTTTCATAAAACTGCCAATCGAAATCTTTGTATTGTACCCTATTCTTGCCGAATGAGATTTGAGATTGCTGGCTAAAAACCATTGAAACTCCAAAACATAGCAGAAATGCGATAACAAGAGGTTTAAATAATGGATATTTCGATGACAAACTCATTGTTTATTTAAAACGAAAATTACTGATAATAGTTTGTTTCCTCTAATTTAATTTTGTAAAATTTGAGGGCATAAAGTAAAAACGATAGATTATGATTCATGTTGCCTCTTTCACTTTTAATCCATTTCAAGAAAACACCTATGTCCTCTATGATGAGACCAAAGAGTGCATCATTATTGACCCTGGCTGTTATTCAGATAATGAACGAAAACAGCTCAAAGCATTTATTCAAAAAAATGAATTGACTCCGGTGAGATTAATAAACACTCATTGTCATTTAGACCATATCTGCGGCAACGCTTTTGTAGCTAAGGAATATAATTTGGTGCTAGAAGCACATGAAGGGGAAAAGGTAGTGCTAGATGCATCTGTTGACCATGGGAGAATGTATGGTTTTGTATTTGAGCCGTCACCTAGCATTTCAAGCTACCTAAAAGAAGGAGAACAAATTACTTTTGGAAATAGTGAATTAGACATTTTGTACACCCCAGGTCATTCCCCAGCTAGTATCACGTTTTACAGCAAAGAAGATGGACTTGCTATTGTTGGAGATGTTCTATTTTTCATGAGTATTGGTAGAAGCGATTTGCCAGGTGGAGATCATGAAACCTTGCTTCGATCTATTCGTGAACAGCTATTTACTTTACCAGATGAAACCTTAGTTTACAACGGGCATGGTCAGAAAACTAGTATCGGATTCGAAAAGCAAAACAATCCATTTTTCCAGTATTAGATTTAGCTAGTCTTGGGTTTGTTTTTCATCCAGAGATAACTCATTCCAGCAACACCAACGATTACCATACAAACCGATATAATTTGAGCTTGTGAAAGATTAAAGAATGATGGGAATCTATCCGTTACTCTAATCATTTCAATAGGAAAACGCTCGATACCACTTACTACAAATAAAATCATAAACATGAACCCAGGCATAAAAGTTACCTTCTTACGAACTGCCCACATGATGGCAAACAGTGCAATGAACATGATGATTTCATAAATTGCTGTTGGATAAACCCCAGGTGTTAATTCACCACAGTACTTTCCTGCACATCCTACTATTCGTTCGCCTTGGTTCAAAACATTATGAGCATAATTGTTGCTCCAAAAATAATCAGGCAACCAACTATGTGCTGGACTAGTATTTACAACACCCCAATCGCCATCACCACTAAAATGGCAACCCATTCTACCAAAAGCCATTGCTAAAATAAAACCAGGAGCAATAGAATCAAACAAGATAAAAGGCTTCAATTTTCGATACCAAGAGTAGATGGATACCCCTATTATTCCAAACGTTAGGCCTCCATAAATAGTTAGACCACTAAGAAAATTCATAGGATTGCTAAACAACTCGATCAAAGTCATATCCGAATTTGGTTGAATAAGCTCAAAGACACTCGCTCCTAGCACTCCAAAAACTGCAGCAACAAAAACTAGCTCGCCTATCAAGTCTTCAGGTTTAACATTGACTTCTATAATCTTTGGCTCAGGTAAGGCTTCTTTGTTAATTTGATAATAGGTATAAGCGGCTACCATAGCGCCTAAAATAGCTCCATATATATGATAGCCTTGACCAGAGAACAAGTATGCAACAGTTTCTTGACCTTGCGTCAGTAAAGAGGAATCATGTATTAATGCTCCTACTATTTTCATACCAAGGAAGTAGCCCAAAAGAACAGGAAAAATAAAATCCTTCCAATTTGGCTTTGCTCCAATCACTTCCGTGCTTGGCATGTCATTAATCATTCCTAATTTGCCTCTTCGCTTTAGTTCTTTAGCCGCAACTATACCTGCAACCATAAAGCCCATAGCCACAAAAAAACCATAGGTATTTACTGGGATATCTGGAATAATCTTAGCACCAAAAATGGCATTTAAAAATTCAGGTATTGTAGCATAAGCTCTTAAGAGTATTAATTGCATTCTTGTGTTTTTAGCTTTGAACAGGAGTAAGGACTTCCCCTTTCATGATTCCAGATTTAGTTAACTCACCTAATTTAACTTGTTGTAAAGTGTTCACAAATTCTTCTTGATAAGGAACTCCAACTTTAATATAGTTTTTAGTAAACCCATACATTACACCTTCGTCGTTTTCTGCTTCAAAAAGAACTTCAGCTTGTGTGTTTTCAAATTTTCCATAAAACACTCTACGCTTCTTTTCCGATAATATTCTCAGCATTTTACTTCGCTCTCTTCTCTTCGCTATAGGAACAATAGCTTCGATTTGTAAGGCTTTTGTGTTAGCTCTCTCACTGTATGTAAATACGTGCAAGTAGGATACGTCTAGTTCTTTTAGAAAGTTCAAAGTCTTTTCAAACTCTTCATCTGTTTCCCCTGGGAACCCAACAATAACATCAACACCAATACAACAATTGGGCATTATTTCTTTTATTCTAGCCACGCGATTACGGTATAAATCCGTATCGTATTTTCTCCGCATCAATTTGAGTAAATTATCCGACCCACTTTGTAATGGAATATGAAAATGCGGAACAAACCTTTTTGACTTTGCTACGAAATTGATAATACTAGTTCTTAGCAAATTAGGTTCTATGGATGAAATTCTAAACCGATCAATAGTCTCTATTTTATCCAATTCTTGAACCAATTGAGCGAAGGTTTCTTTAGTCCGTTTCTTCCCATCTTCCGTTTTTCCAAAATCACCAATATTGACCCCAGTAAGGACAATTTCTTTCACTTTAGATTTGGCCACTTTATTGACAAGAGTCAAGGTGTTCTCTATAGAGGAGCTTCTGCTTCTACCCCGTGCTAATGGGATGGTACAAAAACTACAAAAATAGTCACATCCATCTTGGATCTTCACAAAGCTCCTTGTTCTTTCCCCAAAAGAAAATGCCTCTGAGTAGAATCCGACTTCTTTGATTGCTCCTGCAATCACTTTCGTTTCATCGTTTTCTTCAATTTTCTCTAAATGTTCATGTAGACGAAACTTCTCATTAGCGCCTAGTACTAAATCTACTCCTTTGATTTGAGCGATCTCTTCAGGCTTCAATTGCGCATAACAACCTATAATCACTACTTTCGCATCTGGATTAGTTTTCTTGGCTTGCTTTACAATTTGCTTGCACTTCTTATCTGCATTTTCAGTTACTGAACAGGTATTAATAACATAATAATCAGCAGCACTTGAAAAATCGACTTTAGTATAACCATTGTCATTCAAGCTTCTGCTAATAGCAGAAGTTTCCGAGAAATTAAGCTTACAGCCCAAGGTGTAATATGCAACTTTTCTGTTATAGAACATAAATCATGCATAAAATTAAGTTTTTTAGTTTAGTTTATATCATCATAGGCTTGACAATTCATTTTTTTAGCTTAAATTCACAAAAAAAAAATCCTATGAAAAAGTTAATTCCCGTATTTCTTTTGTTGTTTTTAGCAGTTTCTTGCGGAGACGATTGTAAAGACGAATACTGCCCAGCAGGCTATGTATGCGTAGATGGTGTTTGTGAAACCGCTGATGGGACATGTCCTACAGGTTATGAAGGAGATGATTGTGATGTTGCGTCTAACGAAAAATTTGCTGGCAGTTACAATACTACTTATACTGGAACTGGTGGTTTGTCCGCTTCAGCAGGCACTACAGTTGCGACGATAACGAAAGTATCTGGAACGTCTAATAAAATTAGAATTGAAGTTGATTTAGATGTAGAAGGAAGTGTCTTAGGTCAAACTATACCTTTAGAGTTATCAATCTCTATTGAAGGTGAAACCGAAGGTGATTCTTATTCTATCTCATCAACTACTATACAAACCGTTGTAGATATTCAAGGAATTTCTCTTCCAATTGAATTGACTTTTTCTGTAGATGGAGATAAAATCGGTGAGGATGAATTAAATTCAACTTTATCAATGTCTGGTTTATTATCTGGAACAATTGAAATGGTAGGAACAAAGTAATCTGTTCTTAAACTTATTGAAAAGGCCCGAATTCTTAAGAATTCGGGCCTTTTTTTTATGCCACATTGAGTTTAAAACCCACGCCCCGGATAGTTTGTATTTCTATACTATCATCTTTAGCTAAATATTTTCGTAGTCGTGAAATGAATACATCCAAACTTCTACCTAGGAAATAGTCATTTTTACCCCAAAGCTTAATTAAGATATCTTCGCGTTTAACGGTTTCGTTTAAGTGGCTTGCTAACAAAGCCAACAGGTCCGATTCTTTTGCAGTTAACTCCAAGTTTTCCCCTTCACATTTAAGCAGCAGGTTAGTTGGTTCAAATTTATAAGATCCAAATTGATACGCTTTCTTTTGTTCGAGGTTCTCAACTTTCTTTCTCTTTAAGAATATTTTAATCTTAAAAAGTAACTCATCCATACTGAAGGGCTTGGTTAAGTAGTCATCTCCTCCAACTTTAAACCCTTTTAAACGATCTTCCTCTAGCGATTTTGCCGATAAAAACAGGATAGGCATCTCTTCGTTCTTTGAGCGAATTTCTTCTGCAATAGAAAATCCATCTAGTTTCGGCAACATGATATCCAAAATAGCTAAATCGAAATGATCTTCTTGAAAAGCATCAATTCCTTTTTGTCCATCATCACAATGAACGACTTGGTATCCAGCTTGCTCTAATTCATCTTTAGTTAAGAAGCTCAAAGCTTCATCATCTTCTACATATAATATCTTTACATCTCTCATAGCGCAATCTTTAAACTAAGGCAATAATTAGAATTCAATTTCCATTCTTGTCCCTTTACCTACTTCACTTTCTATGCCAATTTTCCAACGATGATTTTCAATCACTTGTTTTACATAATACAATCCTAATCCAAAACCCTTTACATTATGGACATTTCCCGTAGGTATTCTATAAAATTTATCGAAGATCAGTTTCTTGTATTTCTCCTCTATTCCGATGCCATTATCTTCTAGACTTAAGACATATTTGCCATTCGACTTAGACAGGTCAATTTTCACTTCAGGTGTCTGTTCATTGTACTTTAAGGAATTGTCTAGTAAATTATAGATGATGTTTGTCAAGTGCACTTTATCTGCATCAATCATACAATCTTCATCTAGACCGGTGAAACTAACTTTCCCTCCTAGTTTCTCATAATTCAATTGCACACTTCGAATTGCACTTTCAATCAAGCTTTTGAGTTCCAACTTTTCTTTGTTAAGTTCGAGGTCCTTACTTTGCAAGCTTGCTATTTGCAGCACTCGCTCTACTTGTCCATTTAAACGTTCTGCTTGTTCCTTTATAATTCGGGCGTAATTATTTAAACGTTGGTCTTCATGTACCAATTTATTCTTTAGCAAAGCTTCGGAAGATAATGCGATAGACGAAATGGGTGTTTTAAACTCATGCGTCATATTATTTATAAAATCTGTTTGAAGTTCTGAAAGCCTTTTTTGCTGGAGTATCACGTAGATAGCGTAGCCAAAGAATACCACGGCTAAAAGTAAAATCAAACTAAAGACTAAGCCAAGCCTGAGGTTATTAATAACAAAATTAGATTTAGTGGGTAGATAGACTCCAAAATAATAGGTAAACTCATCATAGGTAGGCAGTTCTTTAGTCTGCTCCTTGCTTCCCCGATCTTCTACTTTGACATAGTTTCCATAAACCATTTCATCGTTTCCACAATCGTAAATAGCGTATTCAAAATCTAATTCAATTTGAAATTTATCGAATTCGTTGGTGAGGTAGTATTCAAGCGTATTTGCGTCAATGTTATCATTGATATTAACTACGAAATAATCGCTGGATAGTTGATTAATAATGTCTTCATTTCCTAGGTTTCCGCCATTCGCATCGGCAAGGTTTTGTGCTACATTTTGCAGTGCCGTATGAATAGTCTCATTGAACTGACGTTCTTTGATATCGTAGGCCTTCCTTAACCAGAACACTTGTACACTTACAATACCAAGTATGGCAATAACTCCTAAGAGCACAACTAAGCGAATTTGATTATTTTTCACCGCTTAAAAATATTACATTTCAGCTAAGGAATTGCTTTTTTAAGAAATATTAGGAAAGGAATAACAATTAGGTATTTAGATTATATACCGAATAAATTGCAATTTGTAAGGTGAAGGCTTCTTCTATTCTAATCTTAAATCAATGTATATTTCAATATACTCTCCTTTCATTTTTTCCCTGCCTACCGATCAGGCATGCTTTTAGAAAACTAAGCGAAGCGATCTCTTGAAAACCTTTGAAAATTATTGCGCTGAAAAGAACGAAACAACCTGACTGCCAGCAGGCAGGAATAATCAAGGCTATCAATCAAATTTGATCCCTAACTACATTATACCAGAGTGCGGCCGAGTGATCTTCATACAAGTATGAAGCTTCTCGGTCTTACTAAGGTCTAATTATGTTCTTCTAAAAATTTACTTGAATGCCAATTCTTTATGTACTCCCACCCTAAGTAGGAATAGAAATCTATCGAGCGCATTTCATACATCTTCTGCTTTCGGGCATGA
This sequence comes from Flavobacteriaceae bacterium, assembly GCA_047621945.1. Classification (GTDB taxonomy): domain Bacteria; phylum Bacteroidota; class Bacteroidia; order Chitinophagales; family UBA8649; genus JAFMKE01. Next base: position 24,350 of record JBLHMK010000021.1, read on the forward strand.
AGATTAATCGATCGAAAGGAATAGCTTCTTTGCACTGTTGGCAACGACCGAAATCGGCCTGAGATATATTATCTAAGGCCTCATTCAATCTGATTCTTTTACTTTTTGATTGGCGCAAAGTTTCCTCTGCTACACTTTTGTTATTGATGGCGTCCATTCGGCTTATTCGGCCAAGGGAGTTTTCAGGAGAAATTGGTTTAGTATCTTCTTCGAGCATAGCTATGTCCTCTTGAAGTTGCGTCAATTGCTCCCTTATCTTGTCAGCCAGTAAAGCGCGTTGACTAATACTTAGCATTTTTAAACTTATCGGTACTTGGCTTACTGTAGAATGAATTGTGACCACTGCTAGATTTTGAAGAGCTTGATCTTCTATCTCCGCCAGAACTATCACTATCACTTCTTCTACGACTACCAGAGTTACTATCGCCATCGCTTCTTCTACGACCGCCATAAGCGCTTCCGCCACCTGATGCTCTTCTTCTTCCACCATCACCGCTTCTGAAGTTTCCGTTTCCAGAATCACCTCGACTTCTTGAGTCTCCACGACTTCCGCCGCGATTTCCACCGCCTCCGCCGCCACCATCACGTTTCTTCGCTTTGGTGATCATGCTTTTACCGTTATTCGTTACTTTTCTAAAAGCAGCTAATACCGTTTGAGCATCTTGATTTTCTAAGGTTACAAATGAAAACTCATCTAGCATAAAAGTATCTAGGAATGCATTAGCTGGAATTCCAGCTTGTTCAACGATGAACTGCTCCAAGTCATTTTTGTCCATGTTGTCTTTCTTGCCTTTAGCAACAAACAAACGAACATCTGTGCTATCTGGATCGCTTTCAATACTTCTTTGCGACTTAATGTCATCGTATTTCTTCGCTTTCAATTCATCTTTAATGAAGTATTTCAATACCGATGTTAGGACATCAGTTTGCTCACTTTCTTCAATTAAACGTGTCGCTAATTTTAAGATATTTGTATCGTTTTCAGTTATTTCGTTTGCGACAATCTCTTGAAAAATCTTATCCATTCTTGCGTCTACCATTTCAGCTGGCGTAGGTAATTCCATTTTCTTCATTTGAACTTTGGAAATTCCTTGGATAATAGACATTTGTCTTTTTTCTCCATTTGCAATTAGGGAGATAGCAATTCCCTTATTTCCTGCTCTACCTGTTCTACCAATACGGTGAACGTATGCCTCTGGATCCTGAGGTAATTGATAATTAATTACGTGTGTTAACTCATTTACATCGATACCTCTAGCGGCAACATCGGTAGCACATAAAACGGTACACTTCTTATTTTTAAATCGCTGTAAAATTCGCTCACGTTGATTTTGCTGTACATCCCCGTGTAAGGCTTCAGCTGCAAAACCTAACTTATTTAAGTCCCGTGTTACGTCGTCAGTTCCCATTCGAGTATTGCAAAAAACAATACCATAAAAGTCTGGGTTCATTTCGAAAATACGCTCCAAAACTTTCATTTTATCTCTAGCAGCAACCGCATAGTATAATTGCTCTACATTATCTGTTGTTACCGTTTGTCTCTCTACATGAATCAATTCATAATCCTTCATGTATTTTTGAGCCAACCTTAAGATTTTCTTTGGCATGGTAGCAGAGAATAATAAAACTTGTTTGTCATCGTGCGTCTCACTCAAAATGAATTCGATGTCTTCGATAAAACCCATGTTTAACATTTCATCTGCTTCATCAAGCACGAAATATTTAACATCGTCAAGAACTAATTTTCTTCTTTTAATAAGGTCAATTACTCGACCAGGAGTTCCAACTACGATGTCGGCACCTCTATTTAACTCTTTAATTTGGCGGTCGATAGGTTGACCACCGTAAACTGTTGTGATTTGTAATCTTTTGTTTCCTTTGAAAGAATCAATCTCATTAGCTACTTGAACAGCCAACTCTCTAGTTGGTGCCAAAACAATAGCTTGCACTCTACCTGTATTCCCTTCGATGTTCTGAATGATAGGTAAACCGAAGGCTGCTGTTTTACCAGTTCCGGTTTGTGCTTGACCAACAACGTCCTTGCTGCGGTCTAATAAAATAGGGATTACTCTTTCCTGAATAGGCGTAGGTTCACTAAAACCTTTTTTGGCTAATGCATCTAAAATAGCTGCATCAAGACCAAGATCTTGAAATTTTTGCATGTTGTATTGCGATATTTGGAGGTTGTTAATCGCTGGAAGGAAAAATTTTGTAATTTATCTATAAAAGATCTCGGCAACCCCCAACAATTAACCTTGCTCGGTTAATAAAGTGCAAAGGTAATGAATTTTTTCCATAGTGTTGATTTAATGTGGAAAAAGAGCTATAATTTTTTACTTTCTCGCAAAGACGCCAAGACCCGTTTCCTAATTCTTCCCACTAGAAGTTAGAGCTATTGCTTTAGCTGGTAAGCGTAAATAATACAATTTACTTGATTACAATCGCTTTACTTAAGGCCCAATAATGATAACCATCTCCACTTAACACGGCGGTATAAACTCCAGATTGGCCTTCAACTTCAACACCTTCATCAAAGCTCGATCCAGCACTTAAATCAATTTCGACCAGCACGTTTTCTTCAGGGATAGGATAGGCGTCTGTATTTGGACGAGGGTCATTGCACGAAGTGAAATGATAGAGAGTTAACTTTGGATTAACTAGGTTCACATCTGCTTCTCCTCTTAAGCGAACCCAAGCAACATCCTCACCATTTGCTCTGCACTTACCTTTCGTGTAATCGTCTATAAATATTCTACTATCCCCTTCAACAATTGCAGTATTCCCCTCTGAAAGACCTTG
>JBLHMK010000022.1:0-26936 GCA_047621945.1 Flavobacteriaceae bacterium
ATTAATCTGAGTAGAAGGCTTGGACATTATTCTTTAGTTAAGCTGCGATAAAAATAGGTTGAATGATTTTTTCAATATATCCTTTCATGTCATTAAATAATTGCTTTCCTTGTCCTGTCATATAATAGAAATTAACAGGCGCAACTCAATCATTTTCTTGATTGCGCCACTCTGAAAGCAATAATCCTTCTGCTTTCATTCGTTTTAGCTTCGGGTAAAGTGTTCCCTCTGCAACATCTAGATTATGAGATTCCTTTAGGATGTTCAAAATTTGATGACCGTAAAATGGTTTATTCTTAAGACAAGATACAACTAAATAGTCTAAGACGCTTTTTTTATCTGGGATGCCCAGTTATTTATAAACGTGTTTTTCATACCATACAAACTTAATAAGTAATTATACATTACTAGGTACTTCGTAAAAAAAATGAACGTGAATAGTTGGATTGACCTAAAAAGAAAACATTATAATTCTTTTGCTTTTTTTACGGTGGAATTAAGGAGCTGCATATCTGTGTTGTCAAATTGGTTTAAGCGGTGATCCCTTTGATTATCAGACATTTCAAATTCGCAAAAAATGATTTCATGTGTACTGCAATCAATGACTTTGTTTATTTTGTATAGGTTATATGATGAAAACAACACGGCCTTTCCGTTCTCATGATTAGCAATTGCTTTTTCTATTTCTTCACCACTTACAAATTGGTAATCATACTTGTAAATGAATGCAAATTCAGGTTCAGAGATGATTTTAGAGTTTTTGTAAAGGTGATCAATGAGGAGCGTTTTCGTCTTAAGAACATAGGCTTTACTATTATAGATATCGATTAGACTTTTTGTAATATCCATTGAATATCTTCCTTGAATGTTATTGTCATTGACAAGTTGAATGGTAGCTTTCAATTGGCTTACCATTGCCGGTATTTTTTTACAAATAGATTCCACGGTCTTTTCTAGTCCCCAATTATCATATGCGACGTATGCTAAAGTTGAATTGAGATACATAAGATCCCTATCGGTGTATCCTCCATTAAGTAAGGCTATTGCCCCAACGAGTTTCTTTTCTCCTTGAACTTTGTAAGTGTTTATATGTACAAATGAATAGGAGGCATCTTTTAAGAATATTTCAAATTCTTCATCTAAGATGAATTGTACTGGAGTTATTTTCCACGATTCACTAAAATGTCTTTTTAACTGTTCATTAATGCATGGGTCTTCTGTAAGCACTACGCAAGTGGTAGAATTGAAAAATCTCGCTAGACTACTTTTACCTTTAAGTACTGGAGAGAATTGAGCAAAATTTAAAGTAATTAGTGATAGAAACAAAAGAGTGAAATAGCTTTTTAATGTACTTGTCATAGCTTTAGTATACTATCTCTAAGAGCTTTTTGTTTCATTTACTTCAAGATTAACTGGTAATATCAGCTATTTTTTTTATTGGATAATAAGGATATCGTTCTTTTAATTCTATTTTTGTTCAGCACTATGATTCAGGCTTTTTTCATACTATTCTACGTATTGGTCTTAGGCTTTTGTATTTACAAATTGCCGATCTTTCATTTGAGAAAAATAACTAAGACGAAGGTCCTAGGCTTGTTCCTTCTTAAAGTATTAGCTGGCTTATCATATGTATTCATTTCAAAGCATGTAATTGAAGCAGGAGATCTCGTCCATTTCTATAATGATAGCCAAATTGTGTATGAACACCTTTTACGAGGAGATCTATGGACCTACTTACAGTTAACATTTGGTTTAAATAATGTGGCTATAACTGAAAATATCGCATCAAGCGTTGATGCAATGGGTTATTGGTTTAATACTTCTCTTTATATGATGGTGAGATTTAATGCGGCAGTGAGCGTGTTAACATTTGGAACGGGTATTTATGCGAACTCGATTTTTTTCGCTTTCATCTCATTCTTGGGAGCTATTCTTTTCGCTCGCTTGTTTGAATATAAGTTAAATGCAGAACCCCTGGCATTATATGCTATATTTCTTGTGCCTAGTTTGTGGTACTGGACTTCTGGAATGCACAAGGAGTCTTTGAGCGTGTTTTTGGTTGCGGTCATTCTTTTAAGCATTTTAGATATAGCCGTCAAGAAAAGAGTTCTAGGTATTCTACTTGCATTGATGGCATTTGTCTTGTTGTTCTATACCAGATTTTTTATTGCTATGATGCTAATTCCTTCTTTACTTGCGTATTTCGTTACAAGATGGAAAAAGGAGTGGTCTCCATTATTTGTATTTCTTGTCTTATTTGTAATTGTACTAAGTTGTACTTACGTTGTTCCTAAGTTAGTTGGGTCTTCTAATCTAGTAGATGCTGTTATAAGTAAAAAGAGCTTGTATGAGGCTTTGGATAATGGGAATACAATTATTCACTTAGGCGAGTATGAGCGCAGTTATTGGGGGATCGCAAAAGTTGTTCCTCAAGCTTTGTTTAATACCATCGTCCGTCCCCATTTTCTGGATGTTAAGTCATTTTTTTTGGCCTTGGCAAGCCTAGAAAGTTTAGTAATTACCCTACTTTTTGTTGTGGCCTTGTTTTACGTTAAAAACTGCGCACAGGAAGAAAAAGCAGTTATTTACCTATGTATGAGTTTTTCATTGAGCTATCTCATCTTAACAGGTTTGATTGTTCCTAATCTTGGGGCTATTTTAAGATATCGAAGCGTTGCTCTTTTCTTTTTAGTGCCATGCTTATTCTATCTGGTAAGTAAGAAGAATGAATTGAAAAATTAAAAATTATTTCACTTTTTAGTTAAAATGCTTGTTTTGTTAATAAATAAGTTAAAAATTTTACGAAGTTTTCTTTTTAAGAGGGGATTTTCTGCTAATTTTGTAAAAAATTACGAAAAAAATGGAAAATTCTAGAAAAGCTAGTGTAAGAACTGCTACTCAACGCAAGAAAATTAATGTAAAACTTCCTAATAAACGTATTTCTGAATACTATGGTGAAAATGTTTTTACTGAAGATACCATGAAGAAGTATCTTTCTGAAGATGCATTCTACGGAGTGAAAGAGGCCATCAACGCTGGGACTAAAATTGACAGAGGCACAGCAGATCAAGTAGCAGCAGCTATGAAATCATGGGCGATTGAAAAAGGAGCAAAATCATATACACACTGGTTTCAACCTTTAACTGGAAGTACTGCGGAAAAACATGATACCTTTTTTACACCAACGGCAGATGGTGGCGCTGTAGAATCATTTACCGGTAGTGAATTAGTACAACAAGAACCGGATGCTTCATCTTTTCCAAATGGAGGGATTCGTCAAACTTTTGAAGCTAGAGGTTATACGGCATGGGATCCATCATCACCAGCCTTCATAATGGAGATCGGCGATGGGATTACTTTATGCATTCCTACTATTTTTATTTCTTACACAGGGGAGAGTCTAGATCAAAAAACTCCTTTGTTAAAGTCTAATCATTTTCTTGAAAAAGCGGCTTTGCCAGTGGTTAATTTGTTTGATAGACATGCCACTAAAGTACATTCTACTTTAGGTTGGGAACAAGAATATTTTGTAGTGGATGAGGCTATGTATTACGCCCGTCCTGATTTAGTATTGAGCGGAAGAACGCTTTTAGGTCATTCACCAGCTAAAGGACAACAATTAGATGATCATTATTTTGGAGCTATTCCAGAAAGAGTGTACGACTTTATGTTGGATTTTGAAATGGAAGCGCATAAATTGGGTATACCTGTTAGAACTCGACATAATGAGGTTGCACCAAGTCAATTTGAAATGGCTCCTATGTACGAAGAAATGAATGTGGCAGTTGATCATAATCAACTGATCATGGATATTATAGAGCGAGTAGGGAAAAGACATAAATTAGCCGTTCTAATGCACGAAAAGCCTTTTCAAGGTGTAAATGGTTCTGGTAAACATAATAACTGGAGTTTAAGTACAGATACTGGTAAAAACTTGTTGTCACCTGGAAAGACACCGAAGAACAACTTAATGTTTTTGGCATTCTTTGTTAATGTTATTAAAGCGGTTAATGAATACTCTGATTTACTAAGAGCATCTATTGCTTCAGCAAGTAATGATCATCGATTAGGTGCAAATGAAGCACCTCCGGCAATCATTTCTGTATTTATAGGGTCTCACTTAACTTCTGTTTTAGACGAAGTTGCTAAACGCGTGGAGCACGGAAAATATAATGAAGATAAAAATGCGAATCTGAAATTAGACATTCACAACAAGATTCCAGATGTGTTATTGGACAATACCGATAGAAATAGAACTTCACCGTTTGCATTTACAGGAAATAAATTTGAAGTAAGAGCTGTCGGAAGTACTGCGAATTGTGCTTGGCCAATGACCGTGTTAAACACGATTATGGCGAATCAATTGACAGATTTCAAAAAAGAAATAGACAAGTTAATTAAGGATGGAGAAAAGAAAGAAGGTGCTATTCTTCGGGTTATTCGTCGTTACATAAATTCGTCTAAGGCAATACTATTTGAAGGCGATAATTACAGTGAAGAGTGGGCTAAAGAAGCTGAAAAGAGAGGCTTAAGTAACGTGAAAACTACAGCTTACGCGCTAGATTTCTTGACAACTAAGAAGGCTAAAGATGTGTTTATTAAGAATGACATTTTTAGTGATGTAGAGATAGAAGCTAGAAGTGAAATTTTTTATGAATCATATACCATGAAGTTGCAGATAGAAGCTAGAACTTTAGGTGAAATGGCGCTAAATGAAATTTTACCTGTAGCTGTTTCGTATCAAAATGAGTTGATTTTGAATGTGAAAGGCTTGAAAGACTTGGGCATGAAAAAGGATAGTTATAGTTCTCAGCTTGATTTAATTAGTCGAATTTCAACGCATATAAATGTAATTGAAAAGGATGTTGCTGCCATGATTAAAGCACGTAAAGAAGCAAATGTGTTAGATGATGCTTCGGATAAAGCAAAAGCTTACTGCGATAAGGTGTTACCCTTCTTTGACACTATTCGTTATCATGCGGATAAGCTAGAGTTAGTGGTGGATGATAAGCTATGGCCAATACCAAAATATAGAGAGTTGCTCTTTTTAAAATAGAATATGTTTCAATTTTGTGTTAAAAATAAGTGCCACCTTGTTCAGGGTGGCACTTTTTTTAGTACTGAGTATAACGGGATTGTTCCTGATCCCTAGATGGTATCAATTCCACAAGCATAAAGCCTGTATGCTATCGCATACTTGGGATTTTTAATTAAGGAAAAGGCGTCTTTAGGCAAAACACCTTAATGACATTTCGACAAAAGGAGAACCGATAGCTCATGAATACAGACGAAGATTTAACATAAATGAATAAATCTTCCAACTATAAATAGTTGAATGCTTTTTGAATATTAATTGATAATAAGTGGAGTAATAATGTCTAATAGTAACGCGCAGAGGGATTGTTCCTGATCCCTAGATGGTATCAATTCCACAAGCATAAAGCCTGTATGCTATCGCATACTTGGGATTTTTAATTAAGGAAACCCTCAAGCAAGCTTGGTCTTTCTTAAATTAAAAAGCCCAGCATTACATGCTAGGCTTCTTTTGTGACCCCGGAGGGATTCGAACCCCCAACCATCAGAGCCGAAATCTGACATTCTATCCAATTGAACTACGGAGCCAATAATTTGAGAATGTAAAGTTAAGTAATCTCTTGTATTCCGTTCTAAATCTTTAGCTAAATCTGAACGGCTTTGTAAAATGATGAATTAAAGCGTCGAAATTATTATGAGAACTCCTCGCATAGGCCTTATACTTTATAAGCTTAATATCGTATTTTTACAGCTCAACAATTTATTTCGAATTAATATGGATCAATCAACACCGGCATACTCACGTACAATAATGACAGAAATTGTTTTACCCAACGATGCAAATGCGCTGAATAATTTGCGAGGAGGTAAAATTCTACATTGGATGGATATCGCTTCAGCTATTGCGGCAGGTAAACATGCAAAATCAGTTGTTGTAACAGTCTCTGTTGATCAAGTATCTTTTGATAATCCTATTAAAATTGGTGATGTAGTAACTATAGAGGCAAAAGTAACCAGAGTGTTTAATACGTCTATTGAAACATACATTGAAGTCTGGGCGGAAAATTTACCTTCACAAAATCGATATAAATGCAATACAGCGTATTATACTTTTGTAGCACTAGATAGTAATGGACGCCCTAAAAAAGCAGCACCAATAAATCCAGAAACTGAAGACGAAAAAAATCAATTCAAAGGGGCCTTGAAAAGAAGAGAAATAAGACTTATTTTGGCAGGAAGAATCAAGGCAACAGAAGCGGAAAGCTTTAAAGCGCTTTTTAATAAAGAGTAAATATTACCCCCCCATGATCAAAATTCTAAAGAAATCGGGAAATAGTTTAGTAGAAATCCAAGATCTCGAAAAAGGTTGTTGGGTCAATATCTACCCTCCCTTTTCTAAGGAAAATTTGGAGGAAATAGCTACAAATCATAATCTGCCCTTAGATTTCTTAACGGATTCAATAGACCGAGATGAGCAAGGTAGGTACGAGTCAGAGGAAGAAGCTGATTTAGTAGTAGTCAATACTCCAATTTTAAATAATGACTTGATTGAAAATGAGGCTCTTTATTTAACTATCCCAATAGGAATTGTAAGTAAGCCTGATTATATCATCACGATTTGTAGTTATGAGAATCGAGTGATCGATGATTTTTTACTAAATAGAATTAAAGGTTTTGATCCAGCGGATCAAAGTCTATTCACTTTACAACTGTTTAATAGGAACGTCTATTACTTTCAATATTATCTGAGAGAAATTAATAATAAACGTTACTCTTTTGAAAGCGAAATATATAGATCATCTAGAAGTAAAGATCTTAAACGCTTACTTGATTTGCAGAAAAGTTTAATCTATTTTGTTACTAATCTTCGAAGTAATGATTTAATGATGAATAAGTTGCGTCGTACGAACTTTCTTAAGATAAGAGAGCATGAAATAAAGGCAGATTTTCTAGAAGATATTGTGGTGGATAGCGGACAGGCTATTGAGATGGCAGATATTTATTCTAATATTTTGAATGGAACGATGGATTCATTTGCATCAATTATCTCTAATAATTTGGGAATTGTTGTTCAGCGACTTACAGCGGTTACCATCGTGCTAATGGTTCCTACTTTATTAGCTAGTTTTTATGGGATGAATATTCGTCTTCCATTACAGGAAGGATACGAGCATAGCCTGTTGCCTTTTATAGTGGTTATTGGATTATCATTGGCATTTTCATTCGTGTTGGGTTGGTTCTTTATGAAAAAACGTTGGTTTTAATAAATAATTTATGAAAAAGTGGATCCTAATTTCTCTATTAATTCTTTTCTTGATTCCTATAATCCTTCTTGCACTCCGAAAGGATAATATCATAACTAGACAGCAAGCTATTGAGTTTTGCTCCAGTCCACAGTCTAAGTATTATACTTGGGAAAACAGTGAAGTTCATTATATCGAACAAGGTGCGGGCGATACTACTATTTTAATGATTCATGGTTTTGGTGGGTCACATAAGAATTTTACTTCTGTTGCTAAAATCCTCGAGAAAGATTATCGAGTTATTAGTGTTGATCTTCCAGCGTTTGGCTTATCCGAAGTACCCACGTTAGAAATAGCAGATGAAGACATGTTTGCTTATTACCAAGCGTTTATTCGTAACAGTATTTCAACTTTAAATATTGAGTATTACCATGTTATGGGAAATTCTTTAGGAGGTTGGGTGGCATGGGATTTGGCTGCTGAGAATGATTCATCGTTATTGTCTCTTACCTTATTGGGTAGTGCAGGATTTGGAATGGAAAAAGTTAGAGCCACAGCAACGGGGTGGATGACTAGTCCATTTGGGAAATTCATTTTTAAGAAAGGGGTTCCTTTTAGAATGTCTGAAGCTAACGCAGAACGTTGTTTGAGTGATCACTCAAAGATGGTTGAGGAAAAAGTGAAAGCTAATTATTACATGATTAATAAAGAAGGTACTTTTCCTTGGATGTTGAGAATGGCTGGAAGCCCGGCGCTGCCAGATACTGCGTCAATTGCTCAAATTGAATGCCCAAGTTTAATAATTTGGGGTGATGAAGATGCGATTGTACCTGTAGAACATGCCGATAAATTTGCTGCTCTTTTAAAGAACCATCAAAAAATTATTTATGAATATTGTGGGCACACCCCACAGATTGAGTATCCGGAAAGGGTAGTTGAAGACTGGCAAAAATTTGTTCTAAAAGTAAGCCAATGATTATATTTTATCTATTTGTAGGGCTGTTAATTATACCCGTACTTTTTTTATTTTTTCGGAGAGATAACGTAGTAGCTATTGAAGACTTGAAGGATGAGATGGAAACTAGCACATCTTCTTATTTTGATTTTCATAAGCTGAGATGCCACTATACGGATGTAGGGAGTGGAGAAGTAATCGTATTGATTCATGGCTTAGGCGATTCTTTTAGAATATTTGATGAGTTCGTAGAAGAACTTAGACCGAATTATCGAGTGATTCGATTTGATTTACCTGGTTTTGGATTGAGTGGTGTTCCTAATTCAAGTCAAATTGACAATGAACTCATTGATTATTATGCTTCTTGTTTTAATGCATTTATTCAAGAAATGGATTTAGAAAAATTTCATTTGATGGGAAACTCAATAGGCGGATGGGTTTCATGGCATTGGGCTTCCCAACACAATGATAAATTGCAAACACTTACTTTATTGGCTAGTGCTGGTTTTGAAATGGATCGGGTGAAAAAGAATATTACTCAAGGAATCTTAGAGCATCTACCTAAGTTTTTATTAGACAAGGGAATGCCTGTTTCGGTTGCGAAGTTCAATCTGCAATCGTGCATATACAATAAGTCAAAAATTAAGACTCAACATATTAGGAACAATTATAGAATGATTAACAAACGGGGAACATTACGCTTTATGTTTTCCTTGTTAGAGAGTCAGGCTCAACCTCGCTTGGATCAATTAGCTGCAATAACTTGCCCAACACTGATTGTCTGGGGAGACCGAGATAGAATAATCCCCGTTTCTCATGCTCAAATGTTTAATGATGCAATGAGTAATAGTGAGTTAGTCATCTACTCCAAGTGCGGGCATTATCCTCAAATAGAATTTAACAAAGAATTACTTAAAGATTGGGCGAATTTTCGCTCAAAAGCATTAACTTAGGTATTCAATATTCCCCAATGCTTAAATATAAAAATGTACTGCCTGTTTTTCCTGAGGGTTGGTATGTCATTTGCCTATCTAGTGAATTAGTAAACCATCAAATTGTTTCTAAAACATTTTGTGGTGAAGAATTGATCGTTTTTCGAACAGAAAGAGATCGAATAGGTGTTTTAGATGCCTATTGTAAGCACATGGGTGCCCACCTAGGTAAAGGTGGAGTTGTTAAAGGAAATACAGTTAAGTGTCCGTTTCATGGCTTTTGCTTTGATACGGATGGGGAGTGCACCGAAACTGGATATGGAACCCCCCCATCGCCTAGAGTTCACACGAAGAAATACTATCATAAAGAAATGCATGGAGTGGTCATGGTTTACTTCCACCCGCAAGGACTAGCGCCTGAGTGGGAAATACCAGATCTTGAATTGAATGATTGGACAGCTCTAGTCTTTAAAGAATGGGATTTGCAAAGTCATCCTCAAGAAACTGCTGAAAATGCTGTTGATGTGGGCCATTTTGCAGAAGTGCATAACTATGAGGATGTAGAAACAGTTGAAGAAATGAAAGGGGATGGGCCGATACTAACGGCTACTTATAGGGCTAAACGACCCGGAGGGTTAGGTAAAAGTGGGAAGGGTAAAAAAGTGAATGTCACCTTTAAAATTGTGAAATACGGCTTTGGTTATTCTGTAGTAGAAGCGCACACCAAGGAGTTTGGTTTAGTGACGAGACACTTTGTCTTTACCTGCCCAACGGATGGCGAATTCTTAAGACTGCGAATAGCCTTGAGCATTAAGAAGATTGATAATAAGATGAAAATAAATCCGCTGACAGCTTTCATCCCAGAAAAGATGTTGCGAAATATAATTCTAAATTTTGCTTTTAAAAGTTACCAGCATGACGTTAGTCAGGATTTTGATATTTGGAAGCATAAAACATATCTTGATCAACCAGCTCTTTCAAAAGGAGATGGACCTATTATGCAATATAGGAAATGGGCCGAGCAATTCTACGAAGGAATTAGCTAAAAGATTGATTGACTAATTCTTCTTTATAAGCATTGATGAAATCTAAAGCAGTAGATCGTTTTTTACCTTCCATTTGCAAACCGATAATCTGTAAAGATTTGCTTCCAGTGCCCACAAAAAGTTTTTTATCTTCTATAGCGATTTCACCTGGATTTAGATTAAGGCTTTCCTCTTCAAGCTTCGTTGTTTGAACCTTAATACTTTTATCCTTAAGTTGCGTATATGCAGTTGGAAATGGATTCAATCCTCTAACCAAGTTATGAATATCTTGGGCTGGTTTATCCCAATCAATTTTGCAGTGCTCTTTAAAAATTTTCGGAGCATGCTTCGCTTCCTGGCTTATGTCTTGAGGTATTTCTTCATAGTTATCCTCATCAATTGCCTTTAAGGTTTCTAGGAGTAGGTCTGCTCCTAAATTCATTAAACGGTGATAAACTTCACCCGTAGTTTCATCAGGGCTGATTGTAGTTTTAGCTTGACCAATAATATTCCCCGTATCAATTTCATGTTTAAGGAAGAAGGTACTTACCCCAGTTTCTTTTTCACCACCAATTACCGCCCAATGAATGGGGGCTGCACCTCGATAGTTGGGAAGTAAAGAACCATGTACATTTATTGAGCCTAAAGAAGGCATATCCCAAACCACCACAGGTAACATTCGGAATGCAACAATAACTTGTAAATCAGCTTTCAAGGCTCTTAACTCTGTTAAAAAGTCTTCGTTCTTTAAATTCTTAGGTTGAAGAATATTTAAATCTTGGCTTTTCGCATATACCTTTACATCACTTTCTTTAAGCTGCCGACCACGACCAGCGGGTCGATCTGGAGCTGTAATAACTCCAACTACATGATAACCTTGTTCAACTATAGCCTTTAAACTAGCTACGGCGAATTCTGGAGTACCCATAAAAATGATGCGATTTAATTTTTTCATCTTATCTTTTAAAAGTTAAGCGTTCACCTTTTTTATTCTCATTAAAATTTCCATTCTCATAAGCCAAATGACCGCTAACAAAAGTATGGGTAACGGTGTTTCTAAATATGTTCCCTTCTAAAGGACTCCAATTGCACTTGTAATGAATGGTCCCTTTACTCACATAATTTTTCTCCTTCATATCAACTAGCACTAGGTCCGCATAGTAGCCTTCTCTAATAAACCCACGCTCTTTAATTTGAAAACACTTAGCAGGGGCATGACTCATCTTTTCTACCACTTTCTCAATGCTTATTTTGCCACGTTGGTGAAAGTCGAGCATCATATTCAAGCTATGCTGTACTAGAGGCAAACCAGCAGGCGCTTTAAAATAACTATTGCGTTTTTCTGCCAATGTATGAGGAGCATGATCCGTAGCTATAATATCAAGGCGATCATCTAGCAAAGCATCCATTAATGCATAACGATTAGATTTGATTTTAATGGCTGGGTTGCATTTTATCCTACTTCCAAATATGTAATAGTCTTCGCTGTCGAACCATAGGTGATGTACACACACTTCTGAAGTAATTCGTTTTTCTTCTAATGGGATTTTATTAGTAAAAAGTTCGAGCTCTTTTGCCGTCGAGATATGTAAAATATGCAATCTTGTGTTGCACTTTTGGGCTAACTCAACAGCTTTTGAAGAAGAAAGGTAACACACTTCCACATCTCTAATAACTGGGTGCATGAAAAACGGTACTAATTCACCATACTTTTCTCTCGCCTTTGCTTCATTTGCTCGCACCGTATGTTCGTCTTCACAATGCGTAGCGATAAGGCCTTCGAAATTGCAGAAATAGCTCTTAAGTGCCTTTTCGTTATCGACTAACATGTTTCCCGTGCTGCTACCCATAAATATCTTAAGCCCGCAAACTTGAGATAAGTCCGTTCGCATAACTTCGTCGTAATTATCGTTTGCTCCACCCATGAAAAAGGAATAGTTTGCTAATGAAGTCTGAGAAGCTACATTGTATTTCTCTGCCAATCTTTCTTGTGTGGTAGTACTTGGTTTGGTATTTGGCATTTCCATAAAGGAGGTGGTACCTCCTGCAACAGCCGCTTTTGCCTCCGTGTAAATTTCTGCTTTATGAGTAAGTCCGGGTTCTCTAAAATGAACTTGATCATCAATAACGCCAGGGAGAAGAAATTTGCCTTCTGCATTTATCTCTGTAGCTTGAAAAGTATTGTCAATTTGAGAGGCAATCTTCTCTATTCGTTGATTCTTGATCCAAATATCACCTTGGAAAATTTGGCCCTCGTTTACAATTTGGGCATTCTTAATTAAGTAGTTACTCATGGTTCAATTTTCTAAGGTAAAGTTACTATATTTTTCAAGGAGAATCGTTTCCAAATATCCAACTATCAACCCTTGTTAATTACTTTTTTCTTTCTTTTGAGCTCCGTGATTTAGCTTTGTGTAAACAAAAAACCACTAATGAAATTTTTTATCGACACAGCAAATTTGGAACAGATTAAAGAAGCAGAGGCTTTAGGGGTATTAGATGGTGTAACAACCAATCCATCTTTAATGGCAAAAGAAGGCATTAAAGGAGAAAAAGCGGTCTTAAAACACTATGTCGATATTTGTAACATTGTAGACGGTCCTGTTAGTGCTGAAGTATTAAGTACTGATTTTGAAGGAATTGTTAGAGAGGGTGAAGCCTTAGCTAAGTTACACAAGAATATTGTAGTGAAAGTGCCAATGATCAAAGAAGGAATCAAGGCTATTAAATATTTTACAGGCAAAGGAATCAAAACAAACTGCACCTTAGTTTTTTCAGCTGGACAAGCATTGTTAGCTGCGAAAGCAGGAGCTAGTATGGTTTCTCCATTTATTGGTCGTATTGATGATAGTAATTGGGATGGTGTTCAGTTAATCGAACAAATCGTTCAGGTATATGAGAACTATGGTTTTGGAACAGAAATATTAGCAGCTTCTATCCGTAGCCCACTACATATAGTTCAATGTGCAGAGGCTGGAGCAGACATTGCTACTTGTCCTTTGAAAAGTATTGAAGGATTGTTCAAGCACCCTTTAACGGATATTGGCTTGGCTCAGTTCTTAGAAGATGCTAAGAAAATGGGGTAGTTAATAATGTTGAGATAAAAGTTAAAAACCTCCGCCCATGGCGGAGGTTTTTGTTTAATATAGTTCAAGGTTTTATTGCCTGCGTCTTAAATCTTAGGTCATTGCTCATTCTGGAATTTGTGAAGCAATTTCACGCAGTACACTTTCCCAATCGATAATTTCTTTCTCTTCTTTTTTTGCAAAACGAAGTATACTTAGGTTTCTTTCTGGATTAATGTAAATCATCATTCCATTATACCCTTGTGCGGTATAATCAGCTGAGCCATCATTGGCAAGAAACCAATATTTGTGAAAGGAATAGACGTAAGGACTCTCAACAAGTTCATCGCGAGTGGTGACAAAATCTATCCATTCTGCGGGTATTAGTTGTTCTCCTTGCCAAGATCCTTTTTGAAGATACAATTGAGCGAATTTGGCATAATCCAAAGGTCTTGCATTAAAACAGCAGAAGCCTTTTTCCAAATCATCTTTACCGTAAGTATTCCAATAAGCTCTTGCTGTTCCTAGTTTTGACCATATTTTTTCACTGAAATATAATGATAAGCTAGTTCCAGTAACCCGTTTTATAATTAAACTCAATAATTCTGGGTCCGTTTGGTTGTAGCGATGTGTGCCGCCAGGAAGCGTATCAATTTCAATAGTTGACATGAAGCGACCCCAGTTATTCCCGTAGTAAGTTTTTGCTAAATCTCCGAATAGGCTAGCATCCTTGCCTCGTATTTTAATACCCGAAGCCATGTCTAAAAGATGATGAATCGTGATTTTAACAAATGCTGAATCATTTTCTAATAGTTCAGGAATGTAATGGGTGATAGGGTCTTCCAAGCTATGAATTAAACCCTCGTGTAAGGCTAAACCTAATAAGGAGGATGTCATGCCTTTAGCTACAGAAAATGAGCCATGTGTATCTTCTTCGTTATAGTTGTTGAAGTAATGTTCGCTTAAAACTTTACTGTCTTTAATGATAATGAATGCATTGGTGACATTATTACCTAGCACATGATCTAAATGCTCCGTGTGTCCATCCTTAAAGGTGACTTGTGCGGATTGAATGTCAAAAGGGGTTTCATGGTAGCTGAAATCTAAACATACGGAACCTGGTTCTATTTCATTTTTAGGAAACTTGTTGCCATCCTTATGGTCGGGCCGCAAATAAATAACCGATTTAACTAGGTGGCATGAGCTGAATAATAGAATGGAAACTAGGACTAATAAAGTCTTATGCATGAATAACTTACTTGAATGACTAAGGTAGGAATAATAGAATTTTTGTTGAAGAAAAATGAGGGATATAATCAAAAGAAAATGATAATTTAACGTCCTAAAATTTTCTCTAGATATGAAGCCAGAAAATAAGGCTATCGGTTTAATGCATCTCGCAACTTTCCTGTTTGGCTTTACGGCCATATTGGGTAAGCTGATTTCATTAAGTAGTCTCAATTTGGTGTGGCATCGCATGTGGATCGCCTCAGTAATTTTTTTGTTCTTTCCAAAATTCTTTCAAAAGCTCCGAAATACATCCAAGCAAGTGCGCAAGCAATTTTTACTTATAGGAACATTGGTAGCTATACATTGGTTAACATTTTATGGATGTATTAAGGTGGGTAATAGCGCTTCATTAGCGCTCGCAACTTTTGGAACCATCACCTTATTTGCTGCATTTATTGAACCTATTGTGTTTAAAGTGAAATTCAAGAAAAGGGAATTATTCATTGGTGTGCTAGTCCTACTTGGCTTGGCCTTTATTGCCAAATCAAATCCTGATCAAGAGTTCTCTTGGCAATCTAATTACATTCAAGCGATGGGCTTGGGTATTGTTGCAGCTTTTTTTGCGGCACTTTTTTCAGTCTTGAATAAAAAGTATGTGGGCGACAACAGTCCAGCAGTACTAACCTTTCTTCAAATGACTGGAGGCTTTGTCTTTTTAACTTTACTCGTACCTTATCTGATGTTTACAGGCGCTGATTTTCAATTGATTCCTTCATGGAGGGATATTGGATACTTGGTTCTTCTCGCAGTGATATGCACAAATATTGCATTCTCCTTAGAGATGGAGGCTTTGAAAAATATGAGTGCTTTTACTTCCAATTTAATCCTAAACATGGAACCTATCTATGGCATAGCCTTGGCTATTGTTGTTTTTGCCGAAAATCAGCTGCTAAATGGATGGTTTTACCTTGGTGCAAGTTTAATTATGCTCACGGTATTCATTCATCCGGTGATTGATAAGTACTTTAACAAGAAAATGAAAAAGGCAGCTCAGGTAATGAGTTAGTTAATTATAAATGTATAATTAAGAATGCACAAGGTTTAATATAAGCTAAAGAAAAGTCTAATAGCTTGTAGGGAAGTGGTCTGTTCTTTCGGCTTATAGTAAATAAATAGTTCAATGATAAAATGCGAAAAGTGCCGCAGATGAAAAGTTATGATAAACCTTATTCGAAAGGATAAACGAATTGACCGGTGCTGCTGTTAATAAAAGTTTCGCAATCCTCCATTGTCAATTTAGATTTGTAAATGTATGTTTTCCCCAATTGCCCAGTAATCCAAGGTTTTTTTCTTTTGTCTATATTACTTGAATAATTTAGAACAAAGTAATCCGTGTCGTTAATTTTGGTAATCCCGGGAAAAGCGCAATCACCGGTGCTGTTAAAATCTTTTATATGAACTATGCTTTTATTTTCCGTATCCAGGAGATAAAGTGCAGTAGTTTTTTTCTTGAAAGAGTACCGAACCAAATTATGCTTATGTTTTCCTTCTTTGTGAACTAAGGGACCATCTAAATTTCGGCGCGCAATTAAATAATGTTTTCCTTGATGCGTAAAAAGAATTGGGCTATCAAATTTATATGGACTATGCCAAAATTCAAATTTACTGTAATCTTCTTTACTGGCATGAACGATGTAGGATCCGTCGAATTCTAAACGGGCTACTCCCCAAATATCATCATGTTCATCAAAAGTGAGTTCGATTTCAGCGATAGCTCTTTCATGTGTGATTTGTGGTTCAGTGCTGATAGTTTCCCAAATTAATCCGTCGGTGCTGCTAAACAATCGAAACTCACTGGGCACATCAATCTTATACTCATTAATTCCATCATAAGTAGATAAATAAAACACCTCTTTGTGTTCGATTATTCGCCAGGGAACATAGCCTAAAGGAATGTCAACTTGTTTGATATCAGACCAAGTATCTGATTGATAATCTAAATAGCAATTATAAATTCCTTGTGGTTCAAACTTAAACATCTTAGTTCCCCCTTTAAAGAACATAAAAAACAAGCGATCATCCTTTTGATAAAATCTAGGCTCTCTTAAATCACTTTCTAAATAAATTTCTTTTTCTAATTCCCAAGTAGTGAAGTCAGTTGAACTTAATATGTAAAGTTTGGTTTTTTTAGAAGCAAAATGACTGGGAGCCGTTCGGAATGCCATATAGTACTTCCCATGAAAAGAAGTTAAATCTAGATTATTGTTGGCATCTCTAATTTTGACTTCTTCTGGTAGGTTTTCGGAGGGAATTACTTGCTCCCACTCGGTGTTGCTTACACACTGCGCCTGCAGACCTAGTCCAATGTAGCTTAATAGTATTAATATAAAAACTCGCTGCATTCCGTTCACTAATTTTAAATGTTTGACTACGCCAAAACCTTAGCCCAACTGCACCTTTCTAAAGCAACTTGGCGAACCTTGTCGATAGAGATTCTTTCCTGTTCCATACTATCTCTTTCTCGGATGGTAACGGTATTGTCTTCTAGGGTTTGATGATCTACAGTAATGCAATAAGGTGTGCCGATGGCATCTTGTCTTCTGTATCGTTTTCCAATATTATCTTTCTCTTCGTACTGACAGTTTAAATCTAGTTTAAGCTCGTTGAAAATCTCTCTAGCTTTTTCTGGTAAGCCATCTTTTTTCGTCAATGGGAAGATTGCCACTTTTACAGGAGCTAAAACAGGAGGTAAGGCTAAAACTACTCTTGAGTTTCCTTCACCTAGATCTTCATTTTTGTAGCAAGCGCTCAAAGTAGCTAAGAACATACGGTCTAAACCAATAGAGGTCTCCACTACGTATGGGACATAACTTTCTTGCAATTCAGGATCAAAGTATTGTAATTTTTTACCGCTTAACTCTTGGTGTTGGGTTAAATCAAAATCAGTACGAGAATGCACACCTTCTAATTCTTTAAATCCAAAAGGGAAGTTAAACTCAATATCTAACGCATTATCTGCGTAATGTGCGGGTTTAAGGTGGTCGTGAAAACGATAATTTTCTTCTCCCAAACCTAAAGCTTTGTGCCATTTTAAGCGAGCTTCTTTCCAATAGGCATACCATTTTTCTTGTTCGCCTGGACGAACGAAAAATTGCATTTCCATTTGTTCGAATTCACGCATTCTAAAGATAAACTGTCGCGCTACGATTTCGTTTCTAAACGCTTTACCTATTTGAGCGATTCCAAAAGGAATCCGCTGACGAGAAGTATTTAACACGTTTAAAAAATTAACGAAGATCCCTTGAGCCGTTTCTGGTCTCAAGTACAATTTACCTTCTTCACCAGCAATGTTCCCTAATTGAGTATTGAACATGAGGTTGAATTGACGCACATCGGTCCAATTCTTACTTCCTGAAACAGGGCAAGCAACGCCTATATCTTCAATTAAGGCCTTGAAATCTGCTAAATCTTCATTCTCCAAAGCCGCTTTCATGCGCGCTTCAATGGCATCAATTTCTTGTTGTCTTCTAGTTACATTAGGATTAGTTGCTCTGAACTCTTCTTCGTCAAAAGCTTCACCAAAACGCTTTGCTGCTTTGGTCACATCTTTCAAAATCTTTTGATTGATTTTTTCGATATGATCTTCAACCAATACATCTGCACGGTATCTTTTTTTACTGTCTTTATTATCAATTAATGGATCATTAAAGGCATCTACATGCCCACTAGCTTTCCATACTTGTGGATCCATGAAAATAGCTGAATCGATCCCAACTATGTTTTCGTGCATTTGCACCATAGCTTTCCACCAATATGCTTTGATATTATTTTTTAATTCGCTTCCATTTGGACCATAATCATAAACCGCACCTAAGCCGTCATATATTTCTGAGGATTGGAAAACGAAGCCATATTCTTTGGCGTGAGAAACTATATTCTTAAATAAATCGTCTTGTTGGGCCATAATGTTATTGCGTTAAGGCTGCAAATTTAATGAAATAGCTGTAGAGAGATATGGAAAGCACAAAAAAGTTTAGCTAAACTGCATCAATGGGGGGTAATGCTCAAGATAATCTTTGTTTTTATTATAGTGGATGTCTCATGCTAGTTGCTTTATTATACCATCTGCCAATCCAATTTTTGGAACATGGATTTGCTTGGCTTTAGTCCATTTCATAATGTTCGTAAAAATGCTCAATGCTGGAATGATTACATCAGCTCGATCGGGGTTTAAATCAAGATCCACAATTCGCTCTTCATAGGTGAAGGTTTGAAGCATTTTGAAAAAGCTATTTAAGTAATCGTAGGTCAAAGGTTTTTTTGGATCTCTTCTCGAAATCTTAGACACCTTATTAATATTTCCTCCAGAGCCAATCAGTTCTAAATCTGTGCCTTTAATATTTTCTTCTAGCCATATTTTCATTTCTTGCCACATCGGGGTACTGACCATATCATTTAATATTCGAATGGTTCCAATATTAAAGGATTTTGAATTGACGGTTTCTCCATTGTCGAAATAGGTAATTTCTGTGCTACCTCCGCCAACATCGACATATAAGTAGGCCTTTTTATCATCAATCAATTTTTCAATATGATTCGCATAGATGATTTCAGCTTCTTCTTTTCCGCCAATAATCTCAATAACAAGGCCGGTTTCTTTTTTAATTTGTTCAATTAATTGAGCACCATTTTCAGCTTCTCGCATAGCACTTGTTGCACAACCGCGATAAGCACTTATCTCATGGGCTTCCATCAAATTCTTATAAGCATGCATAGCAGTCAATAAGCGTTTACTGGTGTGGGCACTAATTTCTTTTAAGGTAAAGGCTTCTGTACCTAAACGAATTGGCACCCTAACTATATCAACCTTTTTATAGTAAGTTACGCCTTGGTATTCAAAGACGTTATTGATAAGTAAACGCATAGCGTTCGACCCAATATCAATGGCGGCTACTTTTTTCATTTTCATGTATTCAAATATGCCAAATTGTTGTGTATATACCAATTCTATCAAGCTTTAAGTATTAACAATGACAGAGAATTTGTTGGCAGCAATTAGGGCAGTACTTTGAGCTTTGTGTATCTTTGTCCAATGAATCTTTCCGAAACAGAAGAGAATTATTTAAAGGCCGTTTATTACATCTGTAATGAAGAAGGTTCTGCAGCTTCAACAAATGCTATATCTTCTAGGTTAGCTACAAGTGCAGCCTCTGTTTCTGATATGATTAAAAAGCTAGCCGACAAGGGCTTGGTCGAATATGAAAAATACAAAGGAGCAAACTTAAGCAGCGCAGGTAAGGTCGTTGCAGTTCGATTAGTAAGAAAGCATCGTTTGTGGGAAGTCTTTTTAGTAGATAAACTTGGATTCAAGTGGGATGAGGTCCACGAAGTAGCAGAGCAATTAGAACATGTGAAATCTCCTGATTTGATTCTGAAGCTGGATGAATACTTGGGCTACCCAAAGGCCGATCCGCATGGAGATCCAATCCCCGATGAAGAGGGTAAAATGGAGAAGTTAGCTCTTGAGAAGTTATCTAGTTTTGTTGAAGGTGATGTATTGATTCTAATGGGGGTTTCAGATAGCTCGGTAGATTTCTTACAATATCTCAATCAACAAGGGCTGCATCTAGGCTTGGAAGTTAAATTAGGTAAAAGGTTTCCCTTCGATCAATCTCAAGAATTATTTGTTCCGGATGCTAAGCAAATCTTAATTTCACAGCAAGTAGCTACTCATTTGTTGGTCAAGCAAATTTGATTAATTACGATTTTATGCGAAGTCCAACGAAGAAAGTTCTTGGCGTTGCTGGACCATAAATAAAGTTGCTATCTCTATTTTTCCCAAGATCAAAATCTTCTTGATAGGAGTTGAAAATGTTTTTTATTCCACCATACAACTCCAACTTGCTTTTTATTTTAGGTAAGGTGAAAGTATAGGCTGCTTTGTAGCCTAATTCGTTGAAGACCCTGCTCTTTATTATTTCGTCAACTTCCTGATTTGGTGCTCCCGCAAAATGGGCGATATCCATACTTCCAGTATGTACCGTATTAATGTTTATATACCATTTTTTATTAGGCATAATATTGAATATTGTATACCCGTAAACATTGGGTGTTCTCAAAAAGGCACGCTGAGGATCTACATTAGGAATATTTTGAACCGATTCATTAAAGAAGCTTCTTTGATAGGTAAACCCGGCTTCTAATTGAAGTACTTTGTTATAGTTAAATCTAAAATCTATGTTTCCACCATATACTTTTGCACCCGCACCATTTTGTTTTTCAAAGACTTGACCAAACTCATCTTCCCCTAAAGCTTGTAAAAAGAATGCTTGATTTAAAGAAGTATAGAATGCGTCTAGAGTAAATCCAAAAATGAAAGTTTCATATGCTTTATTGAAATTATACGAAGCAGTCAAACTATGAGAACGCTCTTCTTGTAAATTGTCGCTCAATCTCACCCTAGAAATGCCTCCACCGGCAAATGCGATGTGAAGATCGGCATCAAAAGCTTGAGGAGCTCTAAAGCCTTGTCCCCAACTAAATCTTAGCTGGCTGCTTTCTTTAGTTTTCACCATTAGTGAAAAACGCGGGTTGAAGATGAGCTTATCTACAAAATTGCTTTTATCCATTCTTAATCCTGAAAGAAAATTAAGTTTTGGTGTTATTTTCCAATTACTTTGAATAAATGTTCCAACAAGCAAGGAGCGTTGATCGATTAGATAATTGTAAGCTTTTATCTCATCAAAGACATCATCAACACTGACATCTACACCCATTGTAAATGTATTACTTCCAGAAAGAAAGTTTTTTACTCGATGATTAAATTGGGTGCCTGTGTTTATAGTGTAGGTGCTTGATACTCCGTAAGGAGGATTAGTTATATGGGCTTGAATTTCTTGTTCTTCATCTGGGAAGATGCCTGTATAATGATCGCGCTTAGTATACTGATTGGCTAAATAGACAATTATAGAACTATTTTCCTGATTGAAATTGAATTGATAATCAAGACTTCCCATAAAGGTATGATGTGTTCGCTCTTCTGATTGCTGAGTGAAATGAGCAGGAGTGTCTACTTGTTCCCCGCCATACCTATATTCATTGAGGTAGGTTAAACTAAGTTCTATTTTTTGATTTTCCTTAGGCCTGTAGAGCAAATTTGAACCTATTGAATTGTTTTGTAACTCGGGTAACTCTGAGAAATTATCTCTATTGTGGTCATATAATCCACGATTTCGACGGGTGTAGAAAATGGATGCCCCAAAGTTTTTCTTTTTGTTCAATAAGGTGCTATTTGCGTTTACAAAATGATCATTGGTCTGACCATTAATATTTTGATAGGTATAGTCGACTTGATAACTATTTTTAGTGGGGATTTTTGTGAGAATGTTTACCGTTCCTCCAATAGCATTAGATCCGTATAAAGCAGATCCTCCGCCTTTGACAGTTTCTATTCGGTCTATCATGTTGTTTGGTATTTGCTCTAAGCCATAAAGGCTGTTTAGCGCGCTAAAAATAGGTCTACCGTTTATTAGAATTTGTGAATAAGCTCCAGCTAAACCATTTATTCTTAATTGTGAATAATTGCAAGTTTGGCAATCGGTTTCAACCCTTAACCCTGATTGAAATTTCAATCCTTCTGCCATATTGCATGCTTGAATTTTGTCTAATGCTTCATTTTCTAATACTTGAACTATAACTGGTGAAGAAAATCGACTTTGAAATGTTTTTGTGCCGGTAACTACTACTTGATTAAAAATGGCTTCCTCTTCTTGGATAGCTACTTGAATAGTTTGTTCCTTTGTTGAAATTTTTAGGGGTTGATTATAATCTTCAAAGCCAATTGCCGACACTATGATTGTATAATTACCAAATGGGATGTTCTTTAATAAAAAAGTACCATCTTCTTTAGCTACTGTTCCTAATGAGGTGTTTTCAAGATATAGGTTAGCGAAGCTGATTGCATTAGAATTATTTGCATTAAAAATGCTTCCAGTTAGACTTCCGCTTTGCGCATAGATGTATTGACAAGAAATTAAGGATATAACTAAAATTAGATGCTTCATACTTATTTTAACCTAAGGCTACATCTAGAACCATCATTACAATAAAACCTGCAATAAGTCCCATGGTGGCTAAGTCGGTGTTTCCGCCACGTTGACTTTCAGGAATAACTTCTTCAACTACAATAAAGATCATAGCTCCAGCAGCAAATGCTAAGGCATAAGGAAGGATAGGTAAAACTGTTAGTACAATGGCAGCACCTATTACAGCAAAAATAGGTTCAACAATAGCTGATAGTTGACCCCATTGCCAAGATTTAAAGGCGCTAACTCCTTGTCTTCTTAAGGGCATGGAAACAGCAAATCCTTCGGGGAAATTTTGTATGCCGATTCCTATAGCTAAAGCAACCGCAGAACCGATAGTAAATACATTATGTCCTTCCATTCCTAATAATTCTGGATTAGCTAATGCACCGAAGGCAACACCTACGGCTAAGCCTTCCGGAATGTTGTGAAGAGCAATAGCTAAAACTAGTAATATCGTCTTCTGCCAGTTTGTTTTCACCCCTTCAGCTTCATCGCGATTTCCAAAAAGATGGAGATGAGGAATTATCTTATCCAACGCAAACAGCGTCATTGCACCTAAAAAGAATCCAATTGCCGGTGCGAACCATGAAGGCATGCTGCTTAGACCCAATTCATTTTGAAGTTCTCCATAACTAATTGCTGGTGCAAGTAATGACCAAAAGCTTGCTGCTATCATAACCCCACCTGTGAAACCTAAGGAGGCATCTAAAAATTTTCGATTGGATGTTTTAAAGAAGAAAACTAAACTTGCACCAAGTGCAGTTAAAGCCCAGGTAAAAAGCCCTGCATAGAAAGCTGCTTTGACCGGGTGTAATTGTGCAAAATATGCGGTGATTTGCTCTAACATGGATTTATTTTTAGTGTTACCTAAATAAAAGTTTAGACAAATCTAAAAATAAAACTCCATATTAACAACAATACGATCTATTTCTTAAATAGTTTTGGCAATAGTAAAGGAGTTTTCGCTTGATATGCTTCAAAAGAAGGCCGTCTTGCTAACATTCGTTCTTCCTTCATAGGGATTGAAATGAATCGGATCATTAGGAACATAGCCACACTTCCAATAATTGTATACCAGGGTGCTTGATAAGCCTGTCCAATAACAGCTAAACCTATCCAAAATAGGGATTCTCCTAAATAATTGGGGTATCGACACATGCCCCATAATCCAGTTTGAAGAATTTCTTCTTGCTTTGGATTTGGTCGCTTTCTAAAGCGGAACAATTCGTTGTCAGCGAAATGTTCAAATCCGATACCACTCAAAGCGATGAAAATACCCAAAGCAAAAATAATCATGTCTGGATTAGCGTCTGAAAATATATAAAACAAGGGCAGCATACTAGCAAATACCATGATTGTAGGAAAGAGATGAATCCCTAAAAAATTTACAAAAGGATACATTTTCCCACTCTTATTGGCTAAATCAATATATCGCCAATCTTCATGTCCAAAACCATCCCATGACCTAGCCCAATTCAGTGTTAGTCTCCATGACCACAGACTGACCATTCCTAACGCGAGAATATGGAAAACATTGAGGGCTTCTGAATGAATAATGGCCCACATAACACAAAAGAAAAATGGGATCACACTCCAGAAAGCATCATATACAGAAGAGTTGTTTTTTAAGAGTGAAAATAAAAAACAGATAATGGTCATCACTATATGCGCGGCAAAAAATCGAAATACTTCTTCTTCAATAGGTATATACTTCCATGAGAAGAAGCCGCTCAAACCCATGATGATGTACATGAATACAATTTGCATTAAATCATTTGAACGAGTCTTCATATTTCTAAAGCTTTATAATTGGTGAAAGGTAAAATTCTATTTTTCAATTCGGGGAAGGATTGCAATTTATCGTAGTTTGGTGATTTCGTAATTTTAGCAAATTTACTGACCAAACCTTTAGCATGCTTATCCTCGTCATGTGTCGCAATAATATGCTTAGGGTTAAGGCTTTTTGCTAACTTTCTAAGTCCTCCAATTCCAGGTGCAACTGTGCCACCCAGAAAGAATGGAAGTTGGTAATGGTCGAAGGGACTTAGCATGACATGAACTGGCGGGTATTCGTTAATTACGCTCTGCCATTGATCGATAGAGGTGAAGCCATGGCTTGCTAAAAAAATACTTTGCTCACCATTTTCTATAACAAGCGCATCATAAATGGGATCTATTTTCCTAGCGCTTGGCAGGTGATGAATACGTATTCCTTTTTGATTGATATTATGAACTCCTTTATTGAAAGAAAGGATTTTCGAATCTGGTAAGATTTGGTTCAACTGATTTTCAATTGATTGAGGACCAATCACCAATTTGGCTTGCAACTTTTTCAATGTTTCCTGGTGAAAATGATCCGGGTATTTTTGTGTTATTAGCACAAGGTCAAAATCAGGTACTTCAGCAAGCGGAACGGGTGCAGTTCTATGCCATTGGGCATTGAACCAGGGAAAGAAGTCAACTTCTTGCCCAAACAGCCAAGGGTCAATGAGCATGCGCAAGCCCGCAAACTCAATAAACCAGGTGTTGTCCATATTTAAACGTTGGATTTTCATGGGCATAAACTTACTGATTCAGTTTCACTTTTTCTCCATAGTTTTCAAAAAGGATTCCGCATTTGAAATATGCGTACTTCTTTTTTCCTCACCCATTTTGTCTAAGTTTCTGACCAGCATGCCCAATCGATGGTTACTCGAAAAGAAGTCGCGATGCACATGCATAAATCGCCAAAAAAGTCCATCCCAAGTTTTTTGCCAATCTCCACGCTTGTAATTACTCATTTTTAATACATAGTTAGAGCCGCTAATGTAGGGTTTGGTTGCAAATAATCCACCATCGGCAAATTGGCTCATGCCATATACATTAGGGACCATTACCCAATCATATGCATCAATAAACATCTCCATAAACCATTCATAGACTTCATTGGGATGGAATTCACAGAGCAGCATAAAATTACCCAATAGCATCAAGCGTTCGATATGATGACAATAGCCATCCTTTAAAACTTTCTTTATGGTTTCATCGATCGGTTCTATACCCGTACTTCCTGTATAAAAGGATGAGGGAATTTTACGGTTGAAACCCCAAAAGTTTCTTGTTCGTGAATATCTCCCTTTAACTTGGTACATACCACGAATAAACTCTCGCCAACCTATTATTTGTCGAATAAAGCCCTCTAAAGAGTTAAGGGGTATATCATGTTTTCTTGCAAAACTAATACTTGCATTCACAATATACTTGGGGCTGATTAAGCCGATATTAAGCATAGGAGTTAACAAACTATGATGCAGGTGTGATTGTTCCTTTAATATGGCGTCTTCATAATGGCCAAACTCCTCAAATCTATTTTTTAAAAATTCAGTAAGCCAGAGGCGGGTTTCTTCATGCGAAATGGGGTACAAGGATTTTTCGCTGATGCTACCATAATTATCAGGAAAATATTTCTCTGTATAAGCTACGGCTTCCTTCCAGTAGTCATTACCTTCAAGAAATTTAATTGCAGGCGGAGTTTTTCCTCGAGGATATTTCTTTCGATTTTCATCATCATAACTCCATTTTCCTCCTAATGGTTGTTCTAAATTATCCAGAAGAATTCCATGCTTTTTTCTTTCTTGTTTGTAAAAAGTAGTGTGAAAAAAAGACTTTTTACTTGCTTTAAAAAAGGTCTGTAAATCATCTTTTGAATTAATGAAAAGCGGATTTTCATAGCTAAGGGAGGCTAATTTTGATTCTTCTATACTTGCCTTTAATCTTTGTTCTAACCAATCGTCTGTTGGATCTATAAAAACTATCTTTTTATAGGAGTCAGCTAACTGCTTGATAAGAATGCATATGTCACTATTTGCTGAAATACTAGCTATATAGTGCACGGTTATTCCTTTGGCTTCAAGATAAGCCTGATGGCACTTCATGGTAGCCCGATGATAAGCTATTTTACGTTTATGAAATTTAAGCGCTTTGAAAAATAAGTATTCTTCAACTAAATAGATTGGAAATCCATTATCATGAATTTCATGTTGTTCAAATAATTGATGGGGGAATATGATATTTACACTTTTCAATTGTTCTTATTTCTTTTGCATCGTTCACTACAGTATTTAACATCTTCCCAACATTGTTTCCATTTCTTTCTCCAAGAGAAAGGACGATTGCAAATGGGGCAAGTTTTGGTGGGCAGCTCACTTTTCTTCATTGCTTAAAATTTGGAAGATCTTCCACTCGAGCATAGGGGTGTTCATCCATTTTAATCAGTTTGTAGTAACTATTCAACCCACCTATACCCGCGCTTTCCAGTATTTCAAGATTAAGGTAGCCTTCCTTATTTATCGCTTCACCCTGAATATCTATCGATAGTATTTCTCC
>JBLHMK010000023.1:0-26733 GCA_047621945.1 Flavobacteriaceae bacterium
TGAACACGAATGACAGTAACTAAAAAGGCATCCACAAGTGGATGCCTTTTCAATATTATCAAAAGCCTAGTTTACTTTTTCAAGAACAACTTGCTTCCTAACACTTTACCATTTGCACTTAATACCGCGTAGTAAGTACCTGTAGTTAAATTATTTGTATTCATTTCGATAGTATGACTACCTACAGCCGCATTACCTGCTCTCTTTGTCATTACTACTCTTCCTGTTAAGTCTACAACCTTCACTTCAATTGAACTTGTTTGGCTCAAATCAAACTTCAAGTTTGCAATACTATTAACCGGATTTGGATACAAGCTAATATTACTAGCTGTAACTGTAATGTCACGTATTCCTGTTTTGTCATCAACCTTGTCCCATTGGAAAGGCTCAGTATCACAACCACCTGCTGTTAATGTAGCACATCTGAACATACCACCACCATGCGTTCCAGCATAAAGAATCATACAATCTTCATCATACATCCATTCTTGACGCAATCTGTAAACAGGCATTCTTCCGAACATACCATCGTTTTCTTCTGACCAAGTTACACCAGCATCATTTGATGACCAGATACCTAATTCTGAACCAATAATATATCTATCTGAATCTTCGAAATCAATGATACAATCGTAAACAGGCATTCTAGGAAGTGTAAGATCCGTTTGGTGAAGGTTCACAACACTTGCTCCATTCGTAGTTGCATTTTCAATTCGGTAAACTTTACCATTTTGACTAAATCCAGCTGCGGTAACTAACACATTATCTGTGTTGTTTTTATCCACTGCAATTCCTTGAATACTACCTACACCTGAAATAGTAGCAACCAATGAGACATTCAAAGCAGGAGCACATGAAATGTTAAAGCAACCAGTAGGATCTAAGGTTTGGTGAATTAGATTCAATCCTGTAATTCTATATACTCGGTTTCCTACACTAAAGAATAAGATATCTCCATCATAAGAATTATCGAAAGCTTGAGCGTTTGAGAAGTTAGAGATTCTGTAAAAAACAGGCTCTTTGTTCTTTTGAAGTGGATTCAAACACATCCATAATCCACAACCTGTTGATGGCACAAAATACTTAGCATCATAAGGGTCTAACTCAAAGTAAGTATCTCCAGAGAAAACTGGTGCCGTAATTGCTCTTTCAAAAGTAACTTCGTCAGAAACTCTACTAGTAAAAGTATAGGTAGTTTTTGCTACTTCTACTCGTTCTATTGTTGTTCCGCTCTCTCCTACAGTTGTAGTAACCGTAATCTGAGAAGCAGGATATAAGGTATCTTTAATGTATTGAGTTGCGCCAGAAGCTAACAACAAGGTATCATCACGAGCTATCAAAGTTGCTGTAGTATCTTGATTCCCTACATTAGATGTTTCCATCAAGAAGAATGGATAAATAAATCCAGCATAATTAGTTGCACATGCATTTTGACCTGTAGTACAAGTAATTTTACCACAGCCTTCTTGATCGATATTCTCATCTAAGAAAACATTTGCAGAAACCCCTCTATTCGTAGATCTTCTTAAATCCCCATAATAAATTCCAGAGAACAATACATCTGGATCAAGGTTAGAAATATCAGCATAAACACCATCACCACCAGTTACTTCTTGAGCAGCTTGAGGTGAACTTCCTAAACCATCGATATATTGAGAACCATTATCTTGGTTACCAGAGAAAACTTCTCCAGCAGCACCAGCACCCATACCGTAAACAGATAAAGTAGCATAGCCTTTATTTTTTTGAATAAAATTCAAGTTATCAGGAAAACCTGAAGTAGCATTATTACATAAGGTAACTCCACCATCACTACCAACTAACATGGTGTTACCTGTAGGATCTAATGGACTAAAAATGATCTCATGCTTATCTGCATGAATATATTTACTGTTAAATGGATCACCACCTTCAGTATCAATAACGTCTGCTCTTTTAAAACCAACACCTTCACCCCAAGTATACAAAGTAATACCTCCAATATAAACTTTCGTTTCATCTGCTGGGTTAACTGCTATCGTTTGATCATACCATCCTTGACCTTCACAAGTTCCGAAATCAGTAGTTGGTTGATTAAATGGATCTAAAACATAAGGTGCGCCACCAGCTACCACTCTTGTCCAACTATCTCCTCCGTCTGTAGACTGCCAAATACCACTTAAACATTGATTGTTTCCAGTTACAGAAGCATATACATAGTTATTATTAGAAGGAGCAATGGCAACATCTGCACGTTGTCCACCAGTTACTGGCATTTGAGACCAACCTGTAGTAAAATTATTTCCTACATCAATACTTCTATAAACTCTACCATTAAAGGCTGCAAATGCAGTTTGACCATCTTCAGTAATTTCAATAGCCTGACCTTCACCAGATAGACCACTCGCTTGTTGCCAAAGACCAGGTTCTTCACCTGCCATAGTTGAAACAAAAAGACCGTTTTGTGTAGCCGCTAAAATTACGTTGTCATTAACTGGACTAACCGCAATATCATTAACTCCACACCAAACACATCCACCAGTGACCACTTCACCAGTATTTCCAGCTTCCGTACCAGGTAAAAGGTTCCAAGTTGCCCCGTTATCAGCAGATTTAAAAACTCCATTTCCCGGAGATTGAGAATTAAAACTGTTACCTGAGCTTCCTAAAGAATTCCCTAAGCCTTCGCCTGTTCCTACATACAAAGAACCATCACCTGCTTGAGCAATTGACCCAATAGGAAAGTAACCATCATAAGTAAGTACTCTTGTCCAGTTGTTTCCCCCATCTAAAGATTGAAATAAACCTCCACCAACACTTCCGGCCCAAAGTTTATTTGGAATTACTCGGTCAAATATTAATGCTCTTGTTCTTCCACCTTGATTATCTGGACCAACAAGCTCCCAATTTAAACCTAACAATCCACTTTTATTAGATTGATACTTTAGTTCGTCTGCTTTATCCATTGCATTGTAAAACAAATTAACATCAAACTCTCCTGTTGCAGGATCAGCTAGAAGACTTTGACGCCATTCTAAGGCACCCTCAATTCGTTGAGCTTTTGGTAATTTAGATTTTACTGGTTCTTGAGCGATGGTATTATCCCCTTGCGAGAAAAAGAAACCAACAGAAACAGCTATTGCAATGAAAACAGTTATAAATATATTTCTTTTCATAAAGTAACTTTTAATTTTTCGTAATCTTAACTTGTCAAATATACAACAAGGGTATCCTTATTAAAGAATTATTTTTGTCAAAATAATCTCATTTTTTCAATGATAAAGTAACATTACCATCTTTTACCCAATTGGAAGGCTAAATATAAATTTAGGATGTACGGTTTGCTCCTTGAACTTATCATTACAGGAAGCTTCTTGTAATAGATATCTACCTGTGTTCCCAACTCAATACTTTTCACAATGTTCTCTTTTCCAGCCCAATCGAAATTAAATCCAAACTTAGCATGTAGACCCGGTACAGGCTGCAATTTATTCCAACCATACCTCAATCCTGCTGGACCAAATATTCGCGTATCATTATTGAAAGGATCTAAAAAAACGTCAGGGTTATTCTCGTTATAAAACTCAACCACAGTTTCTGGCGGCGCATCGCTAAATTGATCTTGCTCTACAATGTCCAAACCATAAGGTTTTAAAAATCCTAAAGAAAACCCGCCTAGGTATAACATGGAAACTCGAACACCATTCTTATCTGCCTTCTCCGCAAGAATCTTCTTATTCCCGTATAGAACATTGAGATTCCAGAAATTGTTTTGTTTGCCATAAAAGTAGCCATTCGCATTATACACCTCTGCATACGCCGACTTAACTTTTTTCTGTTTAAAGTCCTTGAAATAGAAAAGATTAGTTTGTAAAACTCGCTTCTTCCAAATGCTCTTAATCCAAACGCGTTCAAAGTATGCACTAAAACCGTTAGTATGCATTCGAGCGCCAATGCTCCATTCATTTTTAAACACAGCATTTTCCTCATCTAAGACGGTTAGCATCTTAGATTTTTTCTGTGCTTGCAGCGAACTAGCTATCAAGAGCACTAAAAATAATGTGGGAAAAATATTTTTCATAAAACCTTATAAATCTAACGAAGTCTTTCGAATTCTAGTTCATTATTACCTACAATTTTACCACAATACCAATAGAAGGAACCAAGGTTCCCACTCCCGAAGTAAAAGTATAACCATCATATGTTCCGCCAGCATTAAGTAATGGAATCCCATCATCATCTCGTTCAACTGTAAATTCTGGAGCGCCTTCCCCTTGGAAATTATAGATGTTTTGAATGTCAAGGTATAAGTTCAAACTCCATTTTTGAAAGAACCATTTCTTATCCACCCGAACATTTAACTGATGGAACCAATTCGTTCGTGCTGTATTCAATAGGTCATTATCTTTAATCCCTCTTCCACTTGCATCAAAGTTTTCAGGCTTAGCCGATTCAAGTAAATCGTAAGGGGTGTATGGGGCTCCGCCTTGAACACCCCACCGGGTTCCAATTTCCCAGTTCTTTTTAAACTTCTTCCCTCCAGTCAAACTAATGATATGACGAGAATCCCATGCCGAAGGAATAAAGTCACCGTTCTTGTCCTTAAACTCACTCCAATACAAGGTGTAAGCCACTATTCCATACCAACCTTTAAACAATTTCTGTTGGAATAAGAATTCTGCTCCATAGGAACGACCTTCTGAACTAGCATCGGCAATATCATTTCCGATAACTCCAAAATCACCACCAAGGTTAGCAAATGATATTGAATCTGTCAAGAGAAATGGATAGTTATCATAAATCTTTAAGAATCCTTCCACGCTAAATTGGGAATTCTTTTGAGTCGCATATTGTAAGCCCAGAACTACCTGTTTATTGTTGATATATTTTAAGGCCTCTTGATTTAATAAATCTCCATTTGTATTTTGGTAACCCAATAAAGTATAAGCAGGCAATTGGTAATAGATTCCTGTATTAAAATTCAAACTAAGTCTTTCCGTAATGCCAAAGTTTAGCGATAATCGAGGAGAAAATTGCTCTAGAGGATTAGACATGTACTTATTATAATTTGCGCCATCAAATCGCATCCCAATAGAGACATCTAATCTATTGTTAAAAATACTTCTACTTACCTGACCGAAAGCGCTATACTTTGCAAAAATAAGCTTCGCATCAAAATCAATAGTTTGCTCACCCACATTAGGAATGTACACTTTATTAAAGGTGCTATTCGTGTACTTTGAAATTTCAGAACCAAAACCCAAGGTGTATTTCCATCCTTTAATTCTTGCCGTATTCTCTACCCTAAACTTATTGTCAATTTCTTGTGAAATCAGTTTCAAGGTTAAATTATCTTCTGAACTATCATCGTTATTTTGATACTTCACCACTCGATTATTCAACATACTTCTACTAGCAACAAAAGTCCAGTAAGAATTTTCTAAGTATAATTTATGTCTAAGACCAACGGTATAATTCCACTGGTCATTATCAGGCAAATATCCCAGAATAAATTGCTGATCTTCTGATGTATTCGCGTCCAGGTTCAACTCAAAATTATCTAAAGCACCAAGACCTAAAATAGTCAACTCATTTCGAGCATTCAGCTTTAACTTTGTTTTGAATTGAAAGTCATTATAAGTAGGCAAGAATGGTAATTGAAGTGCCTTAAACAACAACTGTAAATAAGAAGTCCGTACGGCAAAAATTAAATTCCCTTTATCCTTCAAAGGTGTTTCAAACGCAATAGCAACTTCGCTGGCGCCCACGGTAAAAGTTGCTCCTGGTCGATCGTCTCTTCCATCAATCAACTTTATGTTCATGATAGAACTTAAAGCATTCCCTCTGTTTGCTGGAAAAGCCCCACTTACAAATTCGACTTCCCGAATAAAATCAACATTAATCATCCCAACCGGACCTCCTGTTGCTCCTTGCGTGCTAAAATGATTAATTGTCGGAATTTCAATATCCTCCAAGTAGAACCTATTTTCAGAGGGCGAACCTCCTCGAATAATAATATCGTTTCGAAATGAAACTGAAGAAGCTACCCCAGGTAAAGATTGTATGACCTTAGAAATATCTCTATTCCCTCCTGGATAGCGTTGAATTTCATTCACGCCAATAGTTCGAATAGATAATGGCGTTTCTTCCACTTTTCTAAACGGATTAGCCTTGACAAGCACTTCATCCAATTGTTCCGCATCCTCCTCTAGCTCAAATACAATTGTACTTGGTCTATTATTGAACACTTCAACCTCAAATATAACCTTAGCGCTATACCCGATAAATGAAGCCTCTACATTATATAATCCTGCTTTGAGACCTGTAAGTTCAAAGTTTCCATCTAAATCCGAGGTAGTTCCAATCGTGGTATTTTGGATAAAAACATTGGCAAAAGAAATCCCAGCATTGTTCTTTATATCAACTACTCTTCCTTTCAAAATTGCCGTTTGGGCAGTTAAGGAAAGTGTTCCAAAAATTAGGAAAATGAAAAAAAGGACCGATTTTTGAATTATTCTCTTCACAAATATCATATTTACGTTCAACAAAGCGTTTCAAAGTTATAGCATTAAACAAAATTGTATTGAAAAAGTTTTTATATCTCATTCTTGCCTGCGTCCTTTTTAATCAATCTTCTGCCCAGAAGTTGAAGAAATTAGGCATCGAGTTTACTAGCATGACTTATAATTTTGGAGATGTACCCATGTGGGAAAATCAACCAGCCATTTATACGCTTACAAATAATAGCAAGCATTCAATAAGCATTCTACCTTTGTTTTCCGAAAATGATCTGGAAATAATCTACCCTGAAAAAGCGATCAAACCTGGAGAAAAAGCAATTATTAAAGCGATCTACTATACCTCAGGAACAGGTTCTTTCAGCAGGAAATTCCCGATTTATTTCAATGCAAGCCCAGAAGCTTATGAGTTGAAAGTAACTGGAAACATTAAAAACCTCTCTCCTACAGCATACATCCAATGTCCTATGGCTAAACCTGAGCATAGTAAACCAAAAGTAGAACTGTTTGGTAAGGTAGCTGAAATAGAAACGCAAATCCCTTTAAGCGGTTCAACAATAAGAATTATAGGTTTGACTAACAAAATTGACCTGACATTTTTCGCAGATCGAATGGGCGATTTTGGCTCAAAACTTCCTGTAGGTAATTATGAAGTTCTTGTTGACCACCCTAGGTATCAAAGCTATCAAAGCATGTTTTATTTAGGGCAACAAACAGGCTATTTAAAAATTAGCTTGATTCCTTTAGTCGAAGAACCAGTTTTGGCTCAGGCTAACATTCCTATAGATAAGGAACAGTTGGAACGTAAAGATGCTGACTTGAACAAGGAGTTGGACAAAGGTCAAGCCAATAAAGTGGGAACAACTATCACGAAGCCTCCCACTCCCAAGCCCGATTTAGATAAGTTTATTATAGACACTAAAGAATCGAAGCCCCTAAATCCGATAAATTCGAGACCTGTTCCTCAAATTGAAACACCTGTTGCCCTGGCTGTGGAAGAAGAAACTATTTCTCCAATAGAAAGTGAACAAGTCCCGGTGGAAAACACCCCTACTAATTCTTTGCCGAACAATGTGCCCTCTTCAAGGAGTCCTATAATTGAAATTCTAGAGCCTGTTCCAGAACCTATCCAGCTAAAAGAATACACTATTCGAGTAATCGATGAGTTGGCTTTAGACCCTATTGAAGATGCTGAAATTTTCATAACGCCAATATTGAACAAGAAAAAAACAAGGAAATCTAAATCTGATGAAAGTGGTATGGCAAGTCTGCAACTTGGGAAAGAAGATTATAAATTGATTGTCAATGCCGATCATTACATTTCCGGAGAAGCGATCATTCGAGCAGATCAGGATGATGAAGTCATACGGATATTTTTAAGTCCAGTTTCTAATCTATTTGAGGAAATCTATGCGGCTAAAAAAGAAGAGAGTAATCCGAACGAATTACTCAGCCAGCTCTCATTTGGAACCACTGAATTTAGCTTTGCAAGTGAAGAGGACGAAGAAGCAGAAGAAGTATTAGAAGTAATCCCAAGTGCACCTTTAGCGCTTGCAGTGATAGAAGAAGCACCAATAAGAGAGGCAATTGAACTAGAAACAGAAGAAGAAGTGATTGTTGTTATACCTGTTACAAATACCGAGCGTACTGCCGAGCCTATTGTGGAAGTTATAGAAGAACCCATTGTGACACCTCCCCTACCAAAACCGACTCTTAATTTGGATTCCATTCAAACTTATTTAGCAGAATTACAAGCTGAAAACGAAGCTTTAGAGTTCTCACTTGCTCAAGCAGCGATTGCCTTAAATAAAAAGGAAGACCTAATAGCTCAAAGAGAATCTGAATTAGAAACAAAAGATCTTGCACTTGATGAAAAGTCAAATGAGCTGGCTGAAGCTAAAGAGGAGTTAAAACAAATTGAGACTGAAGATTTAGCTCGCTTAGAAGAATCCATTCCGGCTTTAGTGGAGGAAGATGAAGTTCTTTCCATCGATGACTATGCAGCGAACAACGTACTCTTTCTAATTGATGTTTCGTCTTCCATGGCGAAGGAAAACAAAATGGACTTGCTCAAAGAATCACTTAAGAGTTTAGCTCTAGTGCTTCGAGATATTGACCGCGTTGCAATTATTGCTTATAATCAAAAAACAAATGTAATACTAGAAAGTGTGAGTGGAGATAACAAATCTACTATATTACATGCCATAGATAGTTTAAAAACTTCGGGGCTTACCTATGGAGTGAATGGACTTCAAACCGCCTATGACTTGCTGCAATACTATTTCATCGGAGATGGAAACAATCAAATTATCTTAGCAACAGATGGTTTGTTTTCTAGCGCAAATGCATCTCTAACAGAGAACGAGCTTAATAAAGAAGTAAGGAAACAAGCTTCAAACAATGGTATTAAACTATCAGTTATAGGCTTTGGGCAAGATGATGAAGGGCAACGACTTATGCAAAAACTAGCTAATAATGGTGAGGGACAGTTCATTCAAATTAAAAATCCTTGGGAAGCTAAAACCGTTTTAGTCGAAGAAATCAAGTTAAATTCTAAAAGATAAATCAAGCATTATCCTAATCTAAATTCTCTATGGGTGTAAATTCGTTAAATATTTTGAAGAAATTAGACAAAGCGTCTTAAGTATCTATTATAATAGTTATTTTTACTGTTCGTTTTAACTAACTCATCAAATTCTTCATGTCGAAATACGATAAATATGAAACTGTTATTGGTTTAGAAGTTCATGCACAGCTTTCTACATCAAGCAAAATGTACACAACGGATAGCGCTGCTTTTGGTGCAAGCCCGAATTCCAATATTAGTCCTTTAACTTTAGGTCACCCAGGCACTTTACCTTTTGTGAATAAAGAAGCCATAGAATCGGCTATTAAAATGGGCTTAGCTACCAATTGCAAAATCACTGAGTACAATGGATTTGCGAGAAAGAATTATTTCTACGCTGATTTACCAAAAGGATACCAAATTACACAAGATAAGACTCCGATTTGTACAGAGGGTTTTATTGATATTGAAGTAGATGAAAAAGGAAAGCGAATAGGTGTAACTCGAATTCATTTAGAAGAAGATGCAGGTAAGAGTACACACGACCTAGACCCTTACAATTCATTAATTGACCTGAATAGAGCGGGTGTTCCTCTTATTGAGATCGTTTCTGAACCCGACATGCGAAGTGCTGAGGAAGCCTATCAATATTTATTCGAAGTTCGTAAGCTTTTACGCTACTTAGAAATTTGTGATGGAAACATGGAAGAAGGAAGCATGCGTTGTGATGCAAATATTTCAGTTCGTATAAAAGGAACTGAAGAATTGGGAGAACGATGTGAAGTAAAAAACATGAACTCCATGCGTAATGTTATGCGTGCTATTGAATTTGAAGCCAAAAGACAAATTGACCTTATAGAAGAAGGTGATCGTATTGAGCAGCAAACAAGAAGTTACAATGCCGCAGATGGAAGTACCTTTATGCTGAGAAGTAAGGAAAACGCGCATGATTATAGATTTTTTCCTGAACCGGACTTACCTCCCTTTATCGTCAATTCAGACAAAGTAAAAGCTGTACAAGCGGAGATGCCTAAACTTTCCAAAGAGCTCTTTAAAGAATTCACAGAGAACTTAGGCTTATCGACTTATGATGCAAACATCATTTCAGAAGATAAATATTTCGCAAAATACTTTCAAGAAATTATTTCTCATACAACTCATACAAAAGCAGCTGCCAATTGGTTAATTGGACCCGTTAAGTCATACCTAAACGATAAAGCCTTAGACATCCAATCGTTCCCCATAAACGCAGAGAAGATTGCTGAGATTATTACAATTATTGAAGAAGGTAAATTGAATTTCGCAAGTGCTTCTCAAAGTTTATTTCCTGCACTTTTGGAAGAACCCTCTGCTGATGTTTTAACCTTGGCAACAAGTTTAAACATTATTCAGAATTCAGACTCAGGAGCTATTGAAGAAATAGTGGATGAAGTTCTTGCTGAAAATGCAGCTAAGGTTCAAGAATATAAAGATGGGAAGAAAGGCCTTATGGGAATGTTCATGGGACAAGTTATGCGAAAATCTGGCGGAAAAGCTGACCCGAAAATAGCGACAACACTACTTACAGAAAAACTTAAATAATATTAAAGCAAAGCAATGAAAAACTATATTTCCCTTTTATTAATAATAGCCTTGGGCTTTAGTTCTTGTCAAGAAGATACAGACGGGTATAACTTATCTGGTCAAATTGAAGGCTTAGCTAACGAGCAATTGATCTTACAATTTGTAACTTTTAATAACATTACAGATATAGATACAAGCACAAGTAATGAAGATGGTTCTTATGAATTTAAAGGAACAGTTAAAGAACCCGGTTTTTATCGAATAGCAGGTCAAGGAAAATATTGGATGCTTAGATTGGATAATGAAGAGATCGTTTACAATGCAAAATTTGATGACGATTTACTTGCAGAAACTGAAGTTTTAAAAAGTGAAACCGCTTTAGAGTTTCAAGAGATGATTTCTTTTTTCATTGAAAAGCAAAATGAATTGGGTGCATTAAGTCAGCAATTTCAAACGAAACAAATGGCAGGTGCAAGTATGGAAGAATTAAAAGCTATTGAAAATCAATATCTAGCCGCAGAAGCTGGAATGAAAGATGCGATTAGAGAAAAAATTGCTCAAACTACAGATCCAATTACGGGCGTCTATTTAATGAGCGCACTTAAATCGGCTGAAGACATAGAGTTCATTAAAACCAAGCTAAATGACTATTCCGCTTTAATGCCAAATTCAACTTACATCGTTGAAATGAGAGAGCAGGTAAAAGCTAATGAAGATGCTATTGCTCAAAAAGCAGCTATGGAGGCTGCTAGCAATAAAATTGCGATAGGAACTGAAGCTCCAGATTTTACTCAAAAAACCCCTCAAGGTGTTGACTTAAGTTTATCCTCTTTAAAAGGCAAGGTAGTCTTAGTTGATTTTTGGGCAAGTTGGTGCAAGCCATGTAGAATTGAGAATCCGACAGTAGTTGCTGCTTACAATAACTATAAAGCCAAAGGCTTTACTGTATTAAGCGTTTCTCTAGACAAAGAAAGAGGTGCATGGATGAATGCTATAGCACAAGATGGATTGATTTGGCCGAACCACGTAAGTGATCTTCAATTTTGGAATAATGCTGCTGCCAAAACTTATGGAGTAAACAGTATTCCTGCTGCATTTTTAATTGATGAAAACGGCATCATTGTCGGACGAGACTTAAGAGGGCCAGCCTTAGAGGAAAAATTAAAAGAGATCTTAGGTTAAGCCAATTAAGCTAGCTATTCATTTTTCATTAGATTTGAGCAGGCATGATTGAAAAGATAAAAAAATCAAGTTTTCTCAAAAACACTTTATTACTAGTTTCTGGAACCACTATAGCTCAGGCTATCCCAATGGTGATCAGTCCAATTCTTACTCGAATTTATGAGCCAAAAAGTTTTGGAGTCCTCATGATTTATGTGAGCTATATTAGTATCCTTGGAGTTATAGCAACTACCCGATATGAAAAAGCTATAATTATTCCTTCATCAGACCATAAAGCCAAAAGCTTAGTAGGTTTAAGTCAACTCTTCATTATCCTCTTTTGTATCCTACTGGGTATTATTAATCTATTCTTTGGAAACTGGATTCTCACCCAGTTGAATGCTCAAGAATTAATACCTTATAGCTGGATGCTTGTGCTAGGTGTTCTTTTCCTTGCTTCAGACCAGACCTATTATCATTGGGCAAATAGAGTCAGTGCCTACAAGGCCATGTCCATTTCTAAAATCAGCAATAATTTAAGTTCTGGAATAAGTTCATTGTTATTCGGGTTCCTTCAATGGGAGGCTATTGGGTTGATGGCTTCCAAAGTAATTGGAATAATGGCTAGTACCATTACCAATTTGAGAACTTTTACGCTTAAAAGCCTACAAGAATTGACTGTAGGTGATTTAAAAAGCGTAGCGAAAGAATACATCTCCTTTCCCAAGTATATCATGCCTGGACATCTATTAAATGCCATTGCACTAAACGGACCGCCGATAGCATTTGCATTATTCTACACCGAAACAGAAGTTGGATACTTTGCATTAACCCAACGGGTGATTAT
The DNA here is from genome assembly GCA_047621945.1 of Flavobacteriaceae bacterium. Classification (GTDB taxonomy): domain Bacteria; phylum Bacteroidota; class Bacteroidia; order Chitinophagales; family UBA8649; genus JAFMKE01. The sequence goes on from JBLHMK010000023.1 coordinate 12,635, forward strand.
GTTACCCGTGTCAATTATTGCTAGATCTGTGGGTGATGTGTTTAGACAGAAAGCAACTGACCAATATAATAAGCTAGGTAATTTTAGATCCTTGTACTTAAAAACCTTGGGTGGATTGTTTGCAGCAAGTATTCTTCCATTTATTGTTCTTCTGCTCTTCTCTCCATTCCTATTCACGTTTATTTTTGGAGCTGAATGGGAGAATTCTGGTTTGTATGCGCAAATACTCGCTATTCTATTCTTACTACAATTTATTACTAGTCCACTTACCAATGTGTTTATTATTACGGGTAAGCAAAAACTTGAGTTTGTTTGGCAGATACTCTTTCTACTTAGTTCTATTCTACCCATTATTGTGGGATACTATATTTTCAACAACATGTACGATACGCTTATCTTGTTTGCGGTAAGCAGAGCGGCGATCTATTTATTAAGCTTATTCTTAACTTTACCTTTAAGTATCAAAAAAGTAAAACAATAACTTGGAGGCCTTAGCATACATTATATTGAGTTTGGCGGTTTTAATCTGCTCCTTTTTCCTTTTTAAAAAGGCAAGTGGTTCAATGGCATTTAGCAAGCTCAACATGCTTTCTTATTTATTCTATGTACCCATGTTTGCGATGTCATTTCTAGGTGCTGTATTTATTGTATTGAAGTTAGACGACCATTATTTGATCAATAAACTTCGATATGATGAAACCAGACTTATTGGTTGGCTGGCGGTTCTATACACTATGATCATGCTTCCTGCAGGGATGTTGTTAGCAAAGCGGATATTCTTTAAAGGCTCTATTCAAAAAAGCTTTGAGCATTTTGCTCAAAAACCAGTAATCTACTTGTTAGGCAAGAATGAACTCATTTTAAAAAGTATTTTAATAGGCTTAAGCTTGTTTGGAAGCCTAGTAATGATTTATACTTTCTACAGTATTGGGATGGTTCCAATACTTGAAATGTTTAAAGGTAATTCAGAAGAACTTGCTCGGATTAGAATTCTAGCTTCCCGAGAATTTAGTGGAAATATTTACTTGCGGAATATATTTGCTCTTCAATTTCTACCCTTGTTATCGTTCGTCGCTTTTGCCTATTATCAAAAATCAAAATCCTTGCTGGACCTATCTTGGTTCCTAATCACTTTCTTTTCAGCTTTAATGATTCTAAGCTACGATTTACAAAAATCACCTATGGCTATGTTCTTAACTGGCTTTGTATTTTATATAGTTTGGGTAAATGGTAAAATTGCACTGCATAAATTGGCATTTATTGTATTCCTATTTATTGGGATAATAGCGTCTTTCTATATTGGCTTTGGGAATGAGAATATTGCTCATATATTTTTAAGTTATAATACGGGTGCAAGTGGACGAATTCTATTCTCACAATTAGCCGGCACATTTTTTTCTTTTGAGTTTTTTGATTCTATGAAAGAATTCATAGGCTTTAATAGCATGAGTAAATTGGTGAATAATTTTGGCATTGAATATGCTGAACGAGCTGGACGGTTAATCATGGAAGTAATCAACCCTAAAGGAATAAAAGAAGGAACTGCAGGCGTGCAAAACACTCTTTTTATTGGAGAAGCTTGGGCAAACTTTGGGTTTCTTGGCTTATTACTTTCTCCCGTTTATGTGGGTTTTATGATAGGAAGCTTATTTTACACCTTAATGCGACTACCGAAGACTCCATTACTAATCGGTATCTATGTGTTTTTCAGTTACAAAACCGCCATAATAGGTGGATTCAATGACTACCTTTATAATGTTTCAACATTATCCGTTTTTGTGCTGTTTGGATTGATCCTCATCTATTCATCAAAACTATCTAAATCAATTTCGAACGAATGAAAAATATCATTTTTCATATACCCTTTGAGATAGACCCTAATCGCTCTTCTGGAACCAATATTCGTCCTCTAAAGATGCTTCAAGCTTTTCGCAATATTGGTTTTCAAGTAGACATTGTAATGGGCAATGGGGCAGAAAGGAAAAAGAGTATCCTAAAGATAAAAGAACAGTTAAGGCTGGGTAAAACCTATGACTTCGTGTATAGTGAAAGTTCTACATTGCCGACCTTATTAACTGAAAAAAATCATTTTCCAAGCTATCCATTTCTTGACTTTGGGTTTTTTAGATTTTGCAAAAAAAATAATATCCCAATAACCCTATTTTATCGAGATATCTTTTGGAATTTTAAAGGCTACAGCTTAAAAGGTATAAAAGCATTTTTCACGAAAATCATGTATCATTATGATCTGTATAGGTATAAAGACCTTTTAGATATTTTATACCTTCCTTCTTTCCAAATGAAAGACTTTATTCCAAGTTCTTTCAATTATAAAATTGATGATCTACCACCGGGGTTTCAGGAATTAGAATTGAATAAAGATAAATCACCTAGTTCAAAACTAAACATCTTTTACGTAGGTGGCTTTAGCAGTCATTATCAAATGGAAGAACTTTTTAAAGCAGTTAGTCAACTCGAGTTTATCAACCTAACTATTTGTACTAGAGAAGCAGAATGGTTAAGTGCTAAAAAAGGAACTTACGCTAGTTATGCTGGATTAAAAAATCTACATGTAGTCCATAAACAAAGTCATGAATTAGAAGAACTCTATCAAGAATCTGATATTGCACTTCTCTTTGTAAAACCATTTGATTATTGGAGATTTGCTGTCCCAATAAAACTTTTTGAATATATTGGTCATATGAAACCGATCATTGCCACCAAGGGTACTTACCCCGGTATATTTGTAGAGAATCATAACATAGGGTGGTCTATCAAATACGATTCAAATACTTTGATTGATTTACTAAAGAATTTAAATAGGAATAGAACAGAAATAGAAAGTAAGCAAGCGCACTTAACTATTGCGTATGAGAACAATACATGGGAAGCAAGAGCAAGAAAAGTGATGAATCAGGTAAAAGAATTGAGCCAATGAAAATACTATTACTAGGAGATCTAAATTCTATTCATTTGATTAAATGGGTTTTGGCTTTGCAAACTAAAGCCAAAGAAATAGCTGTGTTTTCATTAGCGACTATAGAACATACTCATTTCGACAATATAGAGAATATAACCATTAAAAGTGTGTCCCTAAATAATAGTATTTTTAGAACTGGAGAAGGAAGCATAAAAAAACTCTCCTACCTGAATGCACTTCCACAATTAAAAACCTTTATTCAAACATTCAATCCTGACATACTGCATGCTCATTATGCAAGTAGTTATGGATTGTTAGGAGCGCTCACAAAGTTCAATCCTTTTGTTATATCCGTATGGGGTAGTGACATTTTCGACTTCCCCAATAAGAATTTCATTTTTAAGCAAATCGTAAAATACACTCTTGAACAAGCAGATCTTATTTTATCTACTTCAAAAGTAATGGCGGTAGAGACAAAAAAACATACAGATAAAGATGTAATTGTTACTCCATTCGGAGTGGATATGGATGTATTCAAAAAGACCACGCCCGTTGAAACCAATCAAGAAGTAATCAACATCGGAACGGTTAAGGCTTTGGAACCTAAATATGGAATAGATACTTTGATAGAAGCATTTGCTATCGCAGATAATCGAGTTCAAGCAAACTTAACTCTTCAAATAGTGGGTTCTGGGGGATTGTTGGAAGAATTGATGTTGTTGTGCACTCAGCTAAACATTGAAAATAAAGTTCATTTCTTAGGAAAGCTAGATAACTCTCAAATACCAGGTAAACTAAATGAATTTCAAATTTATGTTGCACTTTCCAAATGGGACAGTGAAAGCTTTGGCGTGGCTATCGTTGAAGCTCAATCTTGTGAAGTCCCAGTAATTGTAAGCGACAAAGGTGGACTTCCCGAAGTAGTATCACAAGATGAAACAGGTCTTATTGTTCCGGCAAATGATTCAGAAAGTGCTGCTAAAGCTATGATTAAATTGATTGAAAATCCAGCGCTTAGATCACAAATGGGTAAATCAGGAAGGTTAAGAGTAAAGAAGCATTTTGATTGGGATAAAAATGTAGCCCACATGCATCAAATTTATAAAGACCTACTAGCTAGCTTTAAAAAAGCGAAATAAAACAATCAAGCAAATTCCAAAAAAAGTAAATACAATTGCTGCGCTCAAAACAAGCATCTTTAAGGACGGATTGTCTTTTATACTTATAGAATCAATTACGCTGAGCACCACAACTTTTTCACTTAATAATTTCAATCCTAGTAAGGCATTTTTCTGCTTTACAATTTGATCAGACAAACTGCTCGGACTAGTGATTAATGAGTAATTAGATTTTTGAGTATTCTCTCCAAGAACACTGCTCTGAATTTGAGTTAACTTTTCTAACTCTCCTTCATAAACAGCAATACTCAAATCAATCTTCTCTTTTTGCTCAGCTAAGTATTTTGAAATGTACACATTGCCCTCAAGATAAGCAACCAAGTGATCGACAAATTGGCTATTCATATTCTCCTCACCAGTACTTTTAACTTTAATGGAGAATAACTTATCCTCACTCGAAACAGCATAATATTCACAGGAAAGAAGATTTAAAACCAAAATTGAATCAATGCCAAGCATATCAACCAATTGAACATAGTTTCGCTCTTTAATCAAGGAGTTTACGCTGTAAATTTCATTTTTTACAAGCTCAATAGGAATGAATTCACTTTTCGCATATACATTGGTCGTATACTCCGGATTTGCAACAGAATACTTGTATACTCCAAACACCAATCCTAATATGAAGAATCCTAGAATGAAAAACATATTTTTCCTAATGAAGCCTTTCATCAAACTAAACAAATCTTCCAATTTTAATTCGTTATCTTCCATTATTAGCATTAATTTTATGTAAATATAAGCTAAATCGTTTTACTTGAATAATTTATATAAAGGAAGCGCAAAAGTTGGAGACAAACTATTTGTGTTGGGCTCTGTGCTGATGGTAATACTGTTGCCCATTCACAAAATGAGTACAACTATTGCATTTACAATCATGCTTATTGGATTCGTGCTAGGCAAAAAGAGTTTCAAAGGGATTAGCCATACTTCATGGATATTATTTGCTTCAATTTGTGCCTACTTCCTATTTCATGTTGTTAGTTATTTCTTATCCACTAATAAGATTTACGCTTTTGATGACTTGTTCATTAAAGCCCCTCTTTTACTTTTACCTCTAATGTTTATATTCAGAGCTAAGCTGAGTAATTTTCATACTAAGCTTATCATGAACACCTTTATACTTAGCAACTTGGCAATGGGTCTTGTTATCCTGTTTCGATTTGTAATACACTATGCAATACATGCTGAGTTTATAATGATGGATCAATTATTAGACTTTACGATTATGCATCCCAGCTATTTATCAATATCCATGATCCTTGGACTACTGATGTGGCTAGTTTCATCAGAAAAGGTAGCCCCATTAAAAAGCAGAAGTGCGCAGTTGGCAGGAACTGTAGTTAGCACGAGTAGTATATTCCTTTTAGGTTCAAGAATGGCAATCCTAGTATTAATTTTTGTTTTGCTTGGACTTGTCATAGCTCGCTTAGGTGCATTGAAAGGTATTATATCAGCTATTTCTATACTTCTACTTGCTGTCCTCATCACTATAAATATCCCCTATTTAAATGAACGATTTTCAAAAGCTGCAAATATGTTTACGCACTCCGCTATTGAAGTAAATGAATATATAGTGGATGATAGATTGATGACTTGGAAAAACTCTTTAGAGCTAATTAAAGAAAAGCCAATTTGGGGCTATGGCCTAGGAGACTATCGTTTTAGTATTCTAAGTGAGAAACATAATGTAAGTGGCTTTGGAAAGGGATATAGGCAAAAATTGAATGCCCATAATCAATTTATGGAAAGTTGGTTAGCACTTGGAGTTCTAGGCTTCATTTCCCTGATTAGCATTTACTTGATTGCAGGCTATATATCTATCAAAAATCATCAGCTCATTTTCGCTGTGTTTTTAATGATTAGTATTTTATTTGCAACGGTCGAATCCACCTTTCAATCTCAAGGTGGGATTATGTTTTTTGGATTTTTTATCGCCTTTTTTATACAGGGTAACCACAAAGAATTAAAACCTAATGGATAATATTTGGATTATTAATGAATATGCGGGGAACCCCAATCATGGTATGACCTTGCGCCATTATTATTTGGCAAAAGCATTTCAAAAGAAAGGCTTTCACTCCACTATAATCTCTGGTTCATATTCTCATGTTCTTAGCACTTACCCCTCGCTACCCAAGGATGTTAACTTTCATTTAAACAAGGAAGGTGGCATTGACTTCTTATGGATCAAACTGTTCAAGTATAAGGGTTCAGGACATTACAAGAGAATTCTAAAATGGTTCTACTTTACCTTTCGTTTATTCTTTGTAAGCAAGCATATTCCGAATAAGCCTAAGTATATAATTTGTTCCCCCACTGCCCCATTCTGTATTATTGCAGCCTATTATTTAAAGCTGAAATTTAAAGCTAAACTCGTTTTTGAGGTAAGAGATATATGGCCGCTTTCTATTGTTGAAATTGGAAGCTTTTCCAAATACCACCCCTTCATTTTATTTATGAGACGCTTCGAATTATTTGCTATTAAACACTCTGACTACTTAGTTTCTAATCTACAGTTTTATCAAAACTATTTAAGCAAACAAGGAATAACGCGAAAGTCTCATTGGATTTCAAATGCCATATATCTTGAAGAAAAACTAAACGCTGAGCCCTTAGCAAAATCTATCCGGGCTTTGATTCCAAAGGATAAGTTTATTATTGGTTACACAGGCAAGCTGGGACTTTCAAATGCAATGAATTACTTCATTAAAGCTGCAAAACTGATTAAATCCGATCAGATTCATTTTGTGATAGTGGGAGATGGTGAAGAGAAAGAATATTTATTAGAACAAGCATCCCAGTTGAAGAACATAACTTTTATTGCTAATATCCCTAAAACAAATATTCCAGATATGCTATCCCAATTTGATGTTTGCTATATCGGTTGGAATCGGGAATCTATATATAATTATGGAGTATCACCGAATAAAATATTCGATTACATGTACGCGGGAAAACCAATTGTACATTCTATTCATTTAACTGAAGAAATAGTTAGTCTAGCCAATTGCGGGCTAAGAGTAAAAGAAGAAAGTCCAGAAGATATTGCTCGGGCTTTCATGCATCTGTTTCAAATGAAAAAAGAAGAGAGAATCGAGATGGGAGAACGAGGGAAGGAATATGTTCTTGAGCATTTCACCTATTCTCAATTAGCCAATAAATATATTAAGCTACTTGAAAACAAGTTATAATTTCTTCAACTGTTGATGAAGGGCACGCAAGTCTTTTGGTAAATCACTTTCAATCTCCAATCGTTCCCCATCAAGCGTTTCAAATTGAATCGATTTAGCATGTAAGGTTAATCGACTAATTAGTGGTCGTTCATCTTCAAACTTAGTATAATTATAATTCCGCTTAACTTTACTCAAATAGAAGACCCCTTTCTGATGATAAAGTTCATCCACTAATAATGGACAACCTAAATAAAAGCAATGCACTCTAATTTGGTGGGTTCTTCCTGTTTTTGGATAGCATTCTAACAAAGAGATATTCCCAAAATTTTCTAAGAGGCGAAAATAAGTTAAAGCTTCTTTACCTTCTTTATGAATAAGCATACGCCCGCTATTCTGCATGTCATTCAAAATAGGTAAGTCAACATGCCCTTCTTCTATGTTTGGTCGACCTTGAACGAACGCCCAATAAATCTTTCTTACTACACCATCTGCAAATTGTTTGTTTAGGTGTTTATGTGCGGCTGCATTTCTTGCAAAACATATGACTCCACTGGTGTCTTTATCTAAACGATGAACGGTTAGGATTTCTCCATACTCATCCATAAGCATTTGTTTGAGGTTCGGTACTTCAGCTTTATATCTATCTTGAATGCTTAGCAAGCCACTAGGTTTACTGACCAAAACGTAGTTTTCATCAATATGTAAGACCTCTACTCCTGCTTTTTTTAACTTAAACCTCACGAATACCTAGCTTTTTAAAAAAATCTTGACGATTATATTCTTGAATATCACCTGGAGCAATTTGATCTAAATCTAGCTTTTCAATACTCATTCGAATCAAACGTAGAACTGGGAAACCAACCGCTGCTAGCATTTTTCTAACTTGTCTATTCTTGCCTTCGTTTAAAGTAAGTTCAACCCATGATGTAGGGATATCTTTTCTAAATCTCACTGGAGGATTTCTATCCCATAGGTATTTGGGCTTCTCAACTTTCTTAGCATGCGCGGGTAAGGTTTGATGAACCTTCTTATCAACTGTGATTGGAATACCTTCCTTTAAACGTTTACTTGCTTCCCTGGAGAAAACACCTTCCACTTGAGCCATGTATGTTTTGGATTTGTTTTGTTTAGGGCTTAAGATTAGAGCGTTCATGCTCTTGTCATTCGTTAAGATCAATAAGCCTTCACTATCCTTATCCAATCTTCCAATTGGATATACATCTTTAATATCAATGAAGAAATAGTCTGCAATAGACTCGCTACCTGACTCTCGAGTAAATTGACTCAAGACGTTATAGGGTTTATTGAATATGTAATATTTAATTTTTTTCTTCATTTTACTTTCTTAAGGAGATGCAAAAATAGAAGAATTTAAATGAAGCTCTTGAATTAATAGTGGCGATCTAAAACATACCAGCTAAATGCGCGAAGATTTAGCTTAACCATTGAATCTCTAACTATAGGATCTAAAAGTTTCCAAGCATCATTTAGGATATCTTTAGCTTCCTTTACACAATCATCTAAGGCGTCAACTTTATCCAACAAATCAACGGCTTCTTTAATTAACACAAGGTCATCAGTTTTTGCTTTCACGATTTCCCATAAACGGACACGATCATTCTTTTCTAATCGAGTCATAGCTTTAGCAACGGGATAGGTAATCTTACCTGCAGTGATATCTTCTCCTTTGGTTTTCAGTCCATCCTTAAAACCCCTCAGATTCAAGGTGTCATCAATTATTTGGAAGGATATTCCTAAAGCTTCATAATAATCGCCCAAGGCTTTTATTTGAACTTCTGAACCGCTACCTAGTAAAACACCTACTTGAGCTAACATAGAAGCTGGAGCTGCCGATTTCAATCGATGTATAGCTAGAATTCTTTCCTCTAAAACACGACCTGCACCGTCTTCTACCACTTCATCCATCATGTAATCCAATCCATGAATGTCTAATGCTTGGCCCGCATGAGCCGCTCTGAGGGCTTCAAAATACAAGTTGTAAATTCTAAGTTTTTTAGAATCTTCCAGTTCTTCCGCTCTATAAATAACTATTTGGCCTAAGAAATAGCATGCCGAACCCGCATTAATAGCAACTGCCTCATTGTATAATTTATGGCAACTTGGTCCACCTCTTCTCACATCAGATTGATCTTCAACATCATCGACAATTAATGAGCCTACGTGCATCATTTCTGGTAATGCCAGCCAATCTTTTGCTTGTTGAGAATTACCGCCTACAATATCACAACATGCTAGTGCTGCATAACTTCTCCAGGATTTCCCTCCTCGATCAATAATATCGCGGATAGGTTCAACCAAGGCTTTAGAAAACTCAACATTGTCTATACCATGCGTAAAATGGACTTGGTCCTTTCTTGAAACCAATTCAGCTAATTTCTCTCCTTCCGGATTTTTTGGAAGAATTTTCTTAACCGATTTAATCGTTTCTCTACTTACAACCTTAAAGAACTCTTCTAAATTTGAAGATGATATAAACCCACTTCGTTCTACAAATCCAGGTCCGTCAATTTCTTCATTGCCTAATTTCCCTTTCACCTCAACTCGTCCTTCCCAAAATGCTGGTTTTGAAATAACCGTAGCGTATTCTTGATTGGCGAAGCATGCTTTTGCTTCTACATACAAGCCAATACTTGGTGCTTCTAGCACCCATTCTAGAGGGTAATCATTAAAGGTCCTTGTGCTGGTCCAATCTGCACCTTTTGGACGCAAGCTAAATTCTTCAACTTGTGTTCTTTTTCCATCTGGGTCAATTAATATTAGATAAGAACCAACTCCTTTGTTAGTTTCATTGTCGATAAGGTCATAAGCCGTAAACTCATATCCATTAGTCAATTGTGAAGAAATCCAATTCCATGCAACATCCTTACTCGCGGCAGGGTCATTCTCTTTTTCATCACGATGTCTTCCAAATTCATGATCGTACCAAGCAGAAGAATTTTCAAAAGGAATTTTTTCTCCTTCGATTTCAATATGTCCATTGGCTTTATTTCTAGGAATAAAATAGTAAAACATGTCTTCTGCAGAAACTCCAAACACCACCCCATTATCTCCATGTCGAGTTACTGGTTTTTGAGGTTCAAGAATCATGGTACAAGCTACTTTATGCTCAACATCTTCCAAAATAAGTTCATATCTCCCATCATCTAATTTGCGATAAGAATTTCTATCATATTGCAAATCCAATTTATCTGTTGCAACTACTGCTTGATTCTCTAAAAGACGATCTGGATAAGGAACATTTCCTTTTTCAAGCATTTCAATTGCCGCCTTACGAATTCTTACATCTTTGACAATTTCACCCTTTCTCAACTTTTCCAAGCCAATTTTAGGAGTTCTTTGATCGATGAGTGAGTTATTATAGTATTTCTCCTTTTCTACATCAATAAGGGCCCAAGTAATTGAGTGCGCGTAGTCCAATTCTTTAGTCTCCTCATTAAATTTCAACAATCTTCTGAAAAACGAAGCGAAAATGGAGTATTTCCTTCCTTCAGCAGATTCAATATGAGCATTGATATACCACCACTCCGTAGTTGAACTGGCATGTGGTAAATCATGTATGTCCAAATCAATTGTTTCGCCTTGAGGCCAGTCTTTGGGACGCGTAAAATTATTGTGTAGCTTATTCATTTAGGGTGGGTTATTTTTGCCGAAGATAAGCTATTGATGAATGAAAGGGAAATAGATTTTGTTTATTTTAGATTTGACAAAATATGCTCTATATTTACGGTATACCAACCCATTTATTCTTGAAAGTATACCTCGTCTTACTGTTTAGCTTTTTTAGTCTTTTATCGCCTAATCTCAAAGCTGAAGGACATGAATTAGCTACAGATTCTAGCGAATTATTAAGTACTCTTCCAACGGAGTCCATTGACGGGTCTATTGAGACAGTAGGGCAATTGGGCTTGAGTTATCATAAGGAAACTCAAGAATTGGTGTACAAAAAAGAAGGAGTTGAAAAGCGGTTTTCTGCTTGGTTCTCAATTGTACCTCCCCTCATAGCTATACTCATGGCACTTCTGTTTAAAGAAGTCCACATCGCTTTGATTTTGGGTCTCTTTTTCGGGGTTTTTAGTTTGAATGGATTCAGGTTCTCAAACTTGTTTAGTAGTTTTTTACAAATAGCAGATACCTATATCGTCCACGCCATTGCATGGACCGAAGGTGGCGAATTACAAACAGGTCACCTCTCAATAATATTATTCTCAGTGCTCATTGGAGGGATGGTGCACATCATTTCTTCTAATGGAGGAATGAATGGTATTGTGGCAAAAGTTTCAAAATTAGCCACTTCAGCACGAAGAACTCAACTTGCTACAATGCTTATGGGTTGCTTGATTTTTTTCGATGATTATGCGAATTCTTTGGTGGTAGGAAACACCATGAGACCACTAACAGATAAGTTCAAAATTTCTCGGGAAAAACTAGCCTACATTGTAGATAGTACGGCAGCACCCATTGCTTCTGTAGCTTTTGTTACTACTTGGATTGGTTACCAATTATCAGAAATAGAAAAAGGTTTGGCGGTTCAGAATTATGTACAGATTCAAGAAAGTGCTTATGGAATTTTTCTAGGCTCATTAAAGTATGCTTATTATCCCTTGTTTACTTTATTCTTCATGCTCTTACTTATCATTAGCAAGAGAGATTTTGGCCCTATGAGAAAGGCTGAATTGAAGTCAAGAAGTGGGGAAAAAAAGCAAAGTTCTTCAGAAGAAAACGATAAGACTAGCCATTGGATTAATGCAGCACTTCCTGTGCTTACTTTAATTTTAATGGTAATAGTGGGTTTAGGTATAACAGGATATAGTGACGAGGTATGGAATGGGACTCAAAGTACTTTTGTTAAATTAAGAGAAACATTGTCCAATGCAAATTCCTATATTGCATTGATATGGGCTTCCTTTTTAGCCTGTGCGGTAGCTGTGGCCATTTCTAAGCTTACAGGGTCCTTAGGGATTAAAAAGAGTATTGAAAGCTTAATAGAAGGGTTTAAAACTATGGTGCCAGCTGTTGTCATACTAGTTCTAGCTTGGGCTCTTGCAGGTGTTATTAGCGATCTTCACACAGCTGATTTTCTTGCGTCATTAGTTCCTGAGAATTTCAATGCTTACTGGTTGCCTAGTATATTCTTTGTTCTTTCTGCTTTGATTTCATTTGCCACAGGTTCTAGTTGGAATACTATGGCAGTGATGTATCCGATTTGTATTCCGATAGTAATTGGGGTGAGTGTCGGGAATGGTGGCGAGGTTGACCTTGCATATTTGATGCCGGTATTATTGAACACAGTTTCTGTCATCTTAGCGGCTTCAGTATTTGGAGACCATTGCTCTCCAATTTCTGACACAACCATATTAAGTTCATTAGCATCAGAATGCGACCATATAAGCCACGTTAAGACACAATTACCCTATGCCCTTGTTGTTGGATCAATTAGCTTGCTTTGTGGCGGTGTATTGTTCGCTGTCGGGGTTCCCTGGTACTTGCTTTATTTAATAGGCTTTGTCAGCATTGCAGGATTGGTATTTTTGTTGGGTAAAAAAGAGATGGCTTATGAAGATTAAAATAGGATTAGTTGGATTGCTTGTGTTAATACTTATTCAGTTTATTCCGTTTGAGAGAAATAAATCTGCTGATTCTCTACCGAATTTAGAGCTTAAAGAAACAGCAAATGGAGAACCTTTAGATGTTAATCTAATTCTTCAAACTAGTTGTTTTAATTGTCATTCTAATAACACCAGTTACCCTTGGTACAGTAAAGTTTCTCCTATTTCCTGGTATTTAGAGAACCACATTCGTGGTGGCAAGAAAAAACTTAACTTTTCAGCATGGGAAAGCTATAGTGAAGAAGACAATAAACATCTTAGTATGGAGATTGTAGAAGTGATTGAAGATCAATATATGCCCTTAGGGTCGTATACGCTGATTCATTCAGAAGCTAAATTAAGCGAAGAGAATAAAGCGCTTTTAATCCAATACTTCAAGTTACCGTAAACAAAAATCCCGACCAGAGGTCGGGATTAAAGTGATTCAGCTGGGGCTCGAACCCAGGACCCCAACATTAAAAGTGTTGTGCTCTACCAGCTGAGCTACTGAATCTTAATTTTAAAGGACTGCAAAGATAAAAGCTATCTTAATGAAATACAACATTTTCTGCAGGAAATTTTAGTTTTTTTTCTATCCGAAAAGAATCCTTAGATAAAACAGTGGGTTACGCAACTTTTTACGCATATCTACACTCTCAAACATACACGATAATGTATCCCTTAACTCTTTATTTTTCCTTGCTTTGTTCACTACAAGATTAAAAAGCCACGGATACTTGGTCAAATTTTGCATTGTTTGACTCAACTTTAATTCACTTCCTAGTCGGCGGTAAACAGTTTTATCATATTTTTTTAGTGCATTTGCATTAAAACTATTGGATTCATAATTCTCAGCAAGAACTTCGGCTGCTATCATACCCGAAATCATAGCATTCCCAATTCCTTCACCAGTAAAAGGATCAATTAAAGCAGCAGCATCTCCTAATAGTATCAATTGATTATTAGAAATGCATCGATGACCTCCTAGCGGTAAACCATGCAATCGAATCTTCCCTTGTAGCTCAGCACCTTTGAAACGTTCAGCCAATATAGGATGTTTTTGTACGACATCCATGAAAAGTTCTTTGAGGTTTAATCGCTTTTCCTTTTGCACATCAGTTCTGATTCCAAGCCCAACATTTGCTTCTCCGTTTGGAAGAGGGAAAATCCAAAAATAACCTGGTAGCAGTTCTTTAAGAAAATGCAGTTCAATAAAACC
>JBLHMK010000024.1:0-25534 GCA_047621945.1 Flavobacteriaceae bacterium
GACAAAGCTCTGGATTGCGCTCCCAATCACAAGGCAGTGGATGTTTATCGCAATTGAGCGGTAAACAGATAGTAGTATCAGCACAAAGTGTTCCGTCTGCGCCGATCATCATAAAAATTAAACATTGGCAATGTCTGTTGATATCACTCTAAAGCTAACTAATTTATTTGGTATTTTATTATGATGGAGAAGCGGTTCTCATACCAGATTGAGTATCAACTAATATATAAATTATCCCAAATGCTTGAAAAGAAAGAATCAGAAATATTGAATCAAAGAAAGTCTTAAAAGTAAAAGTCCAGAAGCCAAAACCCACCCACTAAATCGGCAGAAACACGAAATCACCACCTTCTCCTGTCACCACAAAAATGCACAACTCCTCTTCGTGTTCTTTATAGACCTCTCGGAAATCGTCAATTTTGTCTTCGCCAATTATTTTTTTAAGGACAAACTCCTCCAAATGTGAAGCATTGAAGTACCAATTAATCTCTAATTGATCTTTGTCAATAATTAATTTACCTAAATCAATAGGCAATGCTGTAGCTACAAAAATGGGGTAATTCGAAATACCGTTGTTCGTTATTTGCTTTTTAACCGTCCATAGGAGGTTCTTGCTTACATCTAAATCTTCGTGCAATAAGTTGAGCACTACATCTCTTTGTTTTTCCGTCATAATGACAGGCAAAATTACAATATTCTATAAACAGCTAATCATTTTAAGCATAAAATCTTACGTATTATATCTTAAATCTTATGCCTAATGGATTATCTTTGGCGCTCATGAATTTTGACGAGCTATTAGTCAAGTTTAAAAACGACCCCAGGACTGCTAAAATTCTGGACACTATAGCCGAATCTCAGGAGCATTTGCATTTGCAAGGTTTAACGGGTTCAGCAGGGGCGTTTATTGCCGAGACTATCTTTAGAAAAAGCAGAAACAGTCATGTTTTCGTTTTAGAAGATAGCATCTCCGCAGCCTATTTCCACAACGATTTAGTTAATCTCATTGAAAACAAGGACATTTTCTTTTTTCCAGATTCCTTCAAAAAAAGCGGTCACATTCATGAATTGAACGCGGGAAACGTTCAACTTCGAACAGAAGCCATAAACCGAATAACCAACCCTACTACGAAGGCTGAACTGATTGTTACTTACCCTGAAGCACTCTTTGAAAAAGTAGTTAAGAAACAAGTGCTTCATAAAAACACCTTAAAAGTTGGACTAAAGGAGAAATTAGATGTAGATTTTGCCATAGAACTTTTAGTCGAATATGGTTTTGATAGAACTGATTTCGTTTTTGAACCGGGTCAATTTTCTGTGCGTGGAGATATCATTGATGTCTATTCTTTTGCCAACGAATTTCCTTACCGTATTGAGCTGTTTGATGACGAGGTCGAAAGCATCCGAACATTCGACCCAATAAGTCAATATTCACAAAAAAAAATAGAGCGAATTACTATTGTTCCCAACGTACAAACCCATTTCTCTTCAGACGAAAAAACCAGCTTCTTCGACATCCTAACACCACGCACCTGTATATGGGTGAAAGACATCAATTATATGATAGAAGTACTGGATGCAAATATGCAAACCGCATTAGGTATTCAGTCAGATTTTTCTGATTCTATAGAGTTTAGTGAGAACCCATTTTTACAAGAAGATCCTAGAGCCGCTTTTGAAACTCCAGCACAAGTTTTACAAGCCATGAAAAAATTCAATATTGTAGAATTCGGTGAGAAGAAATACTTTAAAGATAGCTACACTATTCAATATAATCAGACGCCACAAACTGCATTTAATAAAAACTTCGATTTACTCATTGCGGACCTTAAAAAACATGAAAACAATAAGCTAGAAAATATCATGTTTGCTGAGAACCCAAAGCAGATTGAACGCTTTTATCACATCTTCGAAGATTTGAAAGCAGAAGTTAATTTCTTCCCTATAAATAAGAGCATTCATGCTGGGTTTATTGACAGTGACTTAGGACTTGCCATTTACACTGATCACCAAATATTTAATCGCTACCATAAATACAAAATAAGACAAGGTTATTCGAAAGATAAAGCGCTTATTTTAAAAACCCTAAACGAATTACAGCCAGGTGATTTTGTTACACACATTGACCATGGTGTTGGCACCTATTCTGGCCTTGAAAAAATAGAAGTTGCAGGTAAATTACAAGAAATGGTTCGTATCATTTATGCAAATAGCGACTTGCTATATGTTGGCATAAATTCATTACATAAAATAGCCAAGTTTTCAGGGAAAGAGGGACAACAACCAAGGCTTAATAAATTGGGTACCGATACTTGGGATAAACTGAAGTCAAAAACGAAGCGACAGATCAAAGATATTGCCGCGGACTTGATTAAATTATACGCTAAAAGAAAAGCGCAAAAAGGGCACGCTTTTCCACCAGACAATTACCTGCAAAATGAGTTAGAAGCTTCCTTTATTTATGAAGATACTCCAGACCAAGAAACAGCAACTCTCGATTTCAAAAAAGACATGGAAAGTGAAATGCCCATGGACCGATTAATATGCGGAGATGTTGGCTTTGGGAAAACAGAGATTGCTATGCGCGCGGCCTTCAAAGCAGTATGCGATAGTAAGCAAGTAGCAGTGTTAGTTCCTACGACAATTTTAGCCTTTCAACACTTCGAAACTTTCAAAGAAAGATTCGCAGATTTCCCAGTCAATATCGACTACATCAATCGTTTTAAAAGTGCAGGTCAAAAGACAAAAACAATTAAAGAAGTTGCTGAAGGAAAAATTGATATTTTAATTGGCACTCACGGTATCGTTAGCAAGAAAATTAAGTTTAAAGATTTGGGCTTATTAATTGTTGATGAAGAACAAAAATTTGGCGTTGGAGTTAAGGATAAATTAAAGGAAATGAAGGCCAATGTCGACACCCTTACTTTAACCGCAACTCCTATCCCAAGAACCATGCAATTTTCACTGATGGGTGCACGAGATTTGAGTGTTATTAAGACTGCTCCTCCAAATCGTCAACCTGTTACAACTGAAATTCATGCATTTAATCCTGAATTGGTAAAAGAAGCCATAGAATTTGAAGTTTACCGTGGCGGTCAAGTGTTTTTTGTGCATCATAAAGTGAAAGATCTTGCCGACTTAAAAACAATGATTCATCGACTGCTACCAGACATCGATGTGGGGATCGCTCATGGTCAATTAGAGGGGCATGCACTTGAACGGGCAATGAAAGATTTCGTGAATCGAAAATTTGATGTATTGTTAAGTACAAATATCATTGAATCAGGTCTAGATATTCCAAATGCTAATACGATTATCATCAACAATGCCCATATGTTTGGATTAAGTGATTTGCATCAGTTAAGAGGCCGTGTAGGACGAAGTAATAAAAAGGCTTTTTGTTATCTTTTTGCACCTCCAATGAGCACCTTATCTCGTGAATCAAGAATGCGTTTAAAAACGATTGAAGAATTTGCTGAATTAGGTAGTGGATTTAACATAGCTATGCGTGATTTAGACATCCGAGGAGCAGGTAATTTATTAGGTGGAGAACAGAGTGGTTTTATTAGTGAAATTGGTTTTGAAACTTACCATAAAATCTTAGATGAAGCAATCACTGAATTAAAAGAAACAGAATTTAAAGAACTCTATAAAGAAGAGTTAAAAGAAAAGCGAAATTTTGTTCGTGACTGTCAGATTGATACGGATTTAGAAATGCTTATTCCGGATAATTATATAAATACCGTAAGCGAACGCTTGGTTATTTATACTGACTTGAATAATAGTAAAAATGAAGAAGAGCTAGCGATATTTGCTGAGCATTTAGAAGATCGTTTTGGTGAAATACCTAAGCAAGTTTTAGAGTTGTTCAATGGCATGCGTTTAAAATGGTTAGCAACTAGTTTAGGCATGGAAAGAGTAATAGCCAAGAATGGAAAAATGTCCTGCTACTTTATCCAAAATCAACAATCGGCTTTCTATCAAACCGAAGTTTTTGGAAAAATCATTCAGTTTGTTCAGGAGCATCCCAAACATGCACAACTCAAACAAACCAATAAGTACTTAATCTTAAGCTTCCAGGATGTTAAAAGCATGCAACAAGCGAAGGAAAGATTGGGGGAAATTGAAGAGTTTGTTTATCTTTAACTAAAATATA
The DNA here is from genome assembly GCA_047621945.1 of Flavobacteriaceae bacterium. Lineage (GTDB taxonomy): Bacteria > Bacteroidota > Bacteroidia > Chitinophagales > UBA8649 > JAFMKE01. Next base: position 4,157 of record JBLHMK010000024.1, read on the forward strand.
GTATCATGGCAAAAAGTAAAGATTCGCAAAAGGCGGCTAAGAAAGAACCATTATTAACTCCAAAAGAAAAGAAGGCGGCTAAGAAAGCCAACAAGAAAAAGTATGATTAAATACTTTTTCGTACTTCTCTTGGTTTCGACTCTTCTTTCTTGTTAAAAAGAAGAGTTAGCAGAAGATGCTCAGCCATGGGAATGCTTGCCTTGTGGGATATATAGTGGCACCTATCGTGGTAATATTCAAAGTCCTATCGCAGGGTTAGATACAATTTTTACAAATACACAAACCATCATAACAATCACTGAAGGTTTAAACTACAGCGTCAATTTAAGCTTTGACTTATCAGGATTTTTTGGCTCTCCTCTTGGAACTCAATTTATCAATTTTGACCAAGCTTATTGGGAGGATTCGACAATTGTAGGACAGGCCATGCTGTCGGGTGGGTTAATCAGAACTTATTTTGAACTTGAAGCAACAAACAGGTTTCAGTGCGAATTAGGAAGGGTTCGGAACCCTTAAAGGGTTCCGAACCCTCTCAAAGCCACGCCAATATTCATTTTACTAACACTCCCTTTTCAATCAATAACACAATCAATTCAACTAATAATTCTTCCAAGTTCTGTATGTTCCAAATTGTACATTTGACACATGCCTATCAACTCAAAGTATCAAGCCAAATATTCACATGGCAACTTCTATCATGTTTTTAACAGAGCAAGCGGGAAACAGCTTCTTTTTAAAGAAGTGCAGAATTATTATTACTTCCTCAATAGATTTCATTATCACCTAAGCGATTATGTAACTCTGCATGCTTGGTGTTTAATTCCAAACCACTTTCACTTTTTAATTCAAATTAAGGAAGAAGAGGATATGCGGCCAATTCACAAGAATGCCGACCTTCATAAAATCATCACAAACAAATTCAAGAATTTTTTCCTGTCATATAGTATGTCATTTAAGCTAATGTTTGAACAAAGCTCAAATGTATTTTCCCAGAAATACAAACATGTTCGACTATACAAAGAAGATGATCTACGACAAGTGCTAATGTACATCCATCGAAATCCAAAGCATCACAACATTGGTGATTGGCAGAACTTTCGTTGGTCGAGTTATAAAGAAATTTTACATACTAATTCAAAAAATGAAAATGCATGCTTTATCATAAATTTGTTTTTGGGAAAAGCAGAATACGTAAAAGCCCACCTGGCCTACGTTGAAGAGGGTTCCGAACACTTTAAGGGTTCGGAACCCTCTTCAACCACCTAAGCAAGATGTCAACAAAAAAGCCAAACTACGCATCCACCTCTACTGCCACATAAGCAGAACGGAACTGACGCTGGGTCTCGTCTAAAACCTCTTTCAAAATTGCTTTTGTGTGATTGATTGTTTTAGAATTTTTTTCGACTTTTATTAATATTTGACGCAAGTACATATTTCGGACTTTAGATACCAGTGGTGTACTTGGCCCTAATACTTGTCTGCCTAACTTTGAACGTAGTTCATTCGCCAAAAAAGTAGAAGCGAGTCGCACATCTTCAGGCTTTTTATGTTTGATTGTCAATTGAATCAAATTGACATATGGCGGATAGTGATACTGCTGCCTAGTTAATAGTTCTTCAAAGTAGAAGCCATCAAAATTGTAGTCTTTAATATGTTGTAAAACAGGATGATCTATTTGATTACTTTGAATCATAACTCTACCCGGCTTATCCTTACGTCCAGCTCTTCCCCCAACTTGCGCTAACAATTGAAATGCACGCTCTGCCGCACGGAAATCTGGAAAGGAAAACAACTGATCGGCATTGATGATTCCCACCAATGAAACGTGGTCAAAGTCTAAGCCCTTTGTAACCATTTGTGTACCTATCAAAATGTCTATCTCGCCATTCTGGAAAGCGAAAATAATTTCTTCATGGCCATGCTTTTTCCTCGTACTATCTAAGTCTAATCGAGCAACTTTTGCTTCTGGGAATAAGATTTGAATATCGTCTTCGATTTGCTCCGTTCCAAATCCTTTAATTTGAACATCATTGCTTCCACATGCCTTACAACTTTGGACCATTTTTTCTTGGTGACCACAATAATGACAAACTAGTTTATTGAAAAACTTGTGATAGGTCAAACTCACATCGCAACTTGGGCAATATGGAATCCAATTGCATAAGTTACAATTGACATAGTTTGCAAACCCTCTGCGATTTTGAAATAGAATAACTTGTTCCTTTTTCTCTAACGCACTTGCTATTCCATCTTTTAATTGCTCGGAAAACAAGCCTTCCATTTTCTTTCTTTGCTTGAGTGCTAAGGTGTCAATCAATTCAATAGTTGGTAAAACTGCATTTCCATAGCGTTCGCTTAGTTTGACATGTCCGAACTTACCTAAGTTAACATTCTGAAAGGTTTCAAAACTAAGGGTAGCACTTCCTAATAAGACCTTTGCCTTTTGCATTAAACCAAGCATAATGGCTGTATCCCTTGCATGATATCTTGGAGCAGGTTCAAATTGCTTATAAGATCTCTCGTGTTCTTCGTCTACTATTATTAATCCCAGATTAGAATAGGGAAGGAAAACTCCACTCCGTGCACTTAAGATTATAGGCGTCTTTCCATTTAACACACCCTTATAAATTTCTACACGCTCTTGATCATTAAACTTGGAATGATAGACTCCAATCTTATCTCCAAAGTAATTCTGCAAGCGCAAAACTATTTGTGCCGTAAGTGCAATTTCTGGAAGTAAATACAAGACTTGTTTACCCTTTTCCAAGGCTTCTTCTATCAGCTTAATATATAGATGAGTTTTACCGCTTCCTGTTACTCCTTCCAAAACGACAACTGCCTTTTCTTCATAAGAAGCTTTTATCTCATCATAGGCCGTTAACTGAGCTGGATTTAAATTTTCCAACTCGAAAGTTTCCATTTTATCCGTTAGTATTCTGGAGACCGTTTGTCTTTGCTCAACAAATATTTCATTTTTAACCAGTGTTTTTAAACTGCTTGGTGAAATCTTATCATTCCTCAGCAATTCACTCTTTTGAATGGCTTTTCGCTTAGGAGACTTACGTAAATAATGCAAGAGCACTTCTGTTTGCTTGGCAGACTTACTCAATTTTTCAAACAAGGCTTGCAAGGCCGATTCTTCCGTATAACGGTCAGATAAATGTATAAATTTAATTTGCTTCGGCTTATACTTTTCTTGAAGTTCTTCTTTCGCCAAACACAAACGATAAACCATCAATTTCTCGATGATTGGGTAAACCGATTTCTTTTGTAAGATATCTTGAATGTCTTCCATGCTCAATTCATGGTTCGACTGCAAGGCTTCTGCTAATAGATATTCTTCATCTGTCAACTCCTTCCAATCGAAGTCAGGGTTCTCTACAAATATGAATTTACTTTCGCTACTCAATTTTAAGGCTGAAGGCAGGGCGGCCGACATCACTTCTCCAAGTGTGCACAGATAGTAAGTACTAATCCATTGCCAAAGCTTTAATTGATGCTCATTTACAATGACTTCTTCTTCAGCAAGCTCTTCGATGAGTTTGGCCTTATAATCTTGTGGGGCTCTATGATGAACTTCAAGCACAATGGCCGAATACATACGTCGCTTTCCAAATTGCACGATTACCCGATGACCTTTTTTTACCTTGTCTGCCAAATCAAAAGGCAAGGCATAGGTGTATGGTTTAGGCGTGGCTAGCGGTAAAATAACTTCAACGAAAGTAGCTGTACTCATGAATTATCAAAATTACATTTTTTTTAAGAGTAGCATTTGGAAAATGGAAATAGAAAGCACTAAATAATTGATTGAGCTAGAAGAAAATCAATTTTTTATAAAAAACCATTAAGATTGTCTATAAATATTGAGTTTTTAATTATTCCTTTTCTTATCTTTGCAGCCAAATTAGCAAGCTTAATTCAAATCTTTAATCAGATATGTCAAATACAGGAAAAATCAAACAAATTATCGGCCCAATTGTAGACGTTAGTTTCGACGGGGAAGATACGAAATTGCCAAAAATTTTAAATGCCCTTAAAATTGTAAGAGCTAATGGCGAAAAAGTTATTCTAGAATGTCAACAACACCTTGGTGAAGATAGCGTGCGTTGTATCGCTATGGAAGCTACTGATGGATTGACAAGAGGAATGGACGTTGTCGATCTTGGTTCTCCTATTACAATGCCAACAGGCGAAGGAATTAAAGGAAGACTATTTAACGTAGTTGGTGATTCTATTGATGGTATTGACTTAGCGGTTAACAGAGAAAATGGAAAGGCTATTCATAGAAAGCCACCTAGATATGAAGACCTATCAACGGATAGTGAAATTTTATTTACGGGTATTAAAGTAATCGATTTATTAGAGCCTTATGTGAAAGGTGGTAAAATTGGATTATTTGGTGGTGCAGGTGTTGGTAAGACTGTATTAATCATGGAATTGATTAACAATATCGCGAAAGCTCACTCTGGATTATCTGTGTTTGCAGGTGTTGGCGAAAGAACACGTGAAGGAAATGATTTATTAAGAGAGATGATTGAGTCAGGCGTAATTCGTTACGGTAAGGCTTTTGAAGAAGACATGGAAGAAGGTGGATGGGACTTAAGTAAGGTGGATTTTGCCGAGCTAGCTAAGTCACAAGCTACTTTAGTATTCGGTCAAATGAATGAACCTCCTGGAGCAAGAGCAAGAGTTGCTTTATCTGGATTAACAATAGCTGAGTATTTCCGTGATGGAGATGAAGGCGAAGGCGGTGGACGTGATGTATTATTCTTTGTAGATAACATCTTCCGTTTCACTCAAGCCGGTTCTGAGGTTTCAGCTTTATTAGGTCGTATGCCTTCAGCGGTAGGATACCAGCCAACTTTGGCAACCGAGATGGGATTGATGCAAGAGCGTATTACTTCAACTAAAAAAGGATCGATTACCTCTGTTCAAGCAGTTTATGTACCTGCGGATGATTTAACAGATCCGGCTCCAGCAACAACATTTGCTCACTTAGATGCAACAACAGTTTTATCTAGAAAAATTGCTGAGTTAGGTATTTACCCAGCGGTGGATCCATTGGATTCTACTTCTAGAATATTAACTGAAGATATCGTAGGTGAAAAACATTACAAATGTGCTCAAGAAGTAAAAGAGATTTTACAACGATATAAAGAACTTCAAGATATCATTGCCATCTTAGGTATGGATGAATTGAGTGAAGAAGATAGAAACGTAGTTTACCGTGCTAGAAAAGTACAGCGTTTCCTTTCTCAACCATTCCACGTAGCTGAGCAGTTTACAGGTTTACCAGGAGTTTTGGTAAACATAGATGAAACCATCAAAGGATTTAACATGATCTTAGATGGTGAATTAGATAGTCTTCCAGAAGCAGCCTTCAACCTAAGAGGTAGCATTGAAGAAGTAATCGAAGTTGGAGAAAAAATGTTAGCTGACAGCAAGTAAGCTTTATTTGAAATTAGAATAAGATGCAAATAGATATATTAACACCAGAATCAAAATTATTTAGCGGGGAAGCAAGCAGTATTATCTTCCCAGGTATATCAGGTGATTTTGAATTACTTGAAAATCACGCTCCAATGATTGCTGCTTTGAAAAAAGGCACGATTGAAATGCTTAGTGGAGGCGAAAAAAAGAGCATCCAAATCGAAGATGGTTTTGTAGAGTGTATTCAAAATAAAGTAAGCGTATTGATCGCTGATGGAAGCATAAGCTAATCCAAAAAAAATTCATTAACTTTAGAGGGACTTGCCGTTGGTAAGTCCCTTTTTTTGTTCATAATCTTAACACTTAGGTAACTGGGTGCTTTCAAGCGCTTTATTATCTTTACGAATCAAAATCGCTAACTATGAAACTCCGATTGTTACTTTTTACTTTTCTAGCTCTTTCTTTTACACTTAAAACAAGCGCTCAATGTCTTGAAGTCACTAGTATTTTTGTAAATGCCTGTGTGATTGGATCTGGTACTACAAACTGTACACAAGAAGGACCTAATGAAATGTTCACGTTTACAGTAGGTGCTACAGATTTATTTGTAAATAACATTTCTGTTAATTGGCCAAACAATACTTTCCAAGGATTCTGTAAAGGAGCACTTACCGCAGCAAAGACTGATACATTAAACGGTACAATTACTTCTACATGCGGAAGGTTGGTTGAACCATTAAACGACACCTTACCGGCAGGAGCGCGAGTGATTGTTATTACTTCAGAAGATTTTTGTGCAAATGCAAATTCATTTTCAAACTTGGCGGATACCATGTACATTCTTTTTCAATGTGCAGGCAACATAGCTGGTCATTTTGCTAATTCACCTTCAGGAACTAGAACCCTTCAAGTAACTACTACTGGACCTTGTGTTCAAGTAGAGTCTGTAAGCTACGATGGTGCCATTCCAGGAAGTGATGGAGCTACGGCCTTTTATGATGCAGCAGGAAATGTAAGCTATGCCATATTGGGATGTAACGCACCAGTTCAAGTGGTTAGTGCAGATTGGTCTTTTACTAATAAAATTTGTAATGATTATGGTGTAGTTAGTTTAACCCCATTATTGTCAGGAATTGCAACAACGGGTGGTACTTGGTCAGGCCCTAACGTTACTGGCACTAATTATGACCCTACCGGTTATCTTGGACCAGATTCTATTACTTATTTAGTAATGGCAAGTGGGTCTTGTACTGATACCGTTGATTCAACAATAGTTTTTAATGTTGTTCAGCCTCAAACTGGTGCAAGCCTGCAACAGTCTTGTGATTCTGTTTTTGTTAGCGGCACTTGGTATGCGGCCTCAACCACCTTTGCTGACACGATTTTTGGTTTTGGCTTCACGTGTGATTCATTTGTAAATTATACGGTGACTATTGATAATGCCGTAACTGACTCCAGCTATCTAAGCGGGTGTGGAAGCCTTACTTTCAATAGCATTAACTATACTACCGATGTCATCCTTAGAGATACCATCTTTGGTGGTGGAGGTGGACCAATAGTAATTGATACTATTTTAGACACCGGTTTTGAAGATGCTGAGGGCTGGGTAGATCATAGTTCTGGAAACTGGACGCAGGTAGATGCCAATGGAACATGGAACGCAGTAGGTATGTATGCCAATCAGTTCAATCCAAATAACGGCATTCGAAATGTAGGACTTAATGATTTGGGAGATTATATAGAATTTCCACCTGTAAGCAATCCTCAAACCCTCTACTACTATGATCGGTTGAGTAGTGCACCTAACAATTTTAACGAACTACGAGTTGACTATTTTGATGGTGCCGTATGGCAAGCAATTTCAACAGATAGTTGCGGTCACTTGGACTACAGATTAGTTACTGTTGATTTATCAAGCATATCTGGACTAAGCAATGTAGCTATTCGAATTTTTCGATCTATTGACAATCGCTCTGCCTACATTGATGACGTTGTAATCGTAGGAAGTACTTCATCTGCAAGTTCAAATTGTGATAGTATTACCATTACAAACATTACAATTAATTCATCCATCGTAAGCACTGTAAATGGTCAATTTTGCAATGATAGTTCATATACACTTCCAAGTGGATTGCTTGTAAGCTCACCAGGAACATATATTGACACCTTAGTAAGTGCAACAGCTTGTGATAGTATTGTTACAACGAATTTGAACGTGGTAATTTGCAGCTGTGAATTCGACTTAGGACCTGACACTAGCTTTTGTCAAGGTGGAAGTATTATTTTAGATGCTGGACCTGGGTTTGATAGTTATTTATGGCAAAACAATAGTGCTAATCAGACTTTTACTGCATCAACAACTGGGACGTACTTTTGTACAACAACTTTTATTGATTCAAGTAATAACTTGGTAACTAATGGAGACTTTGAACAAGGCAATACCGGTTTTACAACAGACTATGGCACTCCTTCAGGTGGCGTTTGGAATTTAAATGCTGGAGAATATGAAATTGCAACTGTTTCTTCACATCCAAATTTAAATAATTGCACCATGGATCATACCGCAACAGGAGTTGGAAATATGATGATTGTAAATGGATCAAACGCAGCAAACACCAACGTTTGGTGTCAAACAATTAACGTAAGTGCAAATACGGATTACATGTTTTCTGCTTGGGCGATGAGTCTTGAAAACACAAATTTAGCTAATGTAGCTACCCTACATTTTTTGATTGATGGTGTTCAAATTGGCATTAACTTTTCTCCTTCATTTACTCAATGCGACTGGCAACAGTTTTCTGCTACTTATAATTCTGGAGCAAATACAAGTATTGAAATATGTATTGAAAGTGATGTGATTGCGGGTAATAACGATTACGCTTTGGATGATATCTTCTTTACTCCTTTCTGTAATTTCACAGATAGTATTGATATAACAGTTAACCCAATTCCAACGCCAAACTTAGGCCCTGATTTATCTATTTGCCAAGGAACTGACACCTTATTAGATGCCACTACAGTAGGAGCTAGCTACTTATGGCAAGATGGAACAACAATTGCAGCAACATTCAATGCACAAACTGCAGGAACTTACTGGGTGGATGTAACTACCAATAATTGCACAGCAAGAGATTCTGTAAACCTTGCTGTTAATCCAGTTTACAATCAAACTGCTACTGCTGGAATTTGTGCTGGAGATAGTGCCTTTTTAGAAAATGCTTGGCAATCAAACCCCGGTGTATATACGGACAATTTCACTACCGCTAATAATTGCGATAGTACGATTGTGACAACTTTAAGTGTTTTCACCACTCAAAACACAGATGATACAATAACTGTTTGTGCTGATGAGCTGCCAGTGGATATCTTTGGATCATTAGAAAGCGCCCCAGGCATTTACATGGATACTTTAACGAATGCTTTAGGATGTGATAGTATAATCGCTTCTGTAGAGTTAATCGTTAATCCTGTGCCAGTTGTTAGTTTAGGAACGGATACTACTATTGATTCAGGTGATAATCTTACCATTAATGTAGACAATCCAACTGCTGGTGAAACTTACTCTTGGACGAATGACCTAGGAGAAAATTTTAGCGGATCTAGTATTCAAGCAAATAGCGCGGAAACTGCAGAATATGTATTAACCGTAACTAACGAATTCAATTGCTTAACTTTTGATACCATCCTTGTAATTGTTAACCCAATTGATGAGACCTTCCTACAAATACCAACTGCATTTAGTCCAAATGGTGATGGGATCAATGAAGTATTTAGAATTGCTAATTACGATGACTTCTCAACTTACATTTTAAGAGTGTACAATAGATGGGGTGAATTAATCTATGACAACCAAGGATTCAATGTTGGATGGGACGGCTCTTACCAAGGTAAGCTTCAAAACATTGGTGCTTATACCTACTATATCGAAGCACAGCCATTAAACGGTGGTAGTGCAATGAAAATAAGTGGTAACGTTACTTTGATTCGTTAAATTAACAAAATATATATAATATTATTTTTATATGTTGATCGCATGGTATATATTAGTAAAAAATATGTGCCATGCGATTCTTCTATATGCTAACATGCCTACTGCTTTACAATCATAGCAAGGCACAACACACAGGTGCCAAACAGCAAGCTATGGCTGGCACAAGCATAACTAGCTTTGATGTATACGCCGCTTCAAACTCCATAGCCGCCAGCGCTTTTGTAAAAGAAACCAAACTAGGCCTCTTCTTCAGCAATAGTTTTCTTTTTCCTGAAATCAACTCGCTCAACTTGTCAATAACACAAGCAATCAAGCATGGAAATTTTGCCTATACCATTAACTATTTTGGTTTTAGCCATTACAACACCTCCTCAATCGGCTTTGGTTATGCCAATCAATTTGGAGAAAACTTAGGCCTAGGACTTCGATTCAACTACCATCGAATTAGTATAATAGAGCACGGAAGTAAAAGTGCCATTAGCTTTGATCTAGGTTTACTTTACTCATTCAACGAGAAAGTACGCTTATCCATTAGCATTAGAAATCCAGCAAAACAACAAATAGGGAAAGACTATAAAGAAACACTACCAACAAATTTTATCATTGGAGCGTCCTTCCACCCTAATTCTAAAATAGACCTGGCCTGGCAGTTTGAAAAAGACCTACAGCTCCCCTTGCGCGCTATTTTAGGAATAAACTACAGACTGCATTCTATAATCAGCCTAAGGACGGGCATTTCCATCCATCCCTTACTACTAAGTGGAGGGCTTGGATTAAGTATGAAAAAGACACAACTCGATATAAGTTCAACCTGGGATACACATTTGGGATACTCCCCTCAAATCTCCATATCCTATGTTATATCAAAGAAAAAACAACCCGAATAGTAAGCGATTAATATCAATCTTAATCGTTTGTACAATTATCATTGCTCCTAAGGTAATGAATGCCCAAAATTTGGATGACCCCTTAATCATTGACCCGAGCTCTATTGAAAACACGGCAAACTTAGACTTCAGCCAATGGCTAGAACAACGGGAAGAATTACTTCAAAACCCTTTACAACTGCACAAGTTAGCATACTCCATTCTCCGTCAATCCGAAATATTTTCCGAACAACAGATTTACGAACTTCTTGAGCATATTAAAACCAATGGCTCTTTACTCAGCCTTTATGAACTTCAAGTAATTCCGTCTTTTAATTTGACCTTTATTGAGCAGATACTTCCATATATCCAGCTAAGAAGTTCCATTGATGATTATCAAGTTCCCATTAAACAGATGCTCACTAAAGGTACCCATGAATTATTCTTTCGCTACTATCAAAGTTTCCCTCAAAAGAAAGGATTCCAAACCAACAACTACATCGGTCGACCCAACCAACTTTTTCTGCGTTACAAATATCACTTTAGCAATAAAATGTACTACGGGCTCACCGGGGAGAAAGATGCCGGAGAGCAATTTTTTGGGCCAAGCAATAAAACTGGATTTGACTTTTACTCTGGATACTTCTTTTGGCGTATCAATAAGAAGGTAGAAGTACTTGCCTTAGGCGACTACCATCTCAATTTGGGCCAAGGGCTTGTTTTATTTACGGGTTTTGGCTTTAACAAAACTTCCAACGTTTGTGGGGTCAAAAAAGAAAGCACAGTTCTTAAACCATACACTTCCATAAATGAATATGCATACATGAGAGGAGTAGCCCTTAGCCTAAACTTAGGTAAGTTTTCTCTTACCCCCTTTGTCTCCATAAAAAACGTAGATGCCAGTACTAGCTACCTGGATAGCACGAATCAAAGCCTTCAAAGCAATCGCATTCAAACCAGTGGATATCACCGTACTGCCTCAGAAATTGAAAACAAACACAAACTACTTGAGATCCATAATGGCCTGTACACCAGCTTCAAATATGCTAACTACCATATTGGTCTGAGCCTCTTAAACACTCATTATAGTGATTCTATAAAGTTCACCAGTCAGCACTATAATCAATTTCAATTTCAAGGAAAGAACCTAAGCCACACCAGTTTAGATTATCATTGGATACTTCCGAAAGTACATTTTTTTGGCGAATCCGCATTAAGTATCTCCTCCCATCAGAAAGGACTCGCTTCTCTTAACGGCTTAATATTTCATCCATCCAAAATTCTAGATTTCAGTCTAGTTCACAGATACTATTCCCCGCGCTATCAGGCCAGTTTACTTACCAATGCCTTCGCAGAATCAACAAGCCCGATAAATGAACATGGGTTTTATTTGGGTGTTTCCATCAAGCCAAATAGACACTTCATCTTTGCATCTTATTTAGATTACTACAGTTTTCCTTGGCTTCGCTATCAAACCACAAAACCCAGTCAAGGTTATGACCTATTAATATCTGCTAAATACAAGCCTTCCAAAACGCTTGAATGCTATATCAACTATAAACGTGAAGTCAAGGAAGGCAATACAACTATTCAGCTCAATGAAAACAATGCCATTATATTATCGAGAACAAATAGGCCCTATTTCGACGCATACTTCACCAATCAGCAGGTGCAATATGACGAAAACAGTGCAGTTCTAAGACCTAGTGCTTCTCTTTCTAAACAGGAATTAGAAACTGCCAAATTTATTACGCCCTTACTCAATCAAAGACTAAGGTTACATCTTAGTTATTCCATAAACTCCTCTTGGACCATTCAAAGCCGCTTGGAATGCAGTTTTATAAAGGATCAAATCAATTCACCCAGCAGAGGAATACTTCTGTATCAAGATCTAAAATTTAAAAGCACGAGGCTCCCTTTTGGCTTTTCCACCCGAATTAGCTTATTCGACATCCGACAATTCGCGAATAGGATATATTCCTATGAAAGCGACGTTCTCCATCAGTTTAGTATCCCATCCTTCTTCAATGCCGGAATGAGGTACTACTTCAACTTTCAATATCAAATGAGTAAAAACATAAAACTATGGCTGCGTTTTTCACACACCTATTATAAAGATATAAATTCGAAAGGAACAGGAAATAATGAAATAAATTCAAACAAGTTATACGATATTAAGCTCCAAATCCGTTTAAAATTTTAAGTTCCTTGGCCTAATAAGACGGATTGGCAAGGAAATTGAATCCTTTTAAGTATAATAATACACTTATGAAAAAAATATTTTGGATAATTACCGCCTTAGCTACTGGAGTTTATGTTTTCATTCCTGAACCCACCGATATAATTCCTATTCTCGGATGGCTGGATGAAGCTACCGCAATAGCCCTATTGGCTTATGCTCTAAAACAATTAGATATTGATATCTTTGATAGGTTCTTTAACAAGAAGACCAAAGCTGAAAAAACAATAATAATAGAAAAAGACAAATGAAAAAGCTATTTATTCTGACCCTTCCCTTATTCTTCCTATTCTCTTGTAAACAATGCATAGAATGTAAGTATTCTACGCTTAAAGGATCCGTAGTTGAAAAATTCTGTTCTTCAACGGCTGAAGACCGCGAAAACTTTGAATTGAGGATGAGTGAGGAAGCTGAAGACAATAACAGCCAAGCTATTTGCAATAAAGAAAGGTACTAAGGCATTTGCCGTATTATACTGACTTTTATTAAATTAATTTTAAATATATTTTGCAATATTTAATTTTCTTTTTCCCTTACAATTATTATTAAAATCTTTTAAAATGAATAAATTAATACTCGTACTAGGTGTTGGCGCATTAATGTCATTCATGTTAAATTCATGTAGTAAATGTGCAACTTGTTCTGACAGCAAGGGATTCCATTCTGCGGACTATGCAAAGGAACCACTATCGAAGACACTATTCATGAAGCAGCTAAAATCTATTGTTAAGCTTTAGGTGGAACATTTGATTAATTAATACTTCAATGATTTTAAAAGGGGGAACTTAATAGTTTCCCCTTTTTTATTTAGTAACTAGTGCAACAAATGAAAAAAAAAATTACTCATACTATGTTCATTAAGTTCCTGGGCGTAAATAGGAAGAAAATAGTTATATTAGATTTTTATTAACCATCAAAACAATTAAAATGAAAAAAATTATACTAATACTAGGTGTTGGCGCATTAATGTCATTCACGTTAAATTCATGTAGCAAATGTGCAACTTGTTCTGACAGCAGCGGATTTTACTCAGGTGAAGTTTGTAAAGGAAACACTATCGAAGATGCTATTTATGAAGCAGCTAAAATCGAATGTGAAGTTTTAGGTGGAACATTTGACTAATTAATACTTTAGTTATATTGAAAGGGGAACTTAATAGTTCCCCTTTTTTTATTGCTAAAAGCTAAGTCATAGTTTATATCTTTGCCTAGAATGAAGAATATTAGAAATTTTTGTATTATAGCTCATATTGACCATGGTAAGAGCACTTTGGCGGATAGGTTATTAGACATAACCAAAACCATTACAGACCGGGAAAAACAAGCTCAGGTATTGGATGACATGGATATTGAACGCGAACGCGGAATAACCATTAAAAGTCATGCTATTCAAATGAATTATAAGCATTCGGATGGAGAGGAATATATCCTCAATTTAATTGATACTCCAGGTCATGTAGACTTCTCTTACGAAGTATCACGGAGTATTGCCGCTTGCGAAGGTGCATTAATCTTAGTAGATGCAGCTCAAGGAATTCAAGCGCAAACAATTTCCAACTTATACTTAGCATTAGATCATGACTTAGAAATCATTCCGGTTATCAATAAAGTAGATATGCCCGGAGCACTGATTGAAGAAACTGCTGATCAAATCATGGATTTAATTGGTTGTGATCGAGACAGTATTATTGAAGCAAGTGGTAAAACTGGATTAGGTGTTCAAAATATTCTTGACGCTGTTATCAATCGTGTTCCAGCCCCAATTGGTAATGTTGACGAGCCTCTTCAAGCGATGATTTTTGACTCCGTTTTTAACCCTTATAGAGGAGTTATTGCTTACTTCAGAATATTCAATGGGAAGATTACTAAAGGCGAAAAAATTAAATTTGTTGCAACAGGCAATGATTACTTTGCTGATGAAATAGGCATTCTTAAAATGCAACCTACCCCTAAGAAAGAACTTAAAGCAGGTGATGTAGGCTACGTAATAACAGGCATTAAGTCTTCGAAAGAGATTAAAGTGGGTGATACGATAACAGATGCTGTTAACCCCACAGAGAAAATGGTTAAAGGTTTCGAAGATGTGAAGCCAATGGTATTTGCGGGTATTTATCCGATAGATTCTGACGATTATGAAGATTTACGTGATTCTTTAGAAAAACTACAACTGAACGACGCCTCTTTGGTTTACGAACCAGAGACTTCTATTGCTTTAGGCTTTGGTTTCCGTTGTGGATTCTTGGGACTATTGCACTTAGAGATTATCACTGAACGATTGGAACGAGAATTTGATCAATCCGTAATTACAACGACTCCCCAGGTTACCTACCACACCTATAATAGGAAAGGAGAGATGAACTTCTTGCACAACCCTTCAGATCTTCCTGACCCAACAATCATTGAACGAATAGAAGAGCCCTATATCACCGCTCAGATTATTACATTACCAGATTACATTGGTAATATAATGACCTTGTGTATGGACAAAAGAGGAATGCTAAAGAATCAGGTATACCTATCTACAAGCCGTGTTGAGTTAACTTTTGAAATGCCGCTTGCAGATATTGTATTTGATTTTTATGATCGTTTAAAATCTATCTCAAAAGGCTATGCCTCTTTCGATTACCAGATTATTGGATTCAGACCTGGAGATATGGTTAGAGTAGACATTAAGCTAAATGGAGACAATGTAGATGCATTTTCTGCTATGATTCACAGAGATAAAGCGTATGATTTTGGGCGAAGACTTTGTGAAAAATTAAAAGACCTTATTCCAAAACAACAATTCGTCATTGCCATTCAAGCCGCTATTGGAATGAAAATTATAGCTAGAACAACCATTTCTGCAATTCGAAAAGATGTGACTGCCAAATGTTATGGTGGTGATATTTCTCGTAAAAGAAAGCTTCTTGAAAAACAGAAAAAAGGTAAAAAGAAAATGAGACAATTCGGTAAAGTTGAAGTGCCTCAACAAGCTTTCTTAGCGGTTCTTAAACTGAATGATTAGTTAGCCCGTAGGAAGTTTATCTTTCTGTATCAACCCTATTGTTATGCGAAAAGAACAACATCTTCTTTTACTTACGGTACCATTTACCCAGCTAAATACGCCCTACCCGGCAACGATGTATTTAAAAGGGTTTTTGAATACTATTCATGTAAGCTCGTTTCAAGCAGACTTAGGAATTGAAGTTATTCTAGCACTCTTCACAAAGGAAGGGCTTCGTAATATCTTTGAAATAGTCGAAAACGGCGAGTTTAAAGTATCCGATAACACTTATAGAATTCATCAATTAAAGGAAGACTACATCCAAACTATTGATGCAGTTATTCATTTCTTACAAAACAAGAATTCCACATTAGCCCACCTCATTTGCGACCGCAGCTTTTTGCCAGAGGCAGGACGATTTGAGAATCTTGAGGACCTTCAATGGACATTTGGCACTATGGGTATACAAGACAAAGCCAGGCATTTAGCGACGCTTTACTTAGAAGACTTAGGAGATTTTATCAAAGAAACCATTGACCCGCATTTTGGCTTTAGTCGCTACGCTGAGCGCCTTGGCAGAACGGCAAGCAGTTTTGATTCCATTCAAGGCCATCTCGAATCTGAAGACAGCTATATTACTACCTTGCTTTTAAAGCTTTTAGATGAGAAAATACAACAATCCAAACCAAGCCTAGTTTGTTTATCGGTTCCATTTCCAGGCAACTTGTTTGCTTCGTTAAAGTGTGGTCAATACATCAAAAAACATTACCCAGCAATCAAAATAGTATTAGGTGGAGGGTATGCGAATACCGAACTACGATCTATCTCTGATCCACGTGTTTTCGACTATATTGACTTCATTGCTCTAGATGATGGTGAAAAGCCACTTACCTCCTTAATTGAATACTTGAACGACCAAAGACAAGTGGAGGATCTTAAACGAATTTTTCTAAGACAGAACGGGAAGGTTGAATTCTTTAACTCCTCAAAAGAAACGGACATTGCCCAAAAAGACTTAGGCACCCCTGATTATGCCGACTTGCACTTAGACAACTACTTGTCGGTTATTGAATTAGCTAATCCCATGCATAGAATGTGGAGTGACGGTAGGTGGAACAAACTTACTTTAGCACATGGCTGCTATTGGGGAAAATGTACTTTTTGCGATGTTTCCTTAGACTATATAAAACGCTACGAACCATTAACCGCAGCGCTAATCTGTGATCGTATAGAGACTATAATTGAACAGACTGGACAAAATGGTTTTCATTTCGTTGATGAAGCCGCACCACCTAATCTATTAAGAGAACTAGCATTAGAAATACTAAGAAGAAATCTAAAAGTTTCTTGGTGGACCAATATCCGTTTTGAGAAACACTTTACCCCCGATTTAGCTTATTTACTAAAAGCATCTGGTTGCATAGCTATAGCTGGAGGTTTAGAAGTAGCTTCTGACCGATTACTACAACTCATGAAAAAAGGAGTTACCGTAGAGAAGGTGGCTCAAGTGGCGAATTCTCTTACCCAAGCTGGTATTATGGTACATGCCTATTTGATGTATGGATTCCCTACTGAAACAGAACAAGAAACCATCGATGCCTTAGAAATGGTGCGCCAACTTTTTGAAAATGAAGTCATTCAATCTGGGTTTTGGCATCAATTCGCAATGACCAGTCATAGTCCTGTAGGATTAAATCCTTCGGCTTATGAAGTAGTTAAACTTGGGCCTAAGTTTGAAGGCTTCGCCGATAACGATTTATACCATGACGACCCTAAAGGAGCTGAACATGCAATTTTTTCAGAAGGGCTAAAGACTTCTTTGTTTAACTACATGAATGGTTTGGGCTTGGATGAAAACTTAGCACTTTGGTTCAAATTTAAAATTCCAAAAACTACTATTCCTAAAGATTTCATCCTTAAAAGTTTAAAACCGAAAGCGGAAGGCTACAGACACAACATAAGTGTTGTTTGGATAGGGAATACTCCAGAAATGATCTCAATGGACAACAATGAAATGAGTGTACTTGAGTTTTATTCAAAATCTAATAGCTTCGCTTTAGACCTTGACCCCACATTGGCAACATGGTTACTCCATGTATTAGAAAGCTGCTCATTTCAACAGAGCGACCGCCTAACATTTGAGGCTTTTAAGGTTTCCTATCGAGAAGAAATCCATGATGATTTCGATCCTTTTTGGCAAAGTGAAACAATCGAAATACTAAGGTCAAATGGCTTGCTAGTTTTGTAGCTTGACATAAAATTAGTTGGTATTAATGTACTCAGTAATCAAGTTGTTAAATCAAGTCATTATCTTTACAACATGCAGTTAAATTATAAAGTTTTTGGCAGTGGCGAACCATTAATTATTCTTCACGGACTTCTCGGCTCATTGGACAATTGGCAAACATTAGCTAAAAAGTACGCGGAACAATACACCGTGTTCATTATAGACCAGAGAAACCATGGAAAATCGCCTCACAGCGATGAATTTTCCTATGACATTATGGTAGAGGATTTACTTGAATTCTGTGAGAGTAATTTCATATTTACTTGCAATCTATTAGGCCATAGTATGGGAGGCAAAGTTGCCATGCAGTTTGCCTTGACCTACCCCGATTATGTAGATAAATTGATTATAGCAGATATAGCTCCTGTGCGCTATCAAGCTGGGCACAATGAAATATTTGAAGCCTTAAGGAAAGTAGATCTCAGTCAAATCAAAGAACGGAAAGAAGTTGACGAAATCCTAGCTACTAGCATTCCTGAATTTGGGATTAGACAGTTTCTAATGAAAGGATTGACGAGAGGAGACGAGAATGAATTCATTTGGAAATTCAACCTGAAATCCTTGTGGGATAATTACGTTAATATTTTGGTTGCATTTGAAACTACTGAAAAATTTGACAAATCCAGTTTATTTATTTCTGGAGGAAAATCAAGCTACGTTGACTCAAGTAATTCCTTCATGGTGGATCAGTTTTTTCCAAACAACACCAAGGAAGTCATTGATGGCGCAGGCCATTGGCTGCACGCTGAAAAGCCCGTAGAATTCTTTGAGAAAACCCAGGCCTTTTTAGAAGCCTAATCATATACCAGACCTTGATTGTTTTTAATCAATCCGAAAGTCTTGTTTTTAATAATTTCAGAAGCATCCATGACCATTTGAATATCTGTAGGAAAAGGTAAGCCTTGACCACCGATAATCGCTTTGGACTCTTTACTCAGTGCCAATTTATTTCCTTGATAAGTAGCGAAGAAATTCTTAAACACTAAGTTTTCTTGGAAAGGGAAAGTTTGAAAAACAGTTCCATTAGACCTTCCATAACTTACATTCACTCCTAAAACTCCCACTTTAGTTTGTTCAGTTTTGTAAACTGTAGCTGCAATATTCTTAAATTTTGCTTCTTTTATATCATTGCCCAAACTATCCTTTGCAACATTCCCATTTGCATCTAAAACATATTGAAAACCATCTTGCACTTTCTTCTTTTCTATATAAGACGTATTATTGATTTGTTCCGGTCCGATATTAACTTGGATAATGACTACATAAATAGTATAGTCATAGCTTATTCGAGCGTCCTGGTCAATATGATACTTGGTCCAAGTAGTATTTAAGGCTTTCTCATCAAATTGGGACAAATTATCCATCAACTGCTGAGGAATAATTATTTGACTAGTATTGGTGTATCTCAACAAAATATGATTTTGACCTAAGTCATAGGCTTCATCTATTTTTGCATCCACATCCTTATATGCCCCATAATAATCTTTTACCTTTTGCAAATGGGCAAATGCCTCTCTTGCAGATAGTTTTGTATTTTTAGCCAAAAGCTCCTCTCCTTTTGCATACATAAATGCGGCTGCTTTCTGCTTAGCATCAACTAAGGCTTCATTGACATTAATTAAATCTATATCTGCATTTCGAAACTCTTTTTCAATGAATAAGGGAAGAATGGGTTTGATTGCTTTTTGATAAGCATCAATTTCTGCATAGCGCCCATGAATTTCCACCCAAGATTCTGGACTACCATCTAACTTAAGATATTCTATTCTATCAAGCAACTTAGTTTTCTCAATATTCCAAGCAGTTTCTAAAGCTAAGATATGCTTATCTGCTTTCTTCGGATTTTTCCTTAGCTTTTGAACAGCATAATCAATAGCCGCATCGTAATTCCCTTGCTTAAGGTAATAATTAGCTCCAGTACATGCATTCAAGATGAAGGCTACCACAATGATTTGTATAAATAATAAAGTTCTCATAATCCAACTTTATTTATAGAATAGGAAAATAATGCCAAAGTGAATTCTGGTTAGTTAAGAATTTGTTAATGGCCAATTACAAGCACTAAACATACTTACGATCTAAGATTTCTTTAGTGATGATTGAGCTTTGCCAATCCACATTATCCAAATCAAATTCAAATACCTCTCCTTCTGTTGTAACAATTTCAGCAGTACTTGGCATTTGATGCGCTTTATCAACACGGTGAGATACGTCATAATAATCGTCATGGTCCATTAACTGATCTTTCGATTTGACATTCGACTTCGATACTTCTTGCCAATCTAGAGATCTTGATTTCGCACTTGTTTTCAATTGGGGTTTAACCATTGGCTTAACCTCTTTTGTAGGTTTTTTATTGGCACTCTCCACTTCTTTAACAAACTCATTAAAGATATCATCAATCGACTTCGGTTTATTCATAGCGCTCCTCGGATTGGCTTGCTTAGCTGTTCGCGTAGCTTGGGCATTTTTCGTTTCCCCACTGCTCTTAGAGAGTTGACGAACCACATAAAAGATTACCCCTAAAATTATAACAACCAGTTTGATGCTCATGCACTTTATTTTGTTATCTAAATTACGGTATTTTTATATAAACGTCCAAGAAAACAAATAATTCCTTCAAAATTCCCGTAAAGCAAGGTCTTACAAGTGGATAATTCCGTCCAGAGCCTTTTAAAGTAAGGTATTTTACATATCCTTATCGCTTGACTAATCCCTGCCTATGAAAAAGTATCTATCTTTTTTCTTTGTTTTATATTTTACCAGCGCTTTCGCTAATGCCATTACGGTAGAGAATTTATCAATTAACAATGCTACCAAAGCTTACTTTTGATTTACACTGGGAGAATTCTTGGCGGGTAGAGAGTTTAGCTCAAGCCCTTAATTGGGATGCTGCCTGGGCGTTTGTGAAATTTGCAGAATGCGACTGAACCTGTGTTATAATCGATTTAGCATGGGACCATGGCAAGTTAAGCACTTCAATAGGTGCCCATTCCTTTGGAGATTTAGAACCAGTGATAGCGTTCTATTTTTCCTTGAGTTCGAGGAATTATTATGTGGCATATATTCAAGACTCAACCTCTTGCTTGTTAAGCGATAGTTTAATCATCATTCTCAAAGATTGTATCGCCAATTGTTTTGTACAAATACCAACAACATTTAGTCCAAATTCATCCATCGGTTTAAATGATTTCTATAGAATCATTACTAATTGTGATGAAGGGTTTAGTGAGTTTGAGTTTTCTATTTTCAATAGATGGGGTGAAATAGTTTACTACACTATAGATCCGGCTTCTGGATTGGATGGATTATTCAAAAACTCTAATGCTGAAATTAGCATTTACACTTACGCCGTTGAATTTAAGAAAAACGCTTCTACAAAATCAGAACAGCTGAATGGAAACGTAAGGCTAATTCGATAATTTTGTAGCCTTTTACTATTGGTGTATTTGATAAAGAAACTTATCTTTGTCCTTCCCTTAAAAGGCCTCCATTGAGATTGACCACACTAGAAATAAAAGGATTCAAAAGCTTTGCAGATAAAACTGTCTTGCACTTCAACGACAATATCACAGGTATT
>JBLHMK010000025.1:0-24826 GCA_047621945.1 Flavobacteriaceae bacterium
AGGCTTCTATCAAGATTTAGAAGGTGAAGGTGAGTTTAAAAACACAGGAGTTAATTTAAGTCTAGCCTACAATCAAAAGTTTGGGGGTAGGAAATCAACTCATTACTTAGGATTTGGAATTCAAGCTGCGTACTTATCGAAACAAATCAATCTACAAAATCTTATCTACGGAAGTTTGTTTGAATTTAATGACAATACAGACCCTATTGATTTTGCAAACTATAACAGCAAATCATTTGTAGACTTTAGTTCTGGCATCAATTATTTTGCAAATATTCAAGATAAACATTCAATAGGTGCTGGATTTGCTATATCGCATATCGCTAATCCAAATATCAGCTTTGGATCAAACAGCGAGGATGTTCTTTATAGAAAGTATTCTGCAAACTTAAGTGCACGTATAGAACTAAAAAATCAAATCGTATCGATTATTCCAATCTTACTTTATCAAAAGCAAGGTCCGCATAGCGAATTGGATTTCGGTTCTTATGTTCGATTCCTTTTTGACAGTCAAAAGAATGCTGCATTATATGCTGGAGCGCAATATCGCATGGCGGCATTTCAAGAAAGTAAACTTGGAGGTGATGCTTTCATCTTAGGTTTACGAGGCGAATTTCAATCTTTGGATGTTGGATTTAGTTATGATATTACGACATCCGATCTTAGGAATTCAAAAACCTTTATGGGTGGTCCTGAATTATATGTCATTTATACAATCGCAAGTTCGAAGACCCGTTATAGAGAGATGATGAATTGCCCTAAATTCTAATTAACTTTTTGCTTCCTTTTTTTGTTATAGCATTATGAATATTAAATATTGGGGTTCTCTCCTATTTTTTATTGCAATCAACACCCTGATTTTTGGGCAATGTTTTACCATTGAGTCGGTGCTTGCAGATGCATGCGGAGATCCTGAAGGTGAAAATGAAATGGTTATCATTAGAGTGAATCAAGATCTTGATATTAATAATTTAGTCTTTGATTGGCCAAATAACAATTTCTTAGGCTGGTGTCCCTCTGCGAGCAAGACTACACAATTGAACCAAACCATTGTTTCCACTTGTGGATTTGTACTTGAACCACCTGTGGGTATCGTACCTGCTGGAGAAATGCTTTTAGTGGTTAGCTCAACCAACATGTTGATTGCAGCTAACTCATTTCAAGGCTTAACCGATACCATCTATATTATTTATCAATGTGCAGGGAATACTAGTGGGCATTTCAGTAACCTTGCTAATTCACCCAGAACTCTTGGCGTTTCATATAGTGGCGCTTGTATAGGCGCTCAAACGGTCACCTACTTGCCTACAGATTTGCCAGGTGGAGATGGTGGTGCAATTTTTTACGATACCCTAGGTAACGCTACTTATTACAATACGGGTTGCAATGCCCCAGTTCCGAGTCTAAATCCATTTTGGAATTTTCCAAACACGATTTGTGATGATTATGGGGCAGTCGATTTAAATACTTTTCTCTCTGGCAATGCCACTACAGGTGGCACTTGGACCGGAGATGTTGAAAATGGTAACCTTTTTAACCCAACGCTCAAACTTGGTTTATACACGGTTACATATACAGTAGAGGATATCGGCAGTTGTGTAGGTACATCAGATTCAACTTTACAAATTTTAGTGGAAGAAGCTAGCTTCGGCGGAGATACCATAGCCGTTTGCGATTCCATTAGGCAATTTGGAGTTTGGATCTTTAGTGACACGCTTATTGAAGTAAATTTAGCTAATCCTAATCAATTTTTATGTGACTCTACCGTGCGCCGTTTTTACCAAGTGAATAATGATAATTACGGTGTAAACCCCAGTTCAGTTACCCTTAACTCAGGCGATGAGTTTAGCTTTCAATTATCTGATGCCAATGTAGATTATGAATTTTGGAATGAGCGAGGTGACACTTGCGATTTCCCATGCAATAGTAATGAAATAAGTCCTAGTCAAGAAGGACCTTATTTCATACGCATTGTAGATTCAGTGTCTGGTTGTGAACAAATTTTAACTATTAGCGTCAATCTTATCTTCAATTCAAGCTTAAATATCCCTACTGCATTTACACCAAATAATGATGGGGTCAATGACGTCTACAAGTTGTTCGGGGAAGATTTGACTTTCATTAAGTTTCAAATTTTTGGTAGATGGGGAGAATTAATCTATGAAGGAAATTCCTTAAGCGATAGCTGGGATGGAAACTTTAAAAGCAAAGCGTTAAATAGTCAGCTATTTCTTCTTAGAGTGAGTGCTTCCGGTAAAGATGGACGGAAGTTTGAAATGACAGAAAAAATCAAGTTAATTCGTTAGCTTTACTACAAGCAAGCGCTTTAACATTGAAATTAAAAAATTCTATTCTAGATAAGCTATTCGTATTCATATGGACCATTTGGTGCTCCATCGTCTTTTTGATGGCTCTAATATTCGTTTTTCCTATTCTCATTGTTGGCTTAAACATCCCAAGTAAAAGAGTGTATAGGGCTATGCATTTTGCCCCAATCCATTTCAGCCATATTGTATTATTTCTCATGAGGATAAAAGTGGTCGTTCATAACAAAGAACTACTTGACGATTCTAAACAATACATCCTAATAGGCAATCACATGTCGTACTTAGATGCACTAATCTCTGCAGTAGCTAGTAGCAATTATAAAAAGTACATTGGTAAGGCAGAAATCTTGAATTACCCTGTGATGGGCTACTTGCTGAAAAAGCTATATGTTCCGGTGCAGCGTGATCGTAAAGTTAGCAGAAAATGGAGCATGGAAACCATGTACAAATACCTGAAGGACGGCGCAAGTATGGTCATCTTCCCGGAAGGAACTTGCAATACCACACCCAAACTCTTAAAAGAGTTTAAGGGGGGGGCTTTTAGTTTGAGTCTACAGTTAAAGATTCCTATAGCTACATGCACGATTGTTGGAGCTGCAGAGTTAATGCCAAGGAAATTACTTTCTATTCGACCAGGAACTATACACGTTTATTGGAATAAGGTTCTCTTACCCGAAGATTTTTCATTAGAAGCAATGGATGAAATGAAAATTGAAGCTAAACTAGCAATGTTACCTCAATTGGAAAATAAATACCCAAATGGTTATGGGTCTATGAATGCCGTATAATTAAACAGCTCCGAATACCTCGATTTCGGCTTATTGAAACTCCAATTTATCTGGATAAACATTTTCCTGTATAAATATGTTCTACCTTTACAATCTATAAACAATAACTATGCTCAAAAATAACAGTGACATTAAGGCGATAATATACATGATAGTAACTACGGCTCTATTTGTATTCTTATGGAATCAAGGACAGGCCATGGATTACTGGCTTTTCGTTCCATTATATGTAATATTTATGTTCATGTCAGTCTCAGTAGCTGTAATGGCTCACAACCATAATCACCTTCCAATGTGGAAGAGCAAATTCATGAATATCTTAACAGATAACTGGTTAACAGTGTTTTATGGCTTCCCAGTTTTCGCTTGGATTCCAACACACAATGCCAATCATCATAAATATGTAAATACAGATCCCGATTACACCAAAACATGGCGTTTTACGGAAAAAAACAATTTATTTACTGTACTTACCTATCCATCAATCAGTGGTTTCTTCCAGCAATCAGTAGTTATGACGCATTGGAAAGAAACCTTTGGAAGAAATAAGAAGAAATTTTTCTTCTATACACTACAATTCGTAGTACTTATTTCATGGATTGTTGGAGCATTCTATTTCGGTGGATGGCAGAAAGCATTAGTTTATGTAGTTCTTCCGCAACAGTTTAGTTTATTTAGTGTCTTACTATTTAACTATGTTCAGCACGTGCATGCTGATGAAGAAACTAAATACAATAGTTCTCGTAATTTCTCAGGAATTTTGAATACCATGTTGTTTAACAATGGCTACCATACTATTCATCACCTTCACCCAACCTTACATTGGAGTGAAAGTCCAGTAGAACATGCTAAAATCGAACACTTAATTGATGATTCATTGATTGAACCTAGCTTTTGGAATTTCTTGTTTAAATCCTATATATTAGGATCGTTTATGCCAAAGTATAGAACTAGGTCTATGAGAGTGGCAAGAATTGCCTTAGAAAGCAAATAAGAGCTCTTTAAGCAAAGTAATAGGCTTGTGTGGAATGTAGTACTTGTTTAATAGACTCTTGACTTTCTTCATTAGCTACTGCAACGATGATCTGAGTTTCTTCATTAGGTTTACTTTTAAAAGTATCACCCAAGATCTTATCATAAATATGCTTTCCTATTTTCTTAGGATTATTACAGACCCATTGGAATGGAATATTTTGTTGAATCAATTGTTTAGCTAGATACTTCCCTTTGTTTCCAGCACCCCATAGAAACAACTCTTTGTTAGGCTTATAATCTAGTTTCAAAAAGTAGCTCAATTTCAAATCCAAGAAATTATTGTCTGCATAATTCTCGTCATTACGAGAAGCTCGTTGACCGTGATCTCTCCAATGATGACAAATTTCTCGAACACCTACAACCTTCATTTCTCCTTCGAACATCCGAAAAACTAAATCATAATCCTCTGGATAAGTAGTAGAATTGAAGCCACCAATTTTCTCAAAGTCGCTTGTTTTCATCATCCAACACGGAGATGGAATAACACATTCTTTATATCGTTCATCGAAGTTTCTGGAAGCTTCAGTTAGACCGTTTAACCAAGCTTCATATTTTTGATATCCCTCACCAAGTTGCCCTTCACTAAAATACTTTACCAAGCCAGTTGCAACATATCCATCACCTGCATTTTGTAAAGAATCAAGAAGATATTCTAGTTTTTTGGGAGGCATACTGTCATCGGCATCCATCCTTGTTATGAATTGACCATTTTGGGCAGCATATCCCGTTTTAAGGGCATCAATAATACCTAAACCATTGTTATTCAATACCAGTAAGCTAGCAAAGCAATGTACGTAGTTATGCAGTATTTCTAGAGAATTGTCACTTGAATGATCGTTTATTGCAATTAATTCATAGTTCTTATAGCTTTGATTTTGAATTGAATCTAAACAGGCTTCAAGAAACGGACCTGCGTTTTTAACAGGCATAATAATGCTGATTAATGGCGTTGACATACTCATGTAAATTTACCTAGAACTAAAGAAAGACTAGTTAAAAATGAGGTGCTTATTTTTTTCCTTCCGCAAACTCTTTCTTTCTTTTCATTCTAGAAAAAAGATTGATATTCTTATCAAACAAGAATTTGAGGATTACTCCTGTCCATGAATCATAAGAGTGTAGATTATCATAAAATTCAGGTGCCATTTTTTTCAAGGCTGGAAGTTTATTACCAGGTACGGTTGGAAAATCATGGTGCTCATTATGATAGCCCACATTGAAAGTTAACAAATTTAAAGGACCATAATAAGAGTATGTTTCCTGTCCTTCTTTAAATACATAGTGCTCAGAAATGAAGTGTCCAGAAGTAGGATGAAGCCCACCTGCAAATATTAAGGATAAAGCAAAGTAAGCTAAGCCCCACCAACCAGCAATAGGCAATATTATAGCCATAGCTGCAATTTGGAAAATGAAATTGAAGACAAACCATTTATTCACTTTTAAGGATTTAACGAACATCGGTCGAACAGCATAAAATATGATCTGATGTACAAACCACACTATTTTTCCAATGAAGCTGTTAAAAAATTTAGCTTCACTCTCTAAGGGAACATCTGCATCAATTCCATCTACCCCTTGATCCCAGTGATGCATAGCGTGATAATCCTTGAATGACATTGCGAAGGGCAATAGAATTGGAATGTTTGCAATAAATGACAAGCAGTTATTCGCCGAGTTTTTCTTAAAAGCTAAACCATGTGTAATCTCATGGATGGCCAAAAACAAGGCATGTGAAATCGTTGCTCCTACAAAATAAGCAAGCAAAATGAAGTATACCCAAGAATAAGGCAGGTCCATTATTTTTGAAATATTCAAGCCCACGGCAACCTGAATGATTACCATAATAACAGTTGACCAGGGTAAGTAAGGATTTTTACCAAAAAGCTGCTTTACTTCAGGATGCTTTTTTAAAATCTCCTTTCTTCTATCCAAATGTGGTTCTCTTTCTTCTACCCAATAAAAATCTTTTCTTTTTGTCATATCTATACTTTTAAACGAATCTCCCATCTTTCATAGTCAATTTTCTATCCGCCATATTGGCAAGGGATTCGTTATGTGTTACAATTATAAATGTTTGTTGATATGCATCTCTAAGTTTAAAAAACAATTCATGCAAATCTTCCGAATTTTTAGTGTCCAAGTTTCCCGAAGGTTCATCCGCCATAATAATAGAAGGTTCATTCATTAACGCTCGAGCTACAGCCACTCTTTGTTGCTCTCCTCCTGACATTTGGGCCGGTTTATGATTGACCCTATCTTTCAAACCCAAGAAATCCAATAACTCTTCAGCTCTTTCTTCAGCAGCTTTTCGAGGTTTATTTCCCAAAAATGCAGGAATACATACATTTTCAAGAGCCGTAAATTCCGGTAGTAAATGATGAAACTGAAAAATAAAGCCAATTTCCTCATTTCTAAATTTTGCCAACTCTTTTTCATTTAAATAAAATACATCCTTATCGCCAACAAAAAAAGATCCTGCATCAGCGTTATCGAGCGTACCCAAGATATGCAGTAAAGTACTCTTCCCTGCTCCCGAGCTACCCACTATAGCTACAACCTCACCTTTTGAAACCTCAATAGAAACTTTATTCAAAACAGTTAAATCGCCATATTGTTTAACCAGTCCTTCCGCTTTTAACATGATGCAAAAGTAACTACATCTTACTTATGTTTCCATAATTGTGCACATAGTTTTGATAATTAGTAGTTAATTAATTGTTTTTAATAGGCGAAGCACGTAAATTTGGGCGAATTTTAAAATAATCTATTCTAATGAATTTACACGAATATCAAGCGAAGGAGTTAATGAAGAAATTTGGTGCCAAAATCCAAGAAGGCATCATGGTTGAAAGTGAAGATGCAGCAGTTGAAGCAGCTAAGAAATTAACAGCAGATACAGGTACTTCATGGCACGTTATCAAAGCCCAAGTGCATGCTGGTGGTAGAGGTAAAGCTGGAGGCGTAAAATTAGCTAAGAATTTAGAAGAGGTAAAGGAAAAAGCAGGAGAAATCTTGGGTATGACTATTACTAACAGACAAACAGGACCTCAAGGTAAATTGGTTCGTAAGGTGTTAATTGGTCAAGACGTTTATTACCCAGGAGAAAGCGAAACCAAAGAGTTTTACGTTTCTATACTTTTAGATCGTAACACTGGAAAGAATGTATTCATTTACTCTACAGAAGGTGGAATGGACATTGAAGAAGTAGCAGAAAACACTCCTCACCTAGTACATAAAGAATTTATTGACCCGCAACAAGGTTTGCTAGGATATCAATTGCGTAAAATGGCATTTAACTTAGGTTTATCAGGTGCGGCATTTAAGGATATGACAAAATTCCTTCATGCGGTTTACAATACTTATGTTCAAAGCGATTGTAGCATGGTGGAAATTAATCCATGTTTAAAAACTTCAGACAATCAAATCATTGCGGTAGATGGAAAAATTTCTCTTGATGAGAATGCATTGTTTCGCCATAAAGATTTGGCTGAAATGCGCGATGTGTTAGAAGAAGACCCAACAGAAGTTGAAGCAGCAGCAGCTGGACTTAACTACGTGCAATTAGATGGGAACGTTGGTTGTATGGTTAACGGTGCAGGTCTAGCAATGGCAACAATGGATATGATTAAATTAAGTGGTGGTGAGCCAGCTAATTTCTTAGATGTAGGTGGTACTGCTAATGCAGAACGTGTAGAAAAAGCATTCAGAATTATCTTAAAAGATAAAAAAGTAAAAGCTATTCTTGTGAATATTTTTGGTGGAATCGTTAGATGCGACCGTGTTGCACAAGGGATTGTTGATGCTTACAAATCAATTGGAGAAGTTCCAGTTCCACTTATCGTTCGTCTACAAGGAACGAATGCAAAAGAAGGTAAGCAACTGATTGATGAAAGCGGATTAAAAGTTACTCCAGTAATTTTATTAAAAGAAGCAGCTGATGCAGTAGCCAAAGTATTAGGCTAAGTTTCAAGGACTTAATTATATAAAAAAAGGAGCCAATGGCTCCTTTTTTTATGTAATTAAATGAAGAAGATAGCCTAAAATTGAACCACCCAGAACGGTGTAGAGTGCATTCGATTTTTTATATCCAAAAGTGTAGGCAAAACTTACAACTGCAATAACTATCGTTTGCCAACTAAGTATACTCTCTTTCGCCATAACTAGAAGAACAGCTAACATAATCGCTACAGCAGCAATATTTACACTATCCAAGAAATGACTAAGTAAACGAGATTCCCGCATTTTACTTACTAGCGGATTCAATAACCACACAAACAAAAATGAAGGTAGGAATATACCAAATGTAGCAGCTATTGCTCCTCCTAGCCCACCTAATTGATACCCGATAAATGTAGCAGTAGATAACACTGGCCCAGGCGTAAATTGTCCAACAGCTATGGCATCCATTAGCTCTCCTCGACTCAATAAGCCCTTACCCACTAGTTCAGCATCTAAATATGCAAAAAGCACATACCCACTTCCATATAAAATGGCTCCTACTTTTAAAAAAGTAAAAAAAACTTTCCAATTTTCAATTTGTAAGGAAGCCTGAGGAACACTTAAGAAAGGAAAAAGCCACATCGCTTTTTCTTGCATATTTTTTTCTTGCAACCAGAAAAACAATGCACCCACTACCCCAGCGCAAAGCAATGCTAGTATTTCATTTACTCCGAGTATACTTGCCAATAACACTAGACCCCCTAAAACACCCAACTGCCAATTTTTTAAGGCTTTCTTTCCAAGCTTGAGAATTGCTCCAGCTATAATAGCTAACACCGCAGGTTTAATACCTATAATAAAAGGTTCAACTGCGGGCAAGTGTCCAAATTTAGTGTAAAGGAAAGCAAAAAGTAAAGTGATGCTAACGGCAGGGAAAATAAAACTAATTCCCGCAGCAAAAAGCCCAGGCACTCCAGCTCTTTCATAACCACAATGCATGGTCATTTCGGTAGAGTTAGGACCAGGGATTAAATTAGTTGCTCCCATTAAATCCAGAAAATGCTCTCGGCTTATCCATTTGCGTTTCTGAACAATTTCCTCATCCATCATAGCCACATGAGCAGCTGGACCGCCAAAAGAAATACAACCTAGTTTAAAAAAAACCTGAACTACCTCTAAAAGTCGTTTTGAATTCATTTTTAAGTGCTTATTGTTTGCGCAAAACTATTAACTACGATTGTGACATCCAAAGTTTTGCATCCCTAATTTCTAGCTTGCTTGTCAGATTATTTGTGAACAACTGTCCTGTGCCAAGACCTTGGTACATATTGGTATTTTTTGAGGCCGTATATTCAGCTATAGCTTCTAATCCTAGGTTACTTTCTAGTGCTGAAGTAATCCACCACCCTATATTCATCTCTTCCGCAAGTTTGATCCATCCGTCACATGCCAAGAAACCCCCAACTAAAGCTGGTTTTAAAATTATATACTGTGGACTTATCCGAGCTAACAAATTCCGTTTTGAAACAATTGATTGAACGCCTATCAACTCCTCATCTAGCGCTATTGCTAATGGGGTCTCTTTACAAAGCTCAGCCATTTCAGAAACTTGTCCTGCACGAATAGGTTGTTCGATAGAATGTAAATCAAGAGCGGCTAAACGAGCCAATTTAGCCAATGCTTCATGCGGCAAAAAAGCTCCGTTAGCATCTACTCGGATTTCAAGTTTATCTGTTGTAAATCGCTTTCTTAACTCCGATAAGAGATCCATTTCCTTTTCAAAATCAATAGCTCCTATCTTTAATTTTAAACAGGAGTAGCCATCAGCTAATTTAGCTTCAATTTGATCATGCATAAAATTTTGATCGCCCATCCAGATTAAACCGTTCATAGGTATTCCCTTTGAACCTTCAGTGAAGGAATTCTCGAAACAATATCCAGATGCATTCTTAAGTTTCAAAAAAGCTTGTTCCAATCCAAACACTATACTCGGAAAGTCTCTCAATTCTTCATGAAAATTGTCCTGATACTTTTCGATATGATCGCAAACTTCTTGAAGTTTAGTCTCGTATTCAGGCACATCATCAGCACTTAAACCTCTAAACAAGGCTGCTTCACCAATGGCTTTGTTTTTGCCCTTATCAATGGTAATGAAATAGGTCGATTTCTTTTTTAAAACTCCCCTAGAAGTTCCGCTTGGTCTCTTAAACTCTAATAGGTATTTTTCAAAACTAGCTTTCAATCTTATGCTATTAGTACGCTAATCAAAAATAGAATAGACAAGCCAAATGTTCCTAAGGCTGTCTTCTTCAAAAATGGGTCAAATTCATGAGGCTTGTTAATCTTGATCATAGACTTTATCATCTGTGCGAAAAATGGCGCAAGAAAAAGAAACAAATATTGCCGCAGTCGGAAACCTTCAATGAACGCAAAGGCTATTAGACTTAGAACCCCAAGTACGATTAACACGTATTGATATTGTTTAGCTCTTTGCAATCCTAAACGAACTGCAAGTGTAATTTTACCCGTCTTTTCATCATTCTCAATATCACGCATGTTATTGAAATTTAGCACAGCCACTGACAAAAAACCGGCAGTGATAGCAGGTAATACTAAGATCCATTCAAATTGCATGGTGTATAAAAAGAAAGATCCTAAAACGCCTACTAAACCAAAGAACACAAATACAAAGAAATCTCCGAGGACATTATAACCATAAGGGTTTTTACCTATAGTATATTTTATTGCTGCGGCTATGGCTCCTAGACCTATCAGCAAGAAAAGGAGAAGGAAAAGCCAATGCTCTTTAAAGGCCACAAGTAATAAACTTAATCCACTAAGCAAGGATAAAATGGAGAATACAACAACGGCTTTTTTCATGGACTCTTTGCTAATCTCACCGCTTGCAACAGCTCTGGATGGACCTATTCTACCTTCATCATCCTTACCTGAAACAGCATCACCATAATCATTCGCATAGTTAGAAAGTACTTGAAGAAATATAGTTGTTAAAATAGCTAGGCCGAATATGAGCCAATTGAAAGAGCCATAATATAAACTACACGCACTACCAAACAATATACTTGAAAGTGCCAATGGCAATGTTCTTAATCTAGCAGCGGAAATCCAAACTTTTAAATTCATTTCTACAGATTAAATTTTCTCTTTAACTTTTCTAAATCCTCAGGAGTATCTACTGAATTACTATCGTGTTTGGTAGCAGCGATCTTAATGGTATAGCCATTTTCTAACCATCTCAATTGCTCCAATTTCTCAATGGTCTCCAATTCTGTAGCTGGAAGTTTTACTAATTCAGGAAGAACATCAAATCGATAGGCATAGATTCCGATATGCTTATAAGACATTTTGGAAATCCCCTCTCTATTAAAAGGAATTGGAGCCCTTGAAAAATACAAGGCCCTATCATTCTTGTCAAACACGGCTTTTACAACCGTAGGGTTCTCAAGCTCGTCAGCTACTTCAATATGTTTTACTAATGTTGCAATTTGAGTTGATGAATCTTTAAAACATGCAATCAATGCATCTAAATCAGTAGGGTTAAAAAAGGGCTCGTCGCCCTGAATGTTAATGACAACTGCTGGCTTTTTTTCTAAGTTAGTAAGCAATTCTGCGCAACGAGAAGTACCATTTTCATGAGAAGAAGCAGTTAACTGAACTAAGCCTCCAAATTTTTTTACTTCATCTGCAATAGCCGGATGATCTGTTGCCACATAAACCGCATCAAGTGCTTCACACTTTTTTGCTTGTTCGTACACCCTTTGTATCATGGTTTTACCACCAATATCGACTAAAGGTTTTCCAGGGAATCTGGTGGACGCCATTCTGGCTGGTATGACACCAATAACGCTCATTACGACCGCAATTGATTGACGATTAGATAGGCCCCTTGTTGTTTTTTAACTTTTACTTTAGTACCAACAAGTAGATATTCACCATCACTTTGAGCATCGTATTGTTCATCGTCAATCTCAATTTTTCCCGCTGGACGCAAATCTGCGGTTACAAGCCCTTCTTTCCCTTCCAAGCTTTTTTCACTAGACGCGCTTATTACAAAACCATCTTCTTTATTCTGTTCTGTAGACAAGGCAAAACGCTTAAACAATCCTGACTCAGCGATATTCTTACTGGCAAGAATCAGCATGATTATACCTATTACCATTATACTCGACACCATTAAGAAAGCTCCACCAATTTCTGAAGCAGGTACAAAAGTAAAATCAAATCCATCGATATTTTTCAATAGTGCTAATGCTAAACTTACCATAACAGCACCTATACCAGCAATACCAGCCACCCCAAAACCTGGGATAAGGAATACTTCGGCCATGATTAATCCGAGGCCGACAATGAAAAGAATGATTTCCCAGTTTGCAGCAAACCCTTCTAAATATTGAGGAGCAAAGTATAAAATAGCTGCAATTGCAGATGCAGCCAAAGGAAACCCAACACCAGGAGTTTGTAACTCAAAATAAATTCCTCCCAAGAGAACTAGTAATAGTACTCCTGAAACGGCAGGCTTCACTAAAAACTGAATCAGTTTTTCCGTTGTCGATATTTTGTGCTTAATGACTGTTGGATTATCGAGGTTCATAGCTTCGTAAACCTCTTTTAGAGATTCTGTCTTGGCGTTACAATAGCCATTTTTTAAAGCATCCTCTACAGTGAAGGTAATAATTTCACCTTCCTTAGTCACTCCTTCTATAACCACATTTGGATTAACCATCCCTTCAGCTATATCTGGATCTCTATCTGTAGCTTCAGCAGTAGCCCGCATCTTATTCCGCATATAAGATTGATATTTTTCTTCGGCATAAGAACCGTCTTCCCGAACCACAGCAGCAGCACCAATAGTACTTCCCGTCTGCATGTAAATACTATCACAAGCAATTGAAATCAAGGCACCAGCACTAGCCGCATTGTTTCGAATAAATACGATAGCTGGAATAGGACACTGC
The DNA here is from genome assembly GCA_047621945.1 of Flavobacteriaceae bacterium. GTDB lineage: Bacteria > Bacteroidota > Bacteroidia > Chitinophagales > UBA8649 > JAFMKE01. Next base: position 13,066 of record JBLHMK010000025.1, read on the forward strand.
ATTAGTTTTGTACGTATGCTATCTGCATCAGTTACTAGACCTCCATAGGTATTTAAATCCAAGACCAAATAATCTGCTTTTTGTTCGATAGCAGCACTTATCGCACTTTGTGTAATTCGTGTTGCTCCAGGGCCAATTTCATCATGGATTTCAAACAAGTAAACCACTTTATTACTCATGCCATTAGAGACTTCTTCTTCGATTTCAATATTTTCTTCAATGAAAACTGAATCTGAATTTTGAGCGTATCCAGATACCATGCTCATTAAAATATACGTTAAGACTAGGTAGAGTGGATATTTCATTGGTGCAATTTTAGTATGGTGTTACGATATTGGGATATATTTAACAAAATTAAGTAAATATTGAGTTTATGAAAGTAAAAGTGAGTTTATTATTGATCGTATTTTTCTTTTCACTGAGTGCGATAGGTCAAACCGTTTCTGACAAAATATTGCATACAGTTGAGCCAGGTCAAACCTTATATTTCATTTCAAAGAAATACAACTTAAGTATTGATGAAATAAGAAAATCAAACCCATTAGTCTTGGATGATTTGATTATAAAGCCTAGCCAAGTCCTAAATATCCCTGTTAAGAATGTTCCTACAAAGATAGATGACAGTAATTACAAAATCCATGTAGTTAAAACTAAAGAAACTTTGTTTTCTATTTCTCAGATTTATGACACTAAGGTAACGGATTTGATCAGTTTGAATAATTTAGAAAATGCAAACATTGATATTGGACAAGATTTAAAAGTTAAAAAGATTAACGTTAATGATGAGGCCTTGTTTTCAATATCAGCAGCTGAAGAGGAATCACTTTTATTGAAAGAGAAGAAAAAAATCATTACTCCCAAAGTAACTGAGGTAGCTATGGCTGAAGATGTATTGCTATACAAACAACTATTTGACAGTTATGGTAGCGGAGAAAACCAGCTAAATAAGGATAAGGGTATCGGTAACTATTTAGATGGGAATAGCAGTGGAGCTTACCTCGCTATGGTCAACAATGTCCCTGCAGAGCAAATCGTAAAGGTGCGTAACCTGATGAACAACAAAGTGATTTACCTAAAAGTAGTTGGACCTGTTTCAGCAAAAGATGCTGAAAAAAATATCGCTATTAAAATATCTAAATCAGCGGCTAACGATCTAAACATAATTGAAGATCGTTTTCTTGCAGAATGGACGTGGTATTCACTGGCAACAGATAAAGAAAAACCAACAAATACCCCTAGTTCTACATTTGATGATTTTTAACTAGCTTCGCAAAATGAAGCCCGAACTAAGAGATCAAAAACCTGAAAGATCTGAGATTGTACTTCTCATCCTTTCAGGTTTTTTTATTGCCTCGCTTGTCTTAACCAACCTCATAGCTGGAAGATTCTTTACATTAGAAATACCTTTACTAGGAATAAGCTGGGCACTTTCCTCAGGGATTATAGCCTACCCTATTACTTTTCTAGTCACCGACGTTATATCCGAAATTTATGGAGAGAAGCGCGCAAAAACATTAGTTTTGACAGGATTTCTAGTTAGTGTCTTTACCGTTCTAATAATATTAATCAGTATATACCTTCCCATTTGGGAGAACTCACCGGTGGATGGCAATTCATACGATACGGTATTTGGTTTAGCACCAGGCATTATCTTTGGATCTATGATCGCCTACTTAACTGCTCAGTATGTAGATGTTAAGTTATTTGAATTTTGGAGAAAAGTAACTAAAGGGAAACACTTATGGTTAAGAAACAATGGTTCAACTATTTTGAGTCAGTTAATCGATACCACCTTAGTGGTTATAATTGCCTTGATTATTTATCCCAAATTTACGGGCACATCAGAAGCAATTACCTTAGAAGTAGCCTTCCAAATTATTCTAGGGCAATACATCTTTAAAGCTTGCATTGCATTAATTGATACTCCACTTATTTATATTACAGTCAATCAATTAAACAAATACTTGGCGAAGCCTTAAACTAGCGTTTTCTAATTTTGATTTTATGTAAAAGTGGAACTCCAACACCAATTGAAGCGCCCACCCCATAACCAATAAGCACATCAGTCCAATAGTGCTTGCCCGCCCTCACTCTTAAAATTGCAGTTGCCATTGGCAGAACACCTGCAAGGAACCAAACAAGTGGCTTAATTTGTGAATCAGGATAGTAATGACTATGCATCATGGCAAAGGAAAAGGTCATAGAAGACACCGTGGAAGTATGCCCACTAAAAAATGATTGGGTTGAGCCTTTCAGTAGTTTTTCTTCCAATGGGGCATCACTGTTATATAAGAACGGTCGTTTTCGTTGCACTAATTCCTTGGTTAAATAAGTAAGTCCCGTATTTAACAAAAAGACTTCAGCCGAGATAGCCGCTACCATTCCAAAACCCTTTCTACTTGGTTCTCCAGCTAAAAACAATAAAGGAGTGGCAGTAGACATGTACATTAATGCATCGCTCCAATGAGCAGACTTTGGACTCCAATAATACGTCGCATTTCGATCAAATGTGCCAATCGACATTCTATCTAGAGCCATCACGTCAACTGCTTGCAAAGGGTCTCGTTTCTTCTCATGAATAAATCCGCCCATCAGACCCCCAACTCCAACAGCCACAATGGGAACATCCACTGCATATCGAAACTTATAGGGCGATTGTGCCTGAATTCCGAAATAAGCTAGAATAAATAAGAGAATTAATAAGTGATGTTTCATATTATTTAATATTTTTAAGCTCAATAAGCCCTTCGGATGTCCAAATTAAGTGTTTTTTATCTATTCTTCATTATTTTCCTCAGCTCCTGCGGAGAGAGTACACCTAAGCGGCAACTCGGATTTTTTAATAACAGTGATCGGGTATTGAATATTGTTATTGAAGATGAGAAGTATTCATATTATGACAAATTTATTGATCCACAAAGTACAATTTACTACTATGGAGACACGGGCACATTCGACTTTGTCGTTTATGAAGAAGATGGTGCTTTTCTGCGACAAGAGAGTGATGTTCAAATTCGAGAAAATCCAGGAACTTTAGAAAACTACTTATGGTTCGATTTAGAAGGTGAAAATCCAATATTGGTGGCCAATCTGAATAGCTATTATGGCGGAAGTTCATTTGTAGAAAACATGACAAAATATCAAAGTCGTGAGCTAGTGCATAAATACATTCAGCACAGTTCACCTCCATTTGAACCAGACTTGTATTATCAATCTGAAATCGTTCACCCCTTTGAATCCATGCCTAGTGAAGTGGATTTAGGAGACAACGTTTATGCCATTATCCCTTTGGATAAGGGGTATGAAGACCTGGACGAATTACACAGCTACATTATTACTTACATAGAGAAATACAATTAGACCATGGGAGCACCAAATGTTAAAGCCACAGTAACAGCTAAACAACTTCAAGCATTCGAAAAGCACTTATTGAATGATATTCATGCCTTGAACAAAATGCTACATGAAGGCATGTTTGAGATTGATAAAATTCGAATTGGTGCTGAACAAGAGTTTTGTCTCGTCGATAAGCACTGCAAGCCCATCGGTAAGAATATTGAAATGATGGAGATTTTGAAAGATAAGCCATTATTCACTTATGAGTTAGCAAAATTCAATATGGAGATTAACGCTACTCCTCAAATATTTTCCAAAAACTGCTTGTCTTTGATGGAGAAAGAGATCCTCGACAATTTAGATGATGCATATAATGCTGCTGAAGAATTAGGGATACAAGTCGTTTTAACGGGCATACTACCCACCCTAAGGAAGTTCGACTTTACCATGGACAACTTAACGCCATTTGAGCGCTATTATGCCTTGTGTGACTCTATTAATAAATTAAGAGGTAAGAACTATGATTTAAAAATAAGCGGAATAGACGAGCTGGTTTCTGAGCATGACTCTCCGCTCATTGAAGCAGCAAATACAGGTTTCCAGGTCCACCTTCAGATAAAGCCTGATGAGTTTGTAGACATGTACAACATCGCGCAGGCAATCACTGCTCCAATATTAGCAAGTGCCACAAATTCTCCCCTTCTATTTGGCAAACGACTTTGGAAGGAAACAAGAATAGCTTTGTTTTCTCAATCTGTAGATACTAGAAGTCATAAAGATCATGTAAGAGAAATGAGTCCTCGAGTGACCTTCGGTGATCATTGGTTAGAGAAGTCCATTTTAGAAATTTATAAAGAGGATATTGTTAAGTATAGAGTATTGCTCAATACCGATATTCATGAAAATGTATTTGAAAAAGTTAAATCGGGCACAGCACCTGAGTTAATGGCATTAAAAGTTCATAATTCTACGGTTTACCGATGGAATCGTGCTTGTTATGGAATTAGTGATGGAAAAGCCCACTTACGAATTGAAAACAGAGTGCTTCCTGCTGGACCAACGGTTAAAGATGAAATGGCAAATGCTGCATTTTGGCTAGGCTTAATGGTTGGCGTGCATGCTAGATATGGCGACATCACGAAACGTATGGATTTTGATGTAGCCAAAAACAATTTTGTTAAAGCATCTGTTCACGGATTGGATACGAAGTTGTTTTGGTTAGATAATAAAAGCTATGCAGCTGGCGATCTAATTGTTAATGAATTAATCCCAATAGCAAAAGAAGGATTAAAGCTTCAAAACGTTGATAAGAAAGAAATAGAAGAGTATCTTGGTATAGTAGAGGAAAGAGTGAGCAATGTAAGAACAGGTTCTTATTGGCAACTAAAGTCCTTCAATAAATTGGTAAAAAAAGCAACTAAAGAAGAAGTTCTTGCCGCGATTACCGCTTCAACAATAATTAATCAAAGAGATAATATGCCCGTACACAATTGGAAATTAGCCGAATTAGAAGACAACAAAGATTGGAAGCCTAGCGAGATTTTTGTAGAAGAATTTATGACCTCTAAAGTATTTACGGCAAAACAAGAAGACATTGTAGAGCTGGTAAGTGAAATGATGGACTGGCAAAAGATTCGATATGTTGCTGTAGAAAATAAAAAAGGGAAGCTAGTTGGACTAGCCACTTCGCGATTAATGCTGAGAGCATATATGAAGCATATTCATCAAAAAGATGCGATGCCTCTGACGGTAGGTGAAGTTATGATAAAGGACCCAATGACCATAGGACCTGGGGCTAAGTTTACAGAAGCCATGGAAATTATGACAAAGTACCAATTTGGTTGTCTACCCGTAGTAGATGATAAAAATAATTTAGTAGGAATGGTTACTGAGGCAAATTTCCTAGCCATTTCTAAAAATTTACTCGACAAGATTAAGTAAGCTTATGAATGGATTTAAATATATTGCAATAGCTTTTATACTCTTCACTTCTTCCTGTCAGTATATACAAAATTTTGGAAAGGAAAGTCAAGGGTATCACCCTACAGGTGAATTACGTTACGAATATGGCATTGAAAATGGCTTGTATAACGGTTTAACTAAAGAATTCGATAAGGAAGGAAACGTCAAGTATGAATGGTTTTATATTGATGATGTACTTCAAGGAAATACTACAGAGTACTTAGCAGATGGAAGCGAAATGATATGGACGTACGACAAAGGCATTTTGGTTTCAGGACAAAGTTTTTTCGATGATGGTACACTATCATCCAATTATAATTTTGTAGATGGTGTTCACGACGACTTGTCATATCGCTACTACCCTAGTGGAGAAATTGAAACGCAATGGATATACGAAAAAGGAATGCTTGAAGATGGTAAGGGCTTTCACGAATCTGGAGAACTTATGTATACCTATAATTATATTAACGGCATTGCGGAGGGTATTACTCGAGAATATAATCTAGACAGAGAATTAGTCCGGGAATATAACTATGAGAATGGAGGCTTAGAGGGGATAACAAATGAATACTTCCCTTCAGGAGAATTACATTATGAATGGATGTACAAAAACAATCTGTTAGAAGGTGAAACTAAGGAATTTGACATCGAGGGTAACTTGCTTAATACTTGGTATTATTCCAACAATGAATTAAGCCCATCAAGGAATTAAGTTAGACCAGGCAAAAAAACCTAGCGCACCTTGTTATAGCACGACTCATATAGAAAAGGTCAGAGACAACACCGACCTGAATTTCATAAAATAGATTTTAGAAAATTTACGCTTGAACGTTTTTAGTTCTTAAAATTCTTGCTTCAATATCCTTCAATTCCCCTTTAGGAATTGCTCCAATCAAACCTTGAGTATATTCTTTTTGAGGATTGTTATAGATATCATCTGCTAAGCCCAACTCTTCTATCTTCCCTTGATTCATCACAATCATTCGATCACTCATGAATTTTACAACAGATAAATCGTGAGAGATAAAGATGTAAGTAAAGCCAAATTCTTCTCTTAAGTCTAATAACAGGTTCAATACTTGTGCTTGCACAGATACATCCAATGCAGATACTGATTCATCACAAATTATAAAGCGAGGATTTAAGGCCAATGCTCTTGCAATACAAATACGTTGACGCTGTCCACCACTAAACTCATGCGGATATCTACTAAAGTGCTTAGGATCTAATCCTACCGTACTTAAAAGACTCTCTACTTTCTCTTTTCGTTGTTTTTCATTGCTAAACACACCATGCACAGTCATTGGCTCTTGAATAGCCCCTCCAATAGTCATTCTTGGATTCAAAGATGAATATGGATCTTGGAAAATAATTTGCATGTCCTTACGCAACTCTGTTAATTCCGCACTATTCATTTTTAAGATATCTCGGCCTTCAAACAAAACCTCCCCACCATTTGCTGGAGCTAAGTTCAAAATCGTTCTTCCTAAAGTAGTTTTACCACAACCAGACTCTCCCACTAATCCCATAGTTTCACCAGGGTATACATTAAAACTAACATCATCCACTGCCTTAACCCATGAAGTCGTTTTACCAAAGAAATTTTTTGTAGTAGGAAACCAAGTTTGTAAATTTCGCACTTCTAAAATTGGCGTTTTGGCTTTCAAGCTTTCCATTCTGGCCTTCGTCGTACTATCAGAAACCACTACTTTACTAATCGCATCAGCAACTGAAGTATTTAACTCTGTGATTGTTCCATCCGCTTCCACTTTCATAAAGTCTTTAACAGTTGGTAGCGTACTTAAACGCTTTCCTAATGGAGGTCTACAAGCCAATAAAGATCTTGTATATGGATGTTTAGGGTCTTTAAATATATCGAGTACATCTCCTGTTTCAACAATATTCCCTTGATACATCACAATAACTCTGTCTGCAATTTCTCCAATCACTCCTAAATCGTGAGTAATGAAAATAATTGAACTTTCTAATTGATTGCTCAACTCATTCATTAACTCCAGAATGGTCTTTTGCACAGTTACATCTAAGGCCGTTGTAGGCTCATCGGCAATCAATATGTCAGGGTTGCAACTCATTGCCATCGCAATCATCACCCTTTGCTTTTGACCACCAGATAACTGATGAGGGTAAGCATCAAACATTCTTGGAGGATCAGGTAATTGTACCTTCTCAAACATCTCTAGTGTTATTTCCTTAGCTCGTTTTTTATCTACATTTTGATGGAGCAAAATAGCTTCCATTACTTGATCTCCACAAGTAAACACAGGATTAAGCGAGGTCATTGGCTCTTGGAAAATCATGGAGATATCATTCCCTCTGAACTTTCTCATTTCCTCTTCAGAAATTTTAAGCAAGTCAATTTGCTGGCCGTCCTTGGTATGATAGATTACTTCTCCTGAAGTTATTTTTCCCGGAGGTGAAGGAATCAAACGCATAATAGATAGTGATGTTACCGATTTACCGGAACCGGACTCTCCAACAATACCAACAGTTTCACCACGGTATAGCGTAAAGCTAATTCCCTTAACTGCTTTAACACTTCCTTCATCTGTGTTAAACTCAGTTACTAAATTTTTTACTTCCAATAACAACTTTTTTTCACTCATCTTTCGTATTCTTTTTCCGCTTTCACAATAGTTTAGCGTATTCTGCATCTAAAATAATGCTTATTTTATCATTTTTTGAGAATTGCCCAATTTAACATTTTCTTCATGTGCGAGTCTAAAGCCAAATCAGCTAAGAGCTCATCGATTCCTTCAAACGAGAATGTTTCCATATTCAAATTTAATATCGCTTCTTTCCATAATTCAGGCGATAAAGAACCTAATATTAGACCTCTTTCTGGACTAATTAATTCTTTGGCTCCTACTTTACTCGATACAATAACTGGCACATGTGCAGCAAAGGCTTCTGTAATGATTTGTCCAAACGGTTCGTATACCGCAGGATGCAACAGAACATGTGCTACTTCGTATACCTCTGCCATTTCTTTTACAAATCCAAGAGAAATGATCTGAGGGTTTGTGCTTTCAAAAGCGGTTCCTGCAACTAATAGTTTATAATTTGAAGGTAAGGATTTAAATACCTTAACAAGCACATCTAATCCTTTGCGTTTATGACTTGTTGAAACCAATAAAAACAACTTATCTTCTTCTTGTAGCTTATGCTTTAGCTTAAATTCTGTAAGCTGATTCTTCCCTTGAAATTGCTTCAAGTTGATAGGAGGATAAAGCACTTTAATATCGTCTGGTGGAATTTTGTAATAAGAAATAATTTCATTTTTAACCATTTGAGAGCATGCATAAATAACCTTAGCACTTCTAAATGCTTTCTTATCTAGATAGAGTTGCACAAAGTCGACAAGATCATAAAATCTATCACCCTTAGCTTCTAAATATCCCTGATGCGTACTTGGCGCAATTACATGGTTTTGACGAGATGTTCTTTCCAAAGAAAGAATAAAGTCAAAATCATCCCTGTTAAGCTCTTTCTTCAATCGTTTATCAAAAAAGAAATTACGCACTGGTTTAAGAAAATGTTTAAGGTCAATTAAATGAATGTGTAAGTGCTTAGGAGGTACTATTTCAGGGGCAATTTTAGAAGTAAATAAATGGACTTCATCTCCTCTACTTAAAAAGTAATCGATGTAATTAAAAAGACGGGTTTCTAAACCTCCTTTATACACATATCGAATATGAATCAACGCTACCTTCATTGTCTTATCAAACATAAGGAATGTCTTCGGCACTTAGGAGTTGATTGCTATTTATTTTTACATTTTCTAATGGCTAAATAAAGAATAATTTCTTCCTATATTTGTGTCTAACAAACGTTTGATAGACAAATGACTACAGCTAGAGAAATTATCCTTTCATTAGAAGACCGTTTTTTACCCGAAGAAGTAGATGATGATTTAAACATCCTTTTCCATTTTGATATTAGTGGAGACAACGGAGGACAATTCTCCGTACAAATTGAAGACGACAATTGTAAGGTTGCTGAAGGTCTTGAAGGCGATCCAAAATGCTTAGTTAGCTGTACTGATAAAGTTTACGAAGATGTAGAACTTGGTCACACTAATGCTCAAATGGCATTCATGATGGGTAAGATTAAAATCAGCAATATTATGGCAATGATGAAATTCATCAATTGCTTTAAAAAACTACACTAGTCATTTATGGGACCAACAACTGTTGAACTACTTCTGTAGATTGACTACTTAGGTATACTGAATATATTCCTGAAGCTAAATTATGTTGAATAGTGTGTGTTTTTCCAATAAGATGCTGTTCCAATACTACTCGGCCTACATTGTCGATTACCATCATCTCAGCGTTCTCATCATTTAACTCAATTGTAAATTGATTGGTACTTGGATTTGGATATAGCTTAGCGAAAGAGTTGAATGCTGTTAAAGAAGAAATTCCTGTATGCTTCAGACTTGCATCAAATACAAAATTACCTTCTTCGTTAAGGACCCAGTTTTCAGGGTCAATTCGCACATCATAAATATCTTTATCTATATCAAATAGAAAGGACTGATTGCCCATGCTATGCATTACATAGATGATTGTATCCGTATTGTCCATAAACTCAATTTCCAATTCAATTGCACTTTTAAAAAAAGGTGTTGTATTTGGTCGTGAAGTACTTTGATTAATTTGAACAATTATCTGGTTGCCAATCTCATTAAAGCGTCCACTGTAGGTAGGGAATCCTTCCCCATAGTACCAATGATCTAAGAACTCATCCATTGAAACACCCGTAACTGATTCAACAATTGAAATGAAATCTTCTGCAGTTGATGTTGAATTAGCAAAATCAATTTGATAAGTCTTCAATGCTTCGAAAAACAGCGTATCATCATTCACCCAATGTCTTATCATGTGCACCAATGCAGAGCCCTTATCATAGGTCAATCGCGAGCTAAATATTCGACCATCGTCATCTTGACTATTTAATGGAACATATACACTACCATTTCCTTGACTCATCACATTAGTATGCACGCCCGCCATTCGCTGTTGAGCGCTATTTTGATTCAAAGATTGATAATAGAGATATTCGCTATAAGAAGCAAAGCCCTCATTCACCCATATATGTCCCCAATCCGCACAGGTTACATTATCCCCAAACCATTGATGACCCAATTCATGTGCCGTTAAACCTCTTTCGAAAAAACCTTGAGTGGTCATGGTTTGATGCTCCATGCCCCCACTCAATGGAGCCATACAATGCCCATACTTTTCATCTCTAAAAGGATACAATCCGTATAAATCCGAAAATACATACATCATATCAGCAGTTTCATCAATATCCGTTAAGAAATTAGGAAGCGTAAGAGGGTTGTCGTATATATAATTTTGAATAAATACACTATCAGTAGTGCCTGGCAGTGGCGCCATAAAACTGTAGTCGATGTAAGGTCCTACAGCTAAAGACACTAAATAATAGGCTATTGGATGATTATGTTTCCATTCGAATCTAGTTTTACCACCGGGTAAACTCACCTCTTGTTGAAGTACCCCATTTGATCCACCTTTCAAGGAATCGAGAACCGTTAACCATACTTCGCTGGAATCAATTTTATCCGTAAGCACTTGTTTTGCTGGCCACCAGGTATGAGATGAAAATGGTTGACTCAAAGTCCAAGTAACATTAGCACCCCAACTTGGAGAATCATCATTGAAAATTCCACCAAAAAAGCCACCCCCACTAGGAGGATTTCCATGATAATAAACATCAACTTCAAGCATGGCTCCCTGACTTTGACTCGTAGAAGGGAAAATTTGTAATTCGTCAGCAATCCTATTAATAGGTACTGTTACTCCGTTAATTTTAGCTGAATCCACGGTAAAAGAACTAGCTAACTCCAAAACAAAAATATCTAATGTAAAAGCAGAAACTGTCGCTCCTAGTTTAGCATGTCCCCTATCGATAGTTGTACTCAAATTATCGAGCTCCAAATCAAGTTTAAGGTAATGCATGTCATACTTATCTTGATCACTTAAACTCTTCGCACCAGACTTAAGTGCCGCAATATTTTGCATTTTATGTTTAGCGCAATCGTGAATTCTTCCTTCTTGGGCAATAGCTGTTTGAATCCCCAATAAAGAGATTAACATCCAAATCAAATTCTTCATGTAATTGTTTTGTGTTTAGTAGTCTAACAAAGATACACCATCTAATTGTTTATCCTGATCAAGTTTTATTTTCAAAAAAACAGAGAACAGTTGCCTCACATCCATAATGTTTCCTCCCTCTACAAGAGTTCCAGTTAGCTTATCTTGAATAGCGATGATAAATATATTCCTTCGAGCTGGATCATCTTTACCACCACCATGACCAGTATCTCGTCCTGCGTGATCAGTACCTGAAATAACTAACCAATCCTCTTCGGAAAATCTTCTCTTCCTATCTTCGAGGGCTTCAAGAACATCAATTA